>CAUUSJ010000005.1:0-57030 GCA_963547765.1 uncultured Streptococcus sp. | reverse complement strand
TCTACCCAGGTGTTAACGTTGGCCGTGGTGGAGACGATACATTGTTCGCAAAAGTTGAAGGTGTAGTACGCTTTGAACGTAAAGGTCGCGATAAGAAACAAGTATCAGTGTATCCAATTGCGAAATAATTCATTATTGATAAAAATCCCTGTCTCAAGATCGGGATTTTTATTTTTGGTAAAAATTGAAATCGTTTCCTTGACATTTTCTCTTCTTAGTGTTTTAATATACCCTATAGGGGTATAAAGGAGAAAAAATATGTTTCATTTTTTTACAAAAATAGATAGTATTTCAACGGATGAGTTGGAGAAGCGATTGAAGTCCAATATCCAACTAATTGATGTACGGACACCATCCGAATTTCGTAGAGGACATATCAAAGAGGCCCAGAATATTCCTTTGAGCCAAATTGGTCAATTTGCTCCAGCTAAAAAGGAGACGATTTACGTTATTTGCCATTCAGGCGTGCGGAGCAAGATGGCAGCGAAAAAGCTGAAGAAAAAGGGCTATGATGTTGTCAATGTCCGCGGTGGTATGAGCGCTTGGACAGGGAAAACCATTAAGTAGAAGGGGTTAAACAATGAAAATTATTATCGTTGGTGGAGTTGCAGGCGGTATGTCTGCGGCAACACGTTTAAGACGGATGATGGAAGATGCTGAAATTGTGATTTTTGAAAAAGGTCCTTTTGTATCTTTTGCGAACTGCGGTCTGCCTTATTATATTTCTGGTGAAATTGCTGAGCGAGATGCTCTCTTGGTTCAAACACCTGAAAGTCTCAAGGCGCGTTTTAACTTGGATGTGCGACCTTTTCATGAGGTGGTGAAAATTTCGCCTGAAGATCATACGGTGACGGTGGCTCATGACGGTTCAGAGTTCACAGAGCAGTATGACAAGCTGATTCTTTCACCGGGGGCGAAGCCTTTTATTCCTGAGATTGAAGGACTTTCAGAAGCAAATAATGTATTCACTTTGCGCAATGTTCCAGACTTGGATCAGATCATGTTAGCCTTGGATAAAGAGCCACAAGAGGCTGTTGTCGTAGGTGCTGGATTTATCGGTCTGGAAACGGCTGAAAATCTACGCAAGCGTGGCTTGAATGTAACAATCGTAGAAAAAGCGCCGCATGTTTTGCCACCGCTGGATGAGGAAATGGCAGCTTTTGTCCAAGCTGAATTAGCGGACAAGGGAGTGAAGGTCATTACTTCCCAGTCAGCTACTCGCTTCGAAGAAAATGGCAAAATAATCGTCTTGGAAGATGGTCAAAAATTGGCTTCAGATGTGACCATTCTCTCTGTCGGGGTCCAGCCTGAAAATAGCTTGGCTAAGGCAGCAGGGATTGAAACTGGTCTTCGTGGGGGCATCTTGGTCGACGAGCATTATGAAACAAGCCAGAAAGATATTTTTGCAGTCGGCGATGCTATCCTTGTCAAGCAGGAAATCACTGGTGAAGATGCCCTGATTGCCCTAGCTTCGCCTGCTAATCGACAAGGTCGTCAGGTAGCAGATGTTATTGCTGGCTTGGAGCGGAAGAATAAGGGAAGCATTGGTACGGCTATTGTGCGTATCTTTGATATGACAGCCGCTTCCACAGGCCTGAACGAGCGTTTCCTTCAGCAAAATCAGCTGCCTTATCAAGCGATTCATGTCAGCGGTAAGGATCATGCAGGCTACTATCCAGGTGCGACTGACTTGACCTTGAAATTGCTCTTTGAGCCAAAAACTGGAAAAATCTATGGTGCTCAAGGTGTGGGCAAAAAAGGCGTTGATAAGCGGATTGATATTCTGTCGACAGCTATCAAGGGCAATCTCACGATTTTTGATTTGCCAGAGCTGGAGTTCACCTATGCACCACCTTTTGGCTCAGCCAAGGATCTGGTCAATATGCTGGGCTATGCAGCTATGAATCTAGCGGAAGGCTTGAGTGAAAATATCCAATGGCACCAGCTGGAAGACGAGTTGGCAAGCGGGAAAGTCTTTTTAGATGTTCGGACGCTCAATGAATTTAAGCAAGGACGCTTAAAGGCGGACAAGACAGTCCATATTCCTCTGAATGAACTCAGAGAACGCTTGGCTGAGCTGGATAAGGAAGAAGAATATATCGTGAGCTGCCACAGCGGTCTGCGCAGCTATATTGCCGAGCGAATCTTAAAACAAGCAGGATTTGCAGTGAAAAATCTAGACGGAGCTTATGCTTTGTATAAAATGGTAAAACCAGAAGGAGTAGAAAAATGAAAACTATATCAGTGGCTGACTTAGAAAAGCAGTATCAATCTGAAAAATTGGCCATCGTAGATGTGCGCGAAAGACATGAATTTCAAGCGGGTCATATCCCAAATGCTGGAAATCTTCCGCTTAGTGAGTTGGAAACTGGCTATAAAAAGCTGGATCCTGACTACAAATACTATGTCATTTGCCAAGGAGGTGCACGTTCAGCGACTGCTTGCCAATTTCTTACCATGCAGGGCTTTGATGTGACCAACGTATCAGGTGGCATGAACGCTTGGTCTGGAGAGACGGAATAAAAGATAAAAAGGATTCAAGTCGTTGCTTGAATCCTTTTTTTCTCTCCTTCTTATTTTCGATTTACCAGAAAATGAATAGCCTTCCCTATTCTTTCCCTTTGTTTTTTCGGATCATCTGATGGATTTTCTAGGCAATCCGTTAAATTCTCAGTAATAACCATCTCAATCACACGATCAACGCTGGAGCGGACGGCAAATAACTGTGTGAGAATATCTGAACATTCCCTGTCTTCTTCAATCATTTTTTGAATGCCTCTCAACTGACCTTCAGAGCGCTTGAGGCGAGTAATATAATTAGAATTCACGGTGATTTCCTCGTTTGTTTACATTGAGTTTATTATATGCTTAATCTGTATATTTGTCAATTGGATTGGTTGGAGGCAGTTTTCAGAAATTTTCCATAATTACTCTCTGATTCTTCTATTTACTTTTCATCATAATTTTGGTATAATAGTTTATGTTATAAAATGTAACATAGAAATTGGACTGAGTGAATACTAAATAAAATAAGGGTCTATCTTTGTTTCCAATCCTCTTATTCTTAGACTTCTCTCAATTTTTGGAGGTGTATTTATGAAAGTATCAAAAATGCTTTTAGCTACTGGAGTGGTACTTAGTGCAGGAGTATTCTTGTCAGCATGTGGCAAATCCTCATCCAGCACAACTACATATTCTTATGTTTATGCCAGCGATCCAGATAGCTTGAACTACCTGACCACTAACCGTGCAACTACATCAGACGTTATTACAAACCTTGTAGATGGTCTTTTGGAAAATGATGAATATGGAAATCTAGTTCCTTCTCTTGCAGAATCATGGACAGTTTCTCAAGACGGCCTGACTTACACATATAAGCTTCGTAAGGATGCTAAGTGGTTCAATGTTGATGGTGAAGAAGTTACAAGTGTGAAAGCTCAAGACTTTGTGACTGGACTTAAATATGTGGCTGACCAGAAGTCTGAAGCCCTTTACCTGATTCAGGACTCGATTAGCGGCTTGGATGCCTATGTCAAAGGTGATGAAAAAGACTTCTCCAAAGTCGGAGTAAAGGCAGTGGATGATTATACGGTTCAATACACGCTGACACGCCCAGAGCCTTATTGGAACTCTAAAACGACGAATAATATCTTGTTCCCTGTCAATGAAGAATTTTTGAAATCTAAAGGAAAAGATTTTGGTTCTGTTGATCCATCAAGTATTCTTTACAACGGTCCTTTCCTTTTGAAATCCTTGACCTCTAAGTCTTCTATGGAATTTGTTAAAAATCCAAATTATTACGATAAAGACAAGGTCAGTCTAGAACATGTTAAATTAACCTACTATGATGGATCAGACCAAGAATCTTTAATTCGCAACTTCAGTGATGGTGCTTATAGTGGTGCTCGCCTCTATCCGAATACTTCAGGATTTGCGGCAGTTAAAAAGAAATATGCAGATAATATCCTTTATAGCCCACAGGATGCGACCTCATATTACTTTAATTTCAACTTCAACCGTCAGTCTTACAATCACACTTCCAAAACAAGTGATGATCAAAAGAATGCAACAAAAGAAGCAGTTTTAAATAAGGACTTCCGTCAGGCCGTCAATTTTGCCCTTGACCGGACTTCTTATGGTGCGCAAAGTAATGGTAAAGATGGAGCTACCAAGCTGTTGAGAAATACGCTTGTTCCTCCAACATTTGTTCAAATTGGCGATCAAACCTTTGGCCAAGTTGTTGCTTCTAAATTAGTGAATTATGGTGCAGAATGGGCGAATATCGACCTGACAGATGCTCAAGATGCTTATTATAATCCAGAAAAAGCCAAGGCAAGATTTGCTAAAGCTAAGGAAGCTTTAGAGCCTAAGGGAGTTCAATTCCCAATCCATTTAGACCTTCCTGTAGACCAGGCTGACAAGGTGAGTATCCAATGGGCAAGTTCAGTAAAACAATCAATTGAATCAACCTTGGGTGCAGAAAATGTAGTGATTGACCTGCAGAAGATTAGTGTGGATGATTTGAACAACATCACCTATTTTGCAAATACTGCAGCTCAAAAGGACTATGACTTCTATACAGGAGGCTGGTCAGCTGACTATCAAGACCCATCTACCTACTTAGATACTCTAAATGTAAATAATGGTGCTAGCTTGCAAAACTTTGGTTTTGAGCCAGGCCAAGATATGGACAAGATGAAAGAGCTGGGCTTGGACACTTATAATAAGATGTTGGAAGAGGCAAATGCTGAAACGACAGATGTGAAAGTTCGCTATGAAAAATATGCGGATGCACAAGCTTGGTTGCTTGATAGTGGGATTATCATGCCGACTATTTCAGGAGGCGGTAGTCCTTCTGTAAGTAAGTCCAAACCTTTCAGTCGTGCCTATTCACTCGTTGGAATCAAGGGATCTGGCTTCAACTTTAAATATACGAAGCTCAGAAGTGAGATTGTAACGACCAAAGAATATGAAGAAGCTAAGAAGAAATGGCAAGAAAAAACCTTAGAATCTAACAAAAAAGCCCAAGAAGAACTAGCGGATCATATTGAAAAGAAATAAGGGATTAAAAAGATTAACTTTCTTTGAGGGTTAATCTTTTTGATTTGATCTACATTAAGAATTTTATAAAAGGAGACATTTAGACTTGTTTTTTTGTGAAAAATTGGTTATAATAAATAAGTTGCCACCCTTAGTGTAATGGATATCACGTAAGATTCCGGTTCTTGAGATGGGAGTTCGATTCTCTCAGGGTGGATGACTGAAGCTTGGACTCGAGAGAGTCCTTTTTTGTTTTCTAAGAGAGGAGACAACTATGGTGGTGAAGTTAATCGCCCATACCTTGATTGAGAAGAATGGGCAGTATTTACTTATCAAACGCTCAAAAATAAAGCGCGGCCTTCCTAATGTTTATCCATGCTATTGGGATATTCCTGGCGGAAGCGTAGAAGAGAACGAACTACCCAGAGAAGCAGCTCTACGCGAGGCTATGGAAGAGGTTAATCAAAAGATTCGAATTGATAAGATTATTCATGAAGATAGTCAGTTTGACACAAGTAAAAATACTGTTTTTACACGCTTGGTTTATGGGGCTAGGATTATAGATCAGCGCGATATCCTATTGGATCCGGAAGAGCATACAGACTTTATTTGGCTTTCTTCTTTGGAGGACTTAGAGGGGGAGCTGATTGTTCCTTATTTGATTGATATTTTTGCCGACAGATCCACATAAAACAAAAAAACATCCCCTTTTATCAGGAGATGTTTTTTCTGATTAGTTTTTAGATGCTTCTTGGAATTCTGGATTCTTCCATGCTTCGTCAATAATTGCTTGCAATTCTTTAGCAGATGCTTGCATTTTTTGAGTTTCTGCATCGTTCAATGGGATATTCACTGGACGAACGATACCGTGTGCACCAACAACTGCTGGTTGACCGATGAAGACATCTTTCACACCGTATTGGCCCTCTTGGAAGACTGAAAGTGGAAGTACGGCATTTTCATCGTCAAGGATAGCTTTTGTGATACGAGCAAGGGCTACAGCGATACCGTAGTATGTAGCGCCTTTCTTGTTGATGATTGTGTAAGCAGCATCACGAACACCTTCGAACAATTCGATCAATTCAGACTCTTGAACATTTTGAGTATCTTTAAGGAATTCTTCAAGGTTTACACCTGCGATGTTTGCATGTGACCAAACAGCGAATTCTGAATCACCGTGCTCACCCATGATGTAGGCGTGGACTGAACGAGCATCAACATCCAATTTTTCAGCAAGTGCTTGACGGAAACGAGCTGAGTCAAGTGAAGTACCTGAACCGATAACGCGTTCTTTAGGGAAGCCTGAGAATTTCCAAGTTGAATAAGTCAAAACGTCAACTGGGTTAGCAGCAACAAGGAAGATACCATCGAAACCTGATTCAACAACTTGTGTTACGATTGATTTGTTGATGGCAAGGTTTTTACCAACGAGGTCAAGACGAGTTTCACCTGGTTTTTGAGGCGCACCCGCAGTGATAACAACAAGGTCAGCGTCTGCACAGTCAGAGTATTGAGCTGCGTAGATCTTTTTAGGTGAAGTGAAGGCAAGGGCGTGGCTAAGGTCAAGCGCATCACCTACAGCTTTTTCGTGTAATTGTGGAATTTCGATAATTCCAAGCTCTTGTGCAATTCCTTGGTTAACAAGCGCGAAAGCGTAAGATGAACCTACGGCACCGTCACCGACAAGGATGACTTTTTTATGTTGTTTAGTAGCAGTCATTTCTAAACATCTCCTTATTTTTTTAGGGAATATTTCCCGTACACATTCATTCTACCACTTTTGCCATATTTTGTCACGGTCAACTTGTATATCTGGTGATGTAAACGTTTTTACAAACAGTTCAAAATACTGAAAAATTAAAGAAAATGTGGTATAATATAGGATAGTTTAATATGAAAGAAAGGCATTTTTTAATGCAAGACAGAAACTTAGTAAATGTTAATCTGACTAGTGAAATGAAGACTAGTTTCATTGATTACGCGATGAGCGTTATCGTGGCTCGGGCACTTCCAGATGTTCGTGATGGTCTAAAGCCAGTTCACCGTCGGATTCTCTATGGTATGAATGAGCTGGGCGTGACACCTGAGAAGCCTCACAAGAAATCAGCTCGTATCACAGGGGATGTCATGGGTAAGTATCACCCGCATGGTGACTCTTCTATTTATGAAGCGATGGTGAGGATGGCTCAATGGTGGAGCTATCGCTATATGCTTGTAGATGGCCATGGAAACTTCGGTTCTATGGACGGAGACGGGGCTGCTGCTCAACGTTATACAGAAGCACGTATGAGCAAGATTGCTCTTGAGATGCTTCGTGATATTAATAAAAACACTGTTGATTATATTGACAACTATGATGCCAGCGAGAGAGAGCCTGTAGTTCTTCCTGCTCGCTTCCCTAACTTACTTGTAAATGGTGCGACAGGGATTGCAGTTGGGATGGCGACCAATATCCCACCTCATAATCTTGGTGAGTCTATTGATGCAGTTAAGCTTGTCATGGACAATCCGGATGCAACAACTCGCGATATCATGGAAGTCCTTCCTGGACCAGATTTTCCTACAGGTGCACTTGTTATGGGTAAGTCTGGTATTCACCGGGCTTATGAAACAGGGAAGGGTTCGATTGTTCTTCGCTCTCGCACTGAAATCGAAGAGATGAAAAATGGCCGAGAGCGAATTGTCGTAACCGAGTTTCCATACATGGTTAATAAGACCAAGGTCCATGAGCATATTGTTCGTCTGGTGCAGGAAAAACGTATTGACGGTATCACAGCTGTTCGTGATGAGTCCAACCGTGAAGGGGTCCGTTTTGTCATTGAGGTACGTCGTGATGCCTCTGCTCATGTCATTCTAAATAACCTTTTCAAGCTGACTCAGATGCAGACCAATTTCAGCTTCAATATGCTGGCTATTCAAAATGGTGTGCCGAAGATTCTGTCTCTGCGTGAGATTTTGTTGGCCTACATTGAGCACCAAAAAGAAGTGGTGACTCGACGGACTGTCTTCGATAAAGAAAAGGCAGAAGCTCGAGCTCATATCTTGGCTGGTTTGCTGATTGCATTGGATCATATTGATGAAGTGATTCGCATTATCCGTAATAGCGAGACAGACGCAGAAGCACAGGCTGAATTGATGGCTAAGTTTGAGCTGTCTGAGCGCCAGAGTCAGGCTATCCTCGATATGCGTCTGCGCCGTCTGACTGGTTTGGAACGTGATAAGATCCAGTCAGAATACGATGAGCTGATTGCCTTGATTGCAGACCTGGCTGATATTTTGGCTAAGCCAGAGCGCGTTATCGCTATTATCAAGGAAGAGTTAGATGAGGTCAAGCGTAAATTTGCGGATGACCGCCGTACTGAGCTGATGGTGGGAGAAGTTCTTTCTCTTGAAGATGAAGATTTGATTGAGGAAGCGGATGTTTTGATTACCCTGTCTAATAAAGGCTATATCAAACGTCTGAATCAGACTGAATTTACCGCTCAGAAACGTGGTGGTCGCGGTGTTCAAGGAACAGGTGTCAAAGATGATGACTTCGTCAAAGAGCTGGTTTCAACAAGTACCCACGATAGACTGCTCTTCTTTACTAACAAAGGCCGAGTTTATCGTCTCAAAGGATATGAAATCCCTGAGTATGGCCGGACAGCTAAGGGCTTGCCAGTGGTCAATCTCTTAAAGCTGGATGAAGGAGAGACCATTCAGACCATTATTAACGTCCAGCAGGACAGTAGCGATCATTCCTATCTCTTCTTTACGACCCGTCTAGGTGTGGTTAAACGAACCAGCGTGACAGAATTTGCTAATATCCGTCAGAACGGTCTCAAGGCCCTGAATTTGAAAGATGAAGACGAGCTTATCAATGTCTTTCTGACGGACGGTGCTGCGGATGTTATCATTGGTACTAAGTTTGGTTATTCGGTCCGTTTCAATGAGACAGCTGTCCGGAGCATGAGCCGTAGTGCGACTGGTGTTCGTGGGGTTAATCTGCGTGACGGCGACCAGGTCGTTGGAGCTGGTGTGATTTCTGAGGGTGACGAAGTGCTTGTCATTACCGAAAAAGGCTATGGTAAGCGAACTCTTGCCAGTGAGTATCCAACCAAGGGCCGTGGTGGTAAAGGGATAAAAACAGCCAATATCACTGATAAGAACGGACCTCTCGCTGGTCTGATGACCGTCACTGGCGAAGAAGATTTGATGATTATCACCAATACAGGTGTCATTATCCGTACCAGTGTGGCTAATATTTCTCAGACAGGCCGCTCAACTATGGGAGTGAAGGTTATGCGTCTGGACCAAAATGCTCAGATTGTTACCTTTACAACGGTTGCGCCTGATGAAAAAGACGATGAGGAAGAAGTAGAATAAGAGGAGGATGAATGTGAAGAAATCTAAGAAGAAATTCAAGCTCAGAAATTTCATCATTAACTGCGCGGTTTTCCTTTTATTTCTAGTTGCCCTAGCTCTGATTTTCAACTCGTCTATCCGAAATATGATCATGGTTTGGCACACGAATCAATACCAGGTTAGCAAGGTCTCTAAGGAAGAAATCAAGCAAAATAAGGCAGTCGAGTCGAGTTTTGAGTTTAGTGAAGTCCAATCTCTTTCGACAGAAGCGGTTATCAATGCTCAGTGGCAGGCCCAAAAATTACCAGTTATCGGTGGCATTTCAATTCCTGAAGTTTCGATGAATCTGCCAATTTTCAAAGGTTTGGATAATGTTGGCCTTTACTATGGTGCTGGCACTATGAAAGAAGATCAACAAATGGGACAAGGGAATTACGCCTTAGCTAGCCATCACGTCTTTGGAATTACTGGAGCCAGTGACATGCTCTTTTCACCGCTAGACCGTGCCAAAATAGGGATGAAAATCTATATCACGGATAAGGATAAGATCTATACCTATACGATTTCTAGTATAGAAAGTGTCGCACCAGAGCGCGTGGATGTCATCAATGACACAGAAGGAGTTGCTGAAATCACTTTAGTCACATGTGAGGATGCGGCAGCAACCAGTCGAACCATTGTTAAAGGAACGCTTGAAAGTACGATTGATTATGACAAGGCACCAAAAGATATTTTAGATGCTTTCAGTCGATCTTATAATCAAATGCAGCTATAATAAAAAATATTGTAAAACGAAGTAACTTTTGTTACTTCGTTTTTTGATTGAAGATAGCTATAATAATACTTGAAAGACAAAATTTAAGGAGAGAGCGAGTAAGCACTTTATTCATGGGAAAATTATCAAAGGAAAATTATCAAACTAACTGTCTTATATATCAAGATGAGACGGGTTTCGATTGTGTTAGTAAAATTGGTTCATGCTCGTATCCAAGGGGCTATCGTTCTCATGTAGCCGGTCAGCATATTCGTGAGTTTCGCTATTATTATGGAATTGTGGATATCCAAACCTTGAATATCTCTGAAAATATAGAATTTACCTCCATTCCACATTAGATACCTGAATGAACCCTATTGAGCAAGTCTGGGTTGAGATTTTAAAACGTGGGTTTAAGAAAGAAGTATATAGAAAATTGAATGAGAACATTAATAAATTCGAGAGAGTATTCAAATCTCATCTTCTTGTCAACTCAAATTGATTGTATGTAGAGAATGGACTTCAGCCATTCTTGATTAATTTGAGTATGATTTCAAACTTAATTTTAAAATTTAAGCAATTTATATTAAAAAGACCGTTTCTACGGTCTTAGCTTGTAATTGATTATAATTAAAAATGAACATCTACTCTTTAATTTCAGAAAACTCAGCGTCAATTATTTCACTGTCATTTAAGCTATCTTTGAATTCTGGATTTAACTCATCTTCAATACCAAGATCTAGTTTATATTCTCCCTTTAACATTTTTTCAAATGTGTCAGCAAGTCTTGTTCCCATCGGCTTAAATGTAAGGTAAGTAATTCCTCCTGAAGCTAATCCTCCTAGAATTGGAACTGTCTTTGTAATTATAGAACCAACTGATTTTTTGTAATGTTTACGCCAATAATTGTTCCGACTTTTTTCACAAGAGGATACCAAGCTGTTTTAGTTAATGCTTGTTTAGCTACCATTTTCCCAAGATTCTTTCCTGCTGTCTTAGAAACATTTGCAATCAATGCAGTTGCTCCACTTGCGCCGAACATTATTCCAAGGTAAGAGATGATTCGTATTTGTACTTCTTCAGGTAATTCCTTATAGTTTCCTTTATATAAATCGTCTTCTCCAAATAAATAAGCAATTTGTTGAGCTAAATTTAGAGCAAAGCCCATATATTGAACAATATCTGCTCCACCAGCAACTACAGCAGTAACTGGATTTGAAGGTAATCCAGCAACAAAAGAAGTGAAAGAGGTTTTGGCGGTGCTATCTTTGATTATTTTTTCAGCCCTTTTTCTCAATGCCTCTGGTGTGAAAACTATTTGAGGACCATGTTCCAAAATACTATCAAGGTATCTACTATCTTTAAATTGATTACGAAGGAATTCTTCTCTATCTACCTTCACGACTGGAAGTTGGCTAGCCGCATTGATTGTCTGTATAACTACAGAATAAGCATCATTTTGCTTCATAAAAATTCTCCTTTTAAATAGTATATATATATATATATATTGTCAAGTATTTTGTTCTGATTTATTATTGAGTTTTTTTAATAATTTTGTATAGAAAATTGTTGCCTTTTCAATATATAGTAATTAAGAATAAAATAACCTAAATAAGTGAGCTACCTCAATTGATAAATATATTATCAAACGTTTGGTATATAGTTCATTTATTTAGGTTCTTTTTTTTATTTAATCTCGAATTAATAGGTAAGGAGGTTGATATGTATCGTATTTCATTGCAGGATGACATAAGCATGATGCCGCGTGAACGGCTGATAAGAGAAGGAGCGGATAAACTCAGTAATCAGGAAT
The DNA here is from genome assembly GCA_963547765.1 of uncultured Streptococcus sp. Taxonomy (GTDB): domain Bacteria; phylum Bacillota; class Bacilli; order Lactobacillales; family Streptococcaceae; genus Streptococcus. The sequence goes on along the minus strand of CAUUSJ010000005.1, from coordinate 45,079 downwards.
TGCTATCTATATTTTTACGAACAGGCAGCAAAAAAGAAACTGTCTTTCAAGTTTCTCAAAGGATTTTATCATCGATTTCTAGTTTGAATGATTTGAAATATCTGACTTTGCAAGAATTACAGACGATTTCAGGAATTGGGCCTGTGAAGGCTGTTGAGTTGCAGGCCATTATTGAGCTTGGATGTCGTATCAATAAGGCTGAAGTGCTGGAGAGGGAGCAAATTCTTGGCAGTCAAAAACTAGCTCGCAAAATGCAGGTCGAATTGGGAGATAAAAAGCAAGAATGTTTGGTCGCTATTTATCTCAACAGTCAAAACCAGATCATCCATCAGCAGACAATCTTTGTAGGAACAGTAACTAGGAGTATTGCTGAGCCGCGCGAGATTTTGCATTATGCGCTCAAACACTTGGCGACTTCTATTATACTTGTACACAATCATCCTTCTGGAGTGACTTTCCCAAGTAAGAATGACGACGAAGTTACCAAACACATGAAAGAAGCTTGTGAGCTAATGGGGTTGGTTCTTTTAGATCATTTAATCGTTTCAAAAAATGATTATTATAGTTATCGTGAAAAAACGGATTTGATCTAAAGTTTGTGGACCACATAATCAAACAAGGCTAAATCACCTGTTCTTGTGGGAAATAGAAATTCTGGATGCCACTGCACACCAAGAAATGGACTTCCATCAGTTGAGGTAACAGCCTCAATGACCTTATCCCGAGGATCGTAGGCTATGACTTCTAGATTTTTCGCTAGATCCTTGATACTTTGGTGATGGAATGAGTTGATTTGACAAGTAGGTCCGTATAATTCATGGAGGATGGAGCCGTTTTTAGTGACCATAGTCTGTGTAGTGTATTGAGCAGTGCTATCTTGCCAGTGATTCTCGATGTCTTGGTGAAGTGTGCCACCCATAGCAACATTGTAAAGCTGAGTACCGCGACAGACACCAAAAATAGGTTTATTTTGCTTCCGTGCTTCTCGGATGAGAGCTAGTTCAAATAGATCCCTTTGAAGCAGATAATCATCACTTTCGATAGTCTGTTCTTCTCCGTAGAAATGAGGCTGGACATTCTGTCCACCGGTAAGGATCAGTTTATCAATCATAGTGATATAGGTGTGAGCTAAGGCTTCATCACCAATTGGCAAGATAATTGGGATTCCTCCAACTTTATTTACTCCCTCGATAAAGCCAGTTGAAGTATAACTAATATGAATAAATTGATCGTTGGGAATATCCCTTTGGTTTCCTGTTATACCGATAATCGGTTTTTTCATAAAGTGTCTGTTTCCTTTCTTACCTTACTCATCATCTTTTCTCATGAAATAGAGTAAGGTTTGGAGTTCGCTGGTTAGGTCCACATATTGTACAACCACATCTTTGGGGACAGATAGGTGCACTGGGGAGAAGCAAAGAATTCCCTTGATACCAGCATCAACCAAGACGGATGCGACTTCTTGTGCCTTAACGCTCGGAACTGTCAGAATGGCAGTCTTTACGTTTCCTTCTTGGACCTTTTCTTTTATTTGAGAAATTCCATAAATAGGAATTCCATCATTTGTGGTGGTCCCGACGTCAGAATAATCATCTGTATCAAAGGCCATCACAATCTTCATTTTATTCCGTTCATGAAAGCGGTAGTGTAAAAGGGCACGGCCCATATTTCCGACACCAACGATCATGACATTTGTAATCGAGTTGTCATTGAGAAGATTGGCAAAGAAATTCATTAGTTTCTTGACATCGTAGCCAAAACCTCTACGACCTAACTCACCGAAGTAAGAAAAGTCACGCCGAACAGTAGCAGAGTCGATTCCAATCGCCTCTGCGATTTGTTTTGAATTGGCCTTTTCAATATTTTCTGCATTAAATCGCTTGAAAATTCGGTAGTAGAGGGAGAGCCGCTTAGCAGTAGCACGTGGAATAGAATTGCTTTTTTCAGTTTTCACAAAATCACGACCTTTCTATCTTCTATTCTATAGAAAGCTTGTGAAAAAATCAACTAATTTGATGAACAAAATATTATTATACTAATAAAGATAGATAAAATAATAGAAATAAGCAAAATTCTTAGAATTTCGCTTATTGGGGTGTTTTTTCAAAAATATCTCTTTCAACTAAACTATCCATCAGAAAATAAAATTTTTGCTGAATAATATGGTGTTTTTCTGATTTGAAGATATTAACCAATCTTAAACCAGACTTGTCCGTAATATTGATTTTAACTCCGCTTAGATCTTTATTGATGATAATCTTAAGCAAGAATCCATCGCCACTATTAGGGACAGCTTCAAGTAAGCGAGAAAGCTCGTAATTACCAACTTTTGTTTCAGCAAATGTATTGTCCCGCAAGGTAAATTTCTTAACATTTGGATGGAGTGAGTAGGTGAAGTCGCAGTTTGCTAAGCTAACAGATGTTTGAAAAGCCATCTTATCCTCCTAGTATTTCTTTTAGTTTTTGACTGAATAGTTTGATTTCTTGGATGCTAGTTTGGTCTGATACACTGATACGAATGGATTCTTTTAGGCGCTCAGAGTTTTGGCCATATAAGGCTTGAAGGACATGGCTGGGCTGAACAGCACCAGCTGTACAAGCAGATCCAGTCGAGATTGAAAAGCCATTAAGGTCCATTTGAAGCAAGATAAGATCATTCTTATGTTCTGGAAATCCGATATTGATAACATAAGGCAGGCTAGGCTGACTTTCGTTTAGGTAGTAGTCTATATCCGTTAGGTTATCCAGTAAAGTATCTTTTAACTGCTGGGCATGCTCAAGATTTCCCTCTAAATGGGCAAAATTTTCAGAAAGTGCAGTTGCCATCCCGACAATGGAAACGAGGTTTTCTGTACCCGCTCGATGCTTGTTTTCTTGATCGCCGCCATGCATGAAATTATCAAAATCCATCTGGTCAGCATAGAGAAATCCAACCCCTTTTGGACCGTGGAATTTATGAGCTGATGCACTCAGGAAATTGATTCCCCATTCTTCAGGATAGATGGGGAGCTTGCCGACGGCTTGGACTGCATCAACGTGAAAAGCAGCAGGATGATCCTTTAGTAATTCACCAATTTCTTGAATTGGCAAAATATAGCCTGTTTCATTGTTGACAGCCATGACTGAGACAAGGATAGTATCTGGTCTGAGGGCATTCTTGATATCTTCAGTTCGGATTTGCCCATCCACTGGCTGAATAATAGTGACTTCAAAACCAAAGTGCTCCACCAAGTATTCAACAGGCTCCAAAACAGCATGGTGTTCAATGGCCGTAGTGATAATATGCTTGCCTTGATTCTGATGGCGTAAGGCATATCCCTTGATTGCAGTGTTATTACTTTCAGTACCACCTGATGTAAAGAGGATATTTTTGCTCTGTGTGTGTAGAACTTTAGCAATATCTTCGCGAGCTTGTCGGAGCAGTTTTTTAGCTTCTCGACCGTGGCTGTGGGTACTGGATGGATTGCCGAAGACTGTCATTGCCTGAGTCATGGACTTAATCGCAGCAGGCGATAAGGCAGTCGTAGCAGCATTATCTAAATAAATCACAAATTTATCCCTTATTTCTTTTGAAAAGCAAAAAGTGGGCTGACTGGTTTTCTTTCTTGAATACGCACGATAGCATCGCCAATCAACTCGCTGGCTGTGATGTAGTGAACATTCTTCGGAGTCTTTTCTTTGGTATCAACAGAGTCAGTCACCAAGATTTCTCGGATAGGAACACTGTCTAGTAAGTCTGCAGCTTCATCTGCAAATAAACCATGGCTTGAGACAGCATAGATTTCGACAGCTCCTTCACGTTCAACGATTTTAGCAGCTTCTGAGAAGGTACGACCGGTATTCAAGATATCGTCAATCAAAATCGCTTTTTTACCTTCAACTTCACCGATGATATAGCCTTCAGAGCGTCCTGCTTCATCTTCACCGTAGTCGATGATGGCGATTGGAGCATCGAGATATTCTGCCAAGCTACGAGCGCGTTTCACGCCAGAATTTTTCGGGCTAACGACGACAACATCCTCGCCAGTTAATCCCATATTGCAATAATGCTCAGCAAACAATGGAATAGTGAAGAGATTATCGACAGGAATATCAAAGAAGCCTTGTACTTGGACAGCGTGAAGGTCAAGTGAGATGACTCTGTCTACGCCAGCTCCAACAAGCATATTGGCCACGAGTTTTGCAGTGATTGGCTCGCGAGGAGCAGCTGTCCGATCTTGGCGAGCATAACCAAAATAGGGCATAACCACAGTTACGGTATTGGCACTTGCTCGTTTACAGGCATCAACCATAATCAATAACTCCATCAAGTGATTATTGACTGGGAAGCTGGTAGACTGGATGATATAGATATCATAGCCACGAACACTCTCCTCAATGTTAATCTGAATCTCTCCATCAGAAAATTGGCGGGAAGAAAGCTTGCCTAAAGGTACTCCGGCAGCTTCAGCAATCTTCTCAGCAATTGAGTGATTGGAATTGAGGGAGAAAAGCTTCATATTTTTTTTGTCTGACATTAGAATGACCATCCTCTTTTTGTCTCTTTAGATTTATAAATATTATTTTACCAAAAAAATGAGATTATTTCAGCATTTTTACAAGTTTTCGGCAAATCTGGCAATCTTACTTTTACCAGGCTTGTATTGGATTTGATTTTCGTTTAAAAAGTCTTTGAACTTTTGTTCACCCTCTTCAATATCATTGATCTCTAATTCTAACTCGAAATCTTTTTTACCAAAGTAACGACTTTCGTCTAAGGCAAAAAGGCCAATTGCATCTTGTTTTTCATAGCGAATATTTTCAAGGGTTCCGAGTATTGTTAGTTTGTCAACTGGGATCCCTTTTTCTTGCAGTTTGTCTAGGATTTCTCCCTGAGGGAATTGCAAATTTTCTGTAATTTTATTAAATTCATCTTCGGATAAGACTTGATTGTACTCGAAATTTCCAAGTTTTTGAGGAATTTTTAGAGTAAACTCAGCAGCGTCAGGAGTGGTTCGGACTCGCAGAGCCATGCGAGCTTCACGGAGAGCAAAGTCAGCCGAATCAATATAATAGTTGACTTGGAAAATTGGCTGGACATGATCAAAGAAGGTCAGAAGTCGTTTATGTTCGTCTTCTGTTAGCATTGTTTTGTATTCAATTTCTAAATGGTTCATTTTTAAATCCTTTTCTTTATCTGAAAGCGATTTTATGTTATAATAACAACTGTGTTTATTTTATACAAAAAACGAATAGATGACAAGGTATGTATATGACAATAGATTGGGAAGATTTTCTGGATCCATATATTCAGGCAGTTGGTGAGTTGAAAATCAAGCTTCGTGGTATTCGTAAACAGTACCGCAAACAGCAACGCCATTCACCAATTGAGTTTGTAACAGGTCGCGTAAAGCATATTGAAAGCATCAAGGAAAAAATGGAACTTCGCGGGATAACTGAGGAAAACTTAGCCCAAGAGATGCAGGATATTGCTGGTTTGCGTGTTATGGTTCAATTTGTAGACGATGTGGATGAAGTTTTAGAAGTTTTGCGAAATCGGACAGATATGCGTATCGTTCAGGAGCGTGATTACATCAAAAACAAAAAAGATAGTGGTTACCGTAGCTACCATGCCATTATTGAATATCCAGTAGATACGATTAATGGAAATAAAGTTATCTTGGCAGAAATTCAGATTCGTACCTTGTCCATGAACTTTTGGGCAACGATTGAGCACTCTTTAAACTATAAGTATAAAGGAGAATTTCCAGAGGAAATCAAACGGCGCTTGGAGATAACAGCCAATCTAGCCTATCAGCTAGATGAAGAGATGGGAGCCATTCGCGACGCCATCCAAGAAGCACAAGCACTCTTTGATCCTCTGCACCGCAAGCTAAATGACGGTGTTGGAAATAGTGACGATACAGATGAAGAATACAGGTAAAAAAATAGCGATAATCCGCAATCGCAAAAGGCAGAGTGAGGAAGTATTTCAAACTCTGATGCAAAAATTGCGGAAAGCAGGCTTTATCCTGACACCCAAAAATCCAGATATCGTGATTTCTGTCGGTGGTGATGGGATGCTGCTATCAGCCTTTCACAAGTATGAAGAGCAGCTGGATAAGGTGCGCTTTGTCGGTGTCCATACCGGACATTTGGGTTTTTATACAGATTACCGAGACTTTGAAATCGATAAATTAGTGGAAAATCTGAAATTGGACACAGGTGCCAAGGTCTCTTATCCGATTTTAAATGTCAAGCTGACCTTTGAAAATGGGGAAACTCGGACGATTCGCGCGCTCAATGAAGCAACGATTAAACGCTCCGACAGAACCATGGTAGTTGATGTGGTCATCAATAATGTTCATTTTGAGCGTTTTAGAGGCGATGGAATTTCCGTCTCAACGCCTACTGGAAGCACAGCCTACAATAAATCTTTAGGAGGAGCTGTTCTGCACCCAACGATTGAAGCCTTGCAAGTAACAGAAATTGCTAGTCTGAATAATCGTGTGTATCGTACTTTGGGTTCCTCAGTTATCGTTCCTAAAAAAGATAAGATTGAGCTGCTGCCGACACGCAATGACTACTATACCATAGCGGTTGATAATCAAACATTTTCTTATAAAAATATTGTCCGTATTGAGTACCAAATCGATAATCATAAGATTAACTTTGTAGCTTCGCCTAGCCATACCAGCTTTTGGAATCGCGTGAGAGACTCCTTTATCGAGGAGTGCCAAGAATGAGATTTGAATTTATTGCGGATGAGCATGTCAAAGTCAAAACATTTTTGAAAAAGCATGAAATTTCAAAAGCCCTTTTGGCCAAAGTGAAGTTTGCAGGTGGCAATATTCTTGTCAATGGTCAATCTCAAAATGCCATTTATTTGCTGGATATTGACGATAAGGTGACAGTAGATATCCCTTCTGAGAAAGGCTTTGAAAGCCTAGAAGCCGTGGATCGTGATTTGTCGATCGTGTATGAAGATGAGCACTTTCTAGTTTTAGATAAGCCTGCCGGAGTAGCTAGTATCCCTAGTGTCAACCATTCGAATACGATGGCGAACTTTGTCAAGGCTTACTATATTCGGCAAGATTATGAAAATCAGCAGGTTCACATTGTGACGAGATTGGATCGCGATACCAGTGGACTCATGCTCTTTGCAAAACATGGCTATGCTCATGCAAGACTGGATAAGCAACTGCAGAAAAAAATGATTGAAAAGCGCTATTACGCGCTCGTTCAGGGGAGTGGTGAGCTTAAAGCAGAGGGCGATATTATTGCACCAATTGGTCGTGACCCTGATAGCATCATCACCAGATGTGTGACAAAGGATGGCAAGTATGCCCATACCAGCTACAAGGTTGTGGAGCAGTTTGGCGATATCTATCTAGTAGATATTCGCTTGCACACTGGACGAACCCATCAAATTCGTGTGCACTTTGCCCATCTTGGCTTCCCACTCCTTGGAGATGATCTCTATGGCGGGACTTTGGAAGCGGGAATTAACCGTCAGGCCTTGCATTGTCACTCTTTATCTTTTTATAATCCATTTTTGGAAAAGCAGCTTCAATTGGAATCCCAGTTGCCGATTGATTTCCAGAATACTATTACATTGTTAATAAAAAATACTTAAAATTTTAAAGGAGAAACTCATGGAAGTTTTCGAAAGTCTAAGAGACTCAGTTGTTGGTAAAAATGTTCGTATCGTATTGCCAGAAGGGCAAGAACCGCGTATTCTTCAAGCGGTTAAACGCATAGTCAAAGAATCAGAAGTTACACCAGTTCTTTTGGGGAATCCAGATAAGATCCGTATTTACTTGGAAATCGAAAATATTATGGACGGATATGAAGTCATAGATCCTAAAAACTATGACAGAATGGAAGAAATGGTAGCTGCTCTTGTGGAACGTCGCAAGGGCAAAATCAGTGAAGAAGAAGCTCTTGAGCTTTTAAGAACAGACGTTAATTATTTTGGGGTGATGCTAGTCTATCTCGGTATCGTAGATGGTATGGTTTCTGGCTCTATCCACTCTACAGCTGCTACAGTGCGTCCAGCCTTGCAAATCATTAAAACACGTCCAAATGTAACAAGAACTTCAGGTGCCTTCCTCATGGTGCGTGGTTCAGAACGTTATCTTTTCAGCGACTGTGCCATTAATATCAATCCTGACTCAGAAGCCTTGGCAGAAATTGCGATTAACTCAGCCGTGACAGCTAAAATGTTTGGCATTGATCCTAAGATTGCCATGCTGAGCTATTCAACGAAAGGTTCTGGCTTTGGAGAAAGCGTTGATAAAGTGGTTCAAGCGACTAAGTTGGTCCATGACTTGCGCCCAGACTTAGAAGTTGACGGGGAATTACAATTTGACGCTGCCTTTGTACCAAGCACAGCAGCCTTGAAAGCTCCAGGAAGCAAGGTTGCAGGTAAAGCGACTGTCTTTGTCTTCCCAAGCATTGAAGCAGGAAATATCGGTTATAAAATGGCAGAGCGTTTAGGTGGATTCTCAGCAGTCGGTCCAGTTCTTCAAGGATTGAACAAGCCAGTAAATGACCTTTCACGCGGATGTAATTCAGATGACGTTTATAACTTAACACTGATTACAGCTGCACAAAGTGTTGACCAATAAAATAACTAAAAAAGATGAGTAATTCATCTTTTTTAGTCTGTTTAAGTATGAGAGAAATGTTAGATTTAAAAAAATTTGGAATTGAAATGTGGGAAGAGGAGAAAATTGCCTCTTTTCGCAAGAAATTATTGACGTGGTATGATAAAAACAAACGTGACCTGCCTTGGCGCAGAACAAATAATCCTTATCATATCTGGGTTTCTGAGATTATGCTGCAGCAGACTCGGGTGGATACGGTGATTCCTTACTATGAACGTTTTCTTGACTGGTTTCCGACAGTAGTTGATTTAGCTCAGGCTCCAGAGGATAGACTGCTCAAGGCTTGGGAAGGGTTAGGATATTATTCGCGGGTGCGAAATATGCAAAAAGCAGCCCAGCAGATAATGACGGATTTCGCTGGAAAATTTCCTGATAGCTATGAAGGAATTGCTAGCCTCAAAGGGATTGGACCTTATACTGCTGGTGCTATTGCTAGTATTGCCTTTGGACTAGCTGAGCCTGCGGTAGATGGCAATGTCATGCGGGTGCTGAGTCGATTATTTGAAGTTGATTTAGATATTGGCCAACCTAGCAATCGTAAGGTCTTTCAGACTATGATGGAGATTCTGATTGATCCATGCAGACCCGGAGATTTCAATCAAGCACTGATGGATCTGGGGTCAGATATTGAAGCTCCTGTTAATCCTCATCCAGAAGACAGTCCTGTAAAAGAGTTCAGCGCAGCTTATTTGCATGGAACAATGGATAAATATCCAATCAAAGCACCTAAAAAGAAGCCAGTTCCGGTCTATCTGCAAGGCTTGATTATCGAAAACGAACAGGGACAATTCTTACTTGAAAAGAATGAGGCTGCTGGCTTGTTATCAGGTTTTTGGCATTTTCCCTTGATTGAAATCGAGGAATTTCAAACTGAAAATCAGATGTCCCTCTTTGAGGTGGCTGAAAATCAGCCCAGTCTGGACTTGTCTCCTCAAGAAAGCTTTGAGCAGGATTATGATCTAATTGTTGATTGGCAGCAGCAGTCCTTTTCAAATGTACAGCATGTTTTCAGTCATCGTAAGTGGCATATCCAGCTGGCTTATGGCCGAGTTAAAGATAGCCAGCATGCAGCTGACGGAGAGGTCTTGTGGCTTCATCCAGGAGACTTTGGCAATTACCCCTTTGCCAAACCCCAGCAGAAGATGTGGGAGGCTTTTAGGGACGTAAAAGATGGAAACTAAAGTTAAATAGTCTGTTGAACTTGATTAAATTTACGAAGAATAGGAAATCATTAAAATATGTCCCATACCCCTAGTCCTCCAGATAAAACTTTTATTGGACGTCGTAGCAGACTTGCTGGTGTCATTTATTTTATATTAGGAGCTTTGAATTTCTTACATTGCCTTCTTTATTTTCAGTGGATATTTTCCCCAACTGCGAGAACTGACTTCATCATTATTCTAATTTTTATAGGTTTAAATATTTATTTTTTGACTCGCGAGTTAATCTATAAATGCTTCCATTGGTGTGGCTATCATGCCTTACCTGAGTTAGCTAAGTTCGGGAGCGGACGCTATTCCTTTCACTTGCCTGTCTTCGAAAGACATACCGAAAACTATAAAGTCTATTACAGTAAAAGATCAAAGAAACATCAATTTCTTTTCTTTGTGAGCTATATTTTATATGTGAATTTAATTTTAGTAGTTCTTTTGCTCTTCTCATGTGCATACTGGGATATGTTCATTGAGAGTTCCTCGAAATTTCAAGATTGGCATGCTTTTCTATTTATCTTTTTAATAATCATCCTGTATATCTGTATTGAAGCTTTATTTAAAAAATATAAACATTGGTTTAAAAATTATTTTAAACTAGATGATAGAATAGTAGAACACGGCTTTCCGATATATACTTTGAAAGAAAAATAAAAGACAAACAATATAGTTTGTCTTTTTTGTTTTTAAAATAACTTATAGTCCTTCTCACTCTGTAGGCGAGAGACAAATAAACTACCCTTTAGATGGAGACTTGTGCTTAAATCCCAGCAAAAGCTTTAATTTCATCTGCAGTCATAGAAGAATCACAACGAACAGATACTTGGCCGTCTTGAACATGAACAAAACCAGGAACTGTCGGAATGCTGTATTCAGAGCGGAAGGCTTGCAGTTTCTCTAATTCGCTAGCTTCTTCACTGTTAATGAAGTAGATGTGTGCTTTAGTTTCAGCTACGACACCAGCTAATGTTCCAGCAAACTTACGGCAGTAAGGACAAGTTTTGCGACCAACGAAGAAAGTTACTGTCTCTTTGTCAGCAATAGCTTGACGAGCACGATCAACAGTTGTGACTTCAAGGTCTTTAATATTTTGAGCAAATTGTTCCATAAATAATCCTCATTTCTTTTGATAAAACTAGTATGCCATAAAGTTTCTAAAATTGCTTAGATTTGATACGAAAAAAAGATGAGATTGGTTCGTCTCATCTTTTATAATTGCTTATTTTACAAAAGCATTGATTTCCGCTTCAATATTTGCAATCTTAGCTTGTGAATCTTCATTGCTATCACCGACAACGGCAATGTAGAACTTGATTTTTGGTTCAGTTCCAGATGGGCGGACAGCAATCCATGAACCATCAGCCAAGGTGTATTTCAGCACATCGCTTGGAGGAGTTGTCAAGTTTGTAACAGTACCATCTGCAGCAGTAGCAGTTTGAGCCTTAAAGTCTTCTACGACAGTAATAGCTGTTTGGTTCCATTCTTTCGGACCCTTGTCACGGAATTTAGCCATGATAGCCTTGATTTGCTCGGCTCCATCAACACCAGACAGAGTGACAGAGATCGTCTTTTCAGCAAAGTAACCATACTCTTTGTAGATTTCTTCGATACCGTCGGCCAGAGTCAAGCCACGTGAGCGGTAGTAGGCAGCTAGCTCAGCCACGACCAAAACAGCTTGGATAGCGTCTTTATCACGTACGAATGGTTTGATCAAGTAACCGAAACTTTCTTCAAATCCCATCATGTAGGTGTGGTTGTGTTTTTCTTCAAATTCTTGGATTTTCTCTGCGATGAATTTGAAACCAGTCAAGACATTGAACATGGTTGCGCCGTAGCTTTCAGCAATCTTAGTCACTAAGTCAGTAGAAACGATAGACTTACAGAGAGCTGCGTTAGCTGGCAGAGTTCCTGCACTCTTGTGAGCTCCTAAGATGTATTTAGCCATGATAGCACCGATTTGGTTACCTGAAAGGTTGAGGTAGCTACCATCTTTTTGAAGAACTTCCACACCAACACGGTCAGCGTCTGGGTCAGTTGCAACCAAGACGTCTGCACCAACTTTACGGCCTAATTCCTCAGCCAAGGCAAAAGCTGCTTGGCTTTCAGGGTTTGGAGACTTAACAGTAGAGAAGTCTGGATCAGCTACAGCCTGAGCCTCAACGACTTGCACAGAGTCAAATCCAGCTTGTGCCAAAGCACGACGAGCCAACATTTCACCAGTACCGTGCAGAGGAGTATAGACAATCTTCATGTCCTTGCCGTATTCATCAATCAGTTTTTGATTGATATTGACGTCTTTAACTTCTTTGAGGTATTCTACATCGACAGCTTCGCCAATCACTTCAATCAAGCCAGAAGCTTTTTCAGCTTCCACATCAGCAACCTCGATAGCAAAAGGATTTTCAATAGCACGGATGTAGTCAGTCAATGCATCTGCATCATGCGGAGGCATTTGTCCGCCGTCTTCACCATATACCTTGTAGCCGTTAAATGGAGCAGGGTTGTGGCTGGCTGTAATCATGATACCAGCAAAAGTCCCCAGATGGCGCACTGCAAATGAAAGTTCTGGAGTTGGGCGCAGGCTTTCAAAAACATAGGACTTGATGCCGTGTTTTGCTAAAACAGCAGCAGATTCAAAGGCAAATTCTGGTGAGAAATGACGGGAGTCGTAAGCAATCGCAACACCGCGTTTTTTGAACTCATCACCTTTTTCTTCAATCAAACGAGCCAAACCTTCAGTTGCCTGACGGACAACATAAATATTAATACGGTTGGTACCAGCGCCAATTAAACCACGCATACCAGCAGTACCAAACTCAAGATTGGTGTAAAAGGCATCTTCCTTAGTTTTTTCGTCCATACCTTCTAACTCTTTCCGAAGGTAGTCAGGAAGTTCAGCGAAGTCAAGCCATTTTTTGAAGTTTTCTTGATAGGTCATAGATGGAGTCTCCTTTATATTTAAGATAGAAAATCACCGCGTCTTTAAGGATAAGCCGCAAGATTTTCTTGTTTGTTTAATCGCTTTCATTGTAACATATTTTCATATTTTTTGAAAGTACTGACCTAAAAAATAATGAAATCCTTTGAAAAAGTGAATAAAAATAGAGTAAAAAAATAATCACTTAAGTGATTATTTTTTTAGTTTTTCAAGTGCTGGAACGATTGCAACTGTAAGGAGAGCGGATATAATCATTTCTGAGATTGAATTGGCTGATAAAACCAGTGCAAGCATGGCTCTGATGTCTCCATTGTAAACAGATGAAAATAGAATGAAAATTCCTCCGAGAACGAAAATGGTGTTAGTCATTGAGCCCACGGCACCAGCTAAAACTAAACCTGGCTTAGTTTTCATCCATTTGTAGACAAAATACGGAGTGATTCCGATTAGAATACGTGGAACCATAGCGATCATCAATGAATTGATACTACCGTTTTCTACAAAAGGGCTGAAGAGGTAGCTAGTTGGTAGCAGGACAACAGTATTAGTTACAACACTAATTATTCCCATTAGAGCTCCTAAAATAGCTCCGATTCGCGGTCCATAGATAATGCTAGCGATAATGACTGGGATATGAATAATGGTCGGTTTAATCGGAACTGGTAGTAGGTTGAAAATGACAGAGCTAAGTAGGTGAAGCACCAACATAATAGCAAAAAAGATAGCAATTTGCGCGATACTAGATTGTTTTCTCATTTATAATTTCCTTTACTTTTTCTATAATAATATTGACATCAGCTAGAGCGCCAGTCCCATGATCTCCGCAAGCTAGAACAGCTTCACGCGGTTCGATAATCTCCCAGCCAAATTTTTTTAATCTTTCCAAATTGTGCTGAGTTAGTGGATTTTCATACATCTTGGTATTCATGGCTGGCGCAATGACTTTTTTGACATGAGATGGAAGGGCAAGGGCTGTAGCGGTTACCATATTGTCTGCCAGACCGTTAGCCAGTTTAGCGATAGTATTGGCTGTGGCAGGAGCGACTAAAAAAAGATTCGTTTCTTTGCCGATTTCAATATGATTGACTTTGTCTGGCCTCGGCTCGTCCATAAGATCAAGGGCGACAGGATTTTTTGATAGAACCTGTAGGGTCAGCGGGGTGATGAAGTGACTGGCAGCTTCCGTCATGAGAACAGATACACCATAGCCTAGCTTACCCAGCTGACTCGTAATATCTGCTGCCTTATAGGCTGAAATACTACCTGTGACAGCAAGAGTGATATGGGTCATAAATGGTCTCCTTTCTGGATATGCCTTAACAACTGTTCAGCAATTTCTTCCTTGGAGAAAGCTTCAGTGACAGTATTTGCACCAAGGAGGTAAGCGTGGTGTTGCCCGCTGGAAATCTCCGTTAAATCATTGGCCACAATTAGTTCAGCTTGATTTTTTTCAAGGCTTGCTCTAGAAGTAGCCAGTAACTCTTCTTTAGAAACGCCTACTAAGAGCTTAAAACCAATCAATCGAATATTGGGATTCCATTCCTTGACCCTGCCGATGATTTTAGGATTTTTCTTGAGGAAAAGAACCTGATAATCATCCGCAGATGAAATCTTACTTTCAGAATTACTTTTTTCCAGAAATTCTGTCAAATCTGAACTGGCAAGAACCTCCTCAAATCCTACCATATACACTGGTTTATAGTCAGAAACAGCCATTGAATGAATGAGCACATCATGAGCTGGTACCAGCTCTTCCATGGCTATCAGGAGCTGCTCCGTATCTTCGATAATCTTAATCGTTAGTTTTTCATGCGGTGCAGGTTTGACAGCTTTAGCCGTTGTCAACAGAGTCACCGAAGCCCCCTCGGCCAAGCAATGCTCGGCTATCATTTTTCCAAGTTGACCCGTCGAATGATTAGTGATAGAGCGGACTTGGTCGATTTTTTCACTAGTTCCGCCAGAGGTAATCAATATATTCATAGCTTTATTCTACAAGAAAAAATGAATTTAGTAAAATAAAATTAACTTAATACTCAATTTAGCCAAACTTATTTTTTTACTAGAAAAGATGCATCATGCAAAAATATTTAAAGTAATTACCGAACATTATGTTGTTATTGGAGTTTAAATGTGCAGTTTTGTATCATATTTGTTATAATAGTTTTATCAAATTAGAGGAGTTCCTTAATGAAAACAGATATCGAAATTGCTCAGAGTGTTGAATTACAGCCCATTGTGGATGTAGTAAAAAAGATTGGCATTGATTATGACGACTTGGAGCTGTACGGAAAGTACAAGGCCAAACTCAGTTTTGACAAGATTCGTGAAGTAGCGAAAAATCCTGTCGGCAAGCTGATTTTGGTAACAGCAATCAATCCTACACCTGCTGGGGAAGGTAAGTCTACCATTACCATTGGACTGGCTGACGCGCTTAACAAGATTGGTAAGAAAACGATGATTGCTATTCGCGAACCGTCCTTGGGACCAGTTATGGGGATCAAAGGAGGAGCAGCTGGTGGCGGTCACGCGCAAGTCCTACCGATGGAAGATATTAACTTACATTTTACTGGTGACATGCACGCCATTACGACTGCTAATAATGCTCTGTCTGCTCTTATCGACAATCATTTGCATCAGGGAAATGCTCTGGGAATTGATCAGCGCCGCATTATCTGGAAACGGGTGGTTGACCTGAATGACCGGGCTCTTCGTCATGTGACCGTTGGCTTAGGAAGTCCGGTTAATGGTATTCCGCGAGAAGATGGCTTTGATATCACGGTGGCTTCTGAAATTATGGCGATTCTTTGCTTGGCAACAGATATTGAAGATTTGAAAAATCGCTTGGCAAACATTGTCATCGGTTATCGCTATGACCGCACACCAGTATATGTTCGTGACCTTGAGGTAGAAGGAGCCTTGGCATTAGTCTTGAAAGATGCGATTAAGCCAAATCTGGTACAGACTATTTATGGCACACCAGCCTTTGTCCATGGCGGACCGTTTGCCAATATCGCCCACGGCTGCAACTCTGTTTTGGCGACTAGCACAGCGCTGCGCTTGGCCGATTATACTGTGACGGAGGCAGGATTTGGTGCAGACCTTGGCGCTGAGAAATTTTTGGATATTAAAACTCCGAACTTGCCAACTTCTCCAGATGCAGTGGTAATTGTCGCAACACTTCGTGCTCTTAAGATGAATGGTGGCGTTGCTAAGGATGCACTTACAGAAGAAAATGTAGAAGCAGTTCGCGCAGGTTTTGCTAACTTGAAACGCCACGTTGAGAATATCCGTAAGTTCGGTATTCCAGCGGTCGTAGCCATCAATGAATTTGTCTCTGATACGGAAGCTGAAATTGCAACTCTTAAGGAACTCTGTGCAGAAATCGGGGTACCAGTTGAGCTTGCCAGTGTCTGGGCTGATGGTGCCGAAGGTGGTGTGGCCCTAGCTGAAACTGTTGTCAAAACCATTGACGAAAAACCAGCACACTACACTCGTCTTTATGACAATGACTCAACTATCGAAGAGAAGATCGAGAAAATTGTCACTGAAATCTATCGCGGTTCAAAAGTAAACTTTGAGAAAAAAGCGCAGACTCAGATTCGTGAAATTGTCAAGAATGGCTGGGACAAGCTGCCAATCTGTATGGCCAAAACACAGTATAGTTTTTCAGACAATCCTGCTGCTTTGGGTGCGCCAGAAAACTTTGAAATTACCATTCGTGAATTGGTACCAAAACTTGGGGCAGGCTTTATCGTGGCTTTGACAGGAGATGTCATGACCATGCCAGGCCTACCAAAACGCCCTGCTGCACTTAATATGGATGTGGCAGCAGACGGTACAGCGATTGGTTTGTTCTAATTGAATTTAAGATATAAGAAGAGGTTAGGCTGAACAGAGTATGGCCTCTCTTTTTTTAGACTTAAATTCCAGATATTTTGATATAATAAAGCATATTCCCATCACCTAGTTTTTGCTCATAGGAGGATGAACATTGAAAAAAAGAAGTCTCAAACAGGAATTAATTTATTTGGCCTCAGGGGAATCGATAAGCGTCGTGTTGTTCTGTATCGTGTATGTTCTGTATACGAAACCAGAGAGTCGATTTGCTACATCCAGTGCCGTCCTTTATTTCCCACTGTTAATTCTTAATCTGATATTGGTTCAAGGTTCCCTCTATTGGCTTAACTGTTTAAGACGAATCCAAAAGAAGAAGTCCTTGGAAACTCAACTACTTGCACCTCTTTATAAAGGATTAAAAGTGCTAGATTTTATGATGCTGCTTGCATATATACCGATTTGGATCTGGTCTTTTAGAGTGAGTAGTAGCAGTAATATCATTATTGGAGTTTTACTTTGGTTGTTTTCCATCATTGAATTTGTAAATTATTTTTACTATCGCCTGTCTTACTATGCAATGGGTGGCCTAGGACTGCAAGTGATGAGACCTATCAAGTTATTATTGACGGGAAAAGCAGCCAAATCACAAATTTCAAAAGAAATTTCCTTATACGAAAAAAATATGGAACATAAATAATGAAAAAGAAATACCTATTAATAACTCTTTTGAGTATTGGTCTTTTGACCTTGACCGGTTGTCAGGCCGTTGAAAATTGGTTCAAAAATGCCAAAGAGGAATGGATTGGTTTAGAGATGACAGTTCGGACCTACGATGAAAATTCTCAACTCATCGACAAGATGTCGGGCAAGTCCCTATCCATCTCGCGTAACGAGGAGTTTGATTCAGTTGATGCGGAAGGAAATTCCAAGGAAGATTCTTCTGTGCTCAAAATAACCTTGGGTAAGTATGAGATTGACCATGTGGGCTCTTCCTTGATTGCAGAAGAAAAAGGCTTGAAAGATGTCTTTGCCCAGTATCAGAAGACTGCGGATGTTGAGGAGAATAGCCATTCTGTCCCTGTTTTAAATCGCATGATTTCAGCCTTTAAAAACGACTTTACCGGAAAGAAAAAGGTTGTTCTGATTCGCTCTCAAAACGGCACTCCGTTGGCTGCCTATGCTGGCGACCGTGTTTCTCTAGATAAATCCGATGCTCCCAAAACTTCTGAGTTGCTGATTGACGGTAAACGTCTCGTGATTTATCGCTGTGACTATACTATTTATGACCGTGAATTGCTGGAGTAAGCTATGAATGTAGAGGAATTGGTAAAAGAGTTAAAAGCTGTAGCTAACCCTGATAATGCAGTGGCTATGAAAGCCTATATGAAAAATAAATTTGAGTTTCTAGGAGTCAAGACTCCGGCCAGACGGAAGCTCACAAAAGCTTTTTTCAAACAGCAGACTGACTCTGTTATTGACTGGAATTTTATAAATGAAGCTTGGAATAATCCTTATCGAGAACTACAGTATGCCGCGCTAGATTATCTGGAAATTCGCAAGAAGCTCTTGACCCCATCTGATTTGCCACATTTGAAAAAGTTAGCCCAGACAAAATCTTGGTGGGATACTATTGACTTTTTAGATCGTTTGGTTGGATCAATTATTGCTCGATTCCCAGAAACAAAAGAGATTATTTTAACTTGGAGTCGTGACGAGGATATCTGGCTACGGCGCCTGGCTATTGACCATCAGTTGCTGCGAAAAGAGAAAACAGACACAGAGCTCTTGGAGAAAATTTTAGTGAATAATCTAGGCCGAACAGAATTCTTTATTAACAAGGCCATCGGCTGGGCGCTGAGAGATTATTCCAAAACCAATCCAGACTGGGTCAGAGCTTTTATCGAACGGCATCAGACAGAAATGGCTGCACTTAGTATTCGAGAGGGAAGTAAGTATCTGTGATGGTTTTACTAATCTTTATAGCTTGACATTTTCTACGCTATAGCTTATGATAGATAGGTGCGATGAGTCGATATGCAGATTTTCTGCAAATTGAAGCATGGGAGGTCGTAACGCAGGAGCGGACCTTGATCAGTTGTGTGAACCTGCTGATCACACGAAAGTGCCCCTATCCCCAGTCTACGGATTGGGGATTTTTCTATGTCTCTTAGATTGGCGAGACCATTGGTCGAAGCTGATCCTAGAGACATTGATATTGTGGAGGTCAGCATTGTGAAAGCTGCATATTTCGACAAAATAAGGACATAATCCTTTAGAAATATTTGCATTTTTCCTTAAAAATAGTATAATACTAGAATATACAAAATTTTTAGAAAATTCAGAGGTGGATTGTATGGGATATACAGTTGCTGTAGTTGGTGCCACTGGTGCTGTTGGCGCTCAAATGATTAAAATGCTGGAAGAATCAACGCTTCCAATTGATAAGATTCGTTATTTGGCTTCTGCTCGTTCAGCTGGTAAGGTTCTTCAGTTCAAGGGACAAGATGTTACTATCGAAGAAACAACAGAAACTGCCTTTGAAGGTGTGGACATCGCTCTTTTCTCAGCTGGTGGCTCTACTTCAGCAAAATATGCTCCGTATGCAGTCAAAGCTGGTGCAGTAGTAGTGGACAATACCTCATATTTCCGCCAAAATCCTGATGTGCCTCTGGTTGTTCCAGAAGTAAACGCTCATGCACTAGATCAGCATAAAGGGATTATCGCCTGCCCTAACTGTTCAACAATCCAAATGATGGTGGCTTTGGAGCCAGTCCGTCAGCAATGGGGCTTGGAGCGTATCATCGTCTCAACTTATCAAGCTGTTTCAGGTGCTGGTATGGGAGCCATTCTTGAAACGCAACGTGAGCTGCGTGAAGTTTTGAATGATGGTGTGAATCCACGTGGTTTGCATGCGGAAATCTTGCCTTCAGGTGGCGACAAGAAGCATTATCCAATTGCCTTCAATGCTCTTCCACAAATCGATGTCTTCACTGACAATGACTACACTTACGAAGAAATGAAGATGACCAAGGAAACTAAGAAAATCATGGAAGATGACAGCATCGCAGTATCTGCAACGTGTGTACGTATTCCAGTCTTGTCAGCTCACTCTGAGTCTGTTTACATCGAAACAAAAGAAGTGGCTCCAATTGAAGAAGTCAAGGCAGCCATTGCAGCTTTCCCAGGTGCTGTTCTTGAAGATGACGTAGCTCATCAAATCTATCCTCAAGCAATTAACGCAGTTGGTTCACGCGATACTTTTGTAGGTCGTATTCGTAAAGACTTGGATGCAGAAAAAGGAATCCATATGTGGGTCGTTTCAGACAACCTTCTCAAAGGTGCTGCTTGGAATTCTGTTCAAATCGCTGAAACTCTTCATGAGCGTGGTTTGGTCCGTCCGACGGGAGAAGTTGTTTTTGAATTAAAATAAACTGTCTGAAAATACGTGACAGGTCGAGGATTGAATATCTGTCATTCAATCCTCTTTTCATACAAAGAGAGGTAAGTTTATGGCATACGCAGATTTGAAGAATTGTAAAATCATCACAGCTTTTATTACGCCTTTTCATGAAGATGGCTCCATCAATTTTGAGGCCATTCCAGATTTGATTGAGCACCTTTTGGCTCATCATACGGATGGGATTTTGCTAGCTGGAACGACTGCAGAGAGTCCAACCCTGACCCACGATGAAGAGTTGGAATTATTTGCGGCTGTACAAAAAGTTGTCAAGGGGCGTGTTCCTTTGATAGCGGGTGTTGGTACCAACGAAACGCGCGACTCCATTGAATTTGTCAAAGAAGTAGATGCATTTGGTGGTTTTGCGGCTGGTTTGGCTATTGTTCCCTATTACAATAAACCGTCTCAAGAAGGCATGTATCAGCACTTCAAAGCCATTGCGGATGCTTCAAACCTGCCGATCATTATCTATAATATCCCAGGACGGGTAGTGGTTGAAATGACGCCTGAGACCATGCTGAGACTGGCAGAACATCCAAATATTATTGGCGTGAAGGAATGTACCAGTCTGGCTAATATGGCTTATTTGATCGAACATCGTCCAGAGGAGTTCTTGATTTATACGGGTGAGGATGGTGATGCCTTTCATGCTATGAATCTGGGGGCTGATGGCGTTATTTCCGTTGCTTCTCACACAAACGGTGATGAAATGTTTGAAATGCTGGATGCTATTGAGCACAATGACATCAAAAAAGCAGCAGCTATCCAACGGAAATTTATCCCTAAGGTCAATGCCCTGTTCTCTTACCCAAGCCCAGCTCCAGTCAAGGCTGTGCTCAATTATATGGGCTTTGCAGCAGGTCCAACCCGCTTACCGCTTGTGCCAGCTCCTGAGGAAGATGCTAAGCGAATTATCAAGGTCGTAGTTGATGGCGACTATGAAGCGACGAAGGAGACTGTTAAAGGTGTCTTGAGACCAGATTATTGATCAGCAATTTTGTTTTAGAGGATACAGGTATAAGTGAGGTGTGATTTCATAATATGACAGAAAAGCATAGTCAACGAATCGAGGAGTATAAGGCAAAGCGCAGTCTGGAAAAACTTGAGGGGAAGAGAGTTTACGACAAGCCAATTATTCGAACTGGTGATAAGGCAAGTTTTTATGGCGCAGGTCTAATTTTGTTAGGGTTTGGTTTGGGGGCTCTTTATCTATTTCTTAACCTTATAACAGATTGGGATTTAAAACTTTTCTCTCTCATCTGGGAAACACTTGCTGGATTAGGGATTGTTGTCAGTCTTTTTGGAGCGTTTAAAATTGGTCGATTAGAGTTACATACTGTGTCAATGATAGCAGACAAAGAGAAGAATTTTGACATTGAAAGGGCTTTTAATCTTTATAATGTCATCCACAAACCAACGAAGAAAGTTTTGCTTCAATACGATAGTGAAGATGATAGTTTGATTTCTCTAAACGCTGGGGGTGATTTATTAGTTGAGCTCCTAAAGAAAGTTGAGGAAGAGAAATTGCCTTTTAATAAGATTAACAAAACTCTGAAATTAGAAGAAGTGTCTGAAAATCATTGGAGAATGCAATATCGTTACAAGAAACAAGACATTGTATTAGAGCAAAGTGGTATATAGTATATGTCTTATTGCCTAGTCCTATTAACTTGATTTTAAAGGGCTAGCATTTATAATTCTCTAAAAAAGATTTCAAAAGGATTGCAGTTGAATGGCGCCTCAAACGTTAGATAACATTCTAAGGATTGAGGTTCAGTTCATCTCTGTAGTCCTTTTTCTAAATGTTTCATTCTTTTTGAAAAAAACAAGAAAAAATTGTATAATGATAGAGTAAGTTCTCACTTGAGAGGTGATGGTAATGCAGGTTCGTAAGGCAAGCAAGGCTGATTGGCAACTAATCCAAAAAATATGTAGAGAAACTTGGTCGGCTACCTATAAAGATATTTACTCATCTTCCTACATAGAGCGAGTCTTTGACATTTTCTATAGCCAAGAACGTCTGCTTAAGGACTTGACTGAACTTTCTCCTGAGTGGAATGGCTATTGGCTGGCAGAAAGGAATGGTCAGGTGCTTGGTTGTATTGGTGGTGGAATGAGTGAGGACGGCAGAGCCAATGTCTACGTTCTCTATGTCTTGCCGCAGGCTCAACGTTTGGGAATCGGTCATGCATTACTGGAGACTTTGACAAGTTATCAAAAATCACAATATCAGGCCAGAGAGCAAGCTGTTACAGTAACGGAAGGAAATGCTATTGGTCTTCCTTTTTATGAAAAAGAGGGCTTTGTCTTTGAATCTGCCACTGTAAATTGGATTGATAGCAGTCAAGCCAGAGATTTACACTATATCAGAAATATATAAATAAGGAGTATTTTATGAAAGTCATTAAACGCAGTGGGGAAGTCGTTGACTTTGACCCAGATAAAATCTATCAAGCGGTATTAAAAGCAGCTCAAACCGTTTATGTCTTGACAGACGACCTCCGCCAAAATCTGGCCTTGGTGACAAAAAAAGTCGCGTTAGATTTGGAAGAAGCTAAGGTTGAGCGGGCCACAATCAGTATGATTCAGTCTATGGTTGAAAACCGTCTCTTGGGAGCAGGCTATATCACTATTGCTGAGCATTATATTTCCTATCGCTTGCAGCGTGATTTGGAGCGTAGTGGTTACGGTGACCATATCGCTGTCCATTTGCATTTTGAGCAAATCCGATAACAATGCTGAAAAGCCCAGATGGGCTTTTTCTTTTTCAAAACTCAATATAAAAATTCAGTTCAAAGTAGATTTCTCTTCAAAATTTGTAACCGTATTCAAAGATTTTTTCCTAGTTTTTATTAGAAAAAGACCTTTCAAAGCCAGTTAAATCAATATGTATAATCTGGACTTATGCTCTTCTTAATCTTTCTTAAGTAGACACTAGGACATATTAGATATAAAATGAAAGCGTCAACAAATACTGAGCTATAAAAATGAAAGCGCTCTTATACAAATAAAAACTATACAAAAGGAGTCAATAAAATGGCAACTAAAGAAGAAATTTTACGTGAACTATACCCTGAGGATCTTTTCCACTATGCTGATGGCTTGACATTGGGAGAAGCGGAAGTATTACAAGAAACTCGTCGTTTGATTGAAAAGCATCTTCGTCCAGTCATTAATGAATATTGGGAAGCACCTGATTTCCCATTTGAAGAATTCTATGCAGTTGCTAAAGGCGCTCAAATCATGAACAACCCTAAATTGTTCGAAGGTCGCGAAGGCAACTACAAACCATCAGAACTTTACATCGCATTCTTGTATTTAGAATTAGGCCGTTTCGATGCGTCTATAGCGACTTTCTTCACAGTTCATGGTGGACTTTGCTACAACACAGTCTTGCTTGGTGGTGACGAGCGCCAACAAAAAGAATTCCTTCCTAAATTAGCTGCATTTGACTGGCAAGGATGTTTCGCTTTGACTGAGCCGTTATCAGGTTCTGACATTGCTGGAGGGCTTGCGACAACAGCTGAGCGTGTTGGCGATAAATGGATCTTGAACGGAGAAAAACGTTGGATCGGTGGATCAGATACAGCTGATGTGGTTCCAGTATTCGCTCGCGATGTTGAAGATGGAAAAGTGAAATGTTTCATCGTTCGTAAAGGAGCTCCTGGATATCATGCAGAACCAATCCCTCACAAAACCGCTCTTCGTTGCGTACGTAATGGCCACATTACTATGAAGAACGTGGAAGTTCCAGATTCAGACCGTTTGGTAAACATCAATGGATTTGGCGATGTAGCTCGCATCTTGACATTCACTCGTGCTGACGTTGCTCACATTGCAACTGCTATCACTTGTGGTTCATACGTAGCAGCTCTTAAATATGCTAAAGATCGTCAACAATTCAAACGTCCAATTGCTGCATTCCAAATCGTACAAGAAAAACTGGCTAGAATGCAAGCTAACGCAGTGGCAGTACTTTCATACTCAGCTCGTATTGCTGAAATGCAAGAAGCAGGTAACGAATTGATGTTGAACTCTGCACTTGCTAAGATGCACAACTCATTGGTAATGCGCGAAACAGTTGCACTTGCTCGTGAAACATGTGGTGGTAACGGAATCACTCTTGAAACTGATGTAGCTCGCTTCTTTGCAGATGCTGAAGCAATCTACACCTATGAAGGTTCTCATGAAGTGAATGCTTTGATTGTTGGCCGTGAAATTACTGGTATTGGAGCATTTGTATAATAATGAATTTGGAACGATTGCTCAGCATTTGCTAGTAATCGTTCCGATTCTTTCTTTTTGAAGTTTATATTTTGATAGTAAGAAGTTTATATTTTGATAGTAAATAGGAGAAAAAAATGAGTATTTCAAAAGTGATGATCATCGGATCAGGTCAAATGGGAAGCGGTATTGCACAAGTCTTTGCTCAATCAGGTTTCACAGTTTATCTCAATGATATCAAGGAAGAGTTTGTTCAAAGAGGGCTGGATGGTATTACTAAGCAATTATCTCGTTCTGTTGAAAAAGGTCGTTTGTCAGAAGAAGATAAAAACAGCATTTTGGCAAATCTGATTCCTTCTACATCTTATGAAGATGCTAAACATGTTCAATTGGTTATTGAAGCGGCTACTGAAAATCGCGACATCAAATTGAGCATTTTTAAACAGTTGGATGAGTTGACTGACCCTCAAACTATTTTGGCTTCAAACACTTCATCTCTATCTATTACTGATATTGCAGCTGCGACAGTTCATCAAGAACGTGTTATTGGTATGCACTTCTTCAACCCAGCACCAGTTATGAAATTGGTTGAAGTTATCCGTGCGCTTCAAACATCAGATGAAGTTGTAAAAGCTGTCCGTGAATTGACTGAAAAAATCGGTAAAACAGCTGTAGATGTGAAAGATTCTTATGGTTTTGTTGTGAACCGCGTCTTGATTCCAATGATCAATGAGGCTATTTTCATCTTAGGTGAAGGTGTTGCTTCAGCTGAAGAAATTGACGAAGCAATGAAACTAGGTGCTAATCACCCAATTGGCCCATTGGCATTGGCTGACTTGATCGGTCTTGATGTCTGCTTGGCTATCATGGGAGTGTTAAACAATGGATTTGGAGATCCTAAGTATCGTCCTGCTCCACTTCTGAAGAAGATGGTTGAAGCTGGTAAGCTTGGTCGCAAGACTAAAGAAGGATTCTTTAAATATTAAGATATAAGGAGCAAGAAATGAAAGAAGCAGTTATTGTAGCAGCAGTCCGCACACCTTTAGGTTCTTTTGGTGGAACTTTAAAAAATGTTTCGGCTGTTGATCTAGGTAGTTTAGTTATTAAAAGTGCTATTGAACGAGCAAATTTGAAACCAGAACAAGTTGATGAAGTTATCATGGGGAATGTTCTGGGTGCAGGTCTTGGTCAAAACGTAGCTCGTCAAATGAGTGTCAACGCAGGTGTCCCAGTAACTTCTCCAGCTTTCACTATTAACAAAGTTTGTGGCTCTGGTTTGAAAGCAGTTCAATTGGCGGCTCAAGCTGTATTGTGTGGAGATGCTGATATCGTTGTAGCCGGTGGGGCTGAAAACATGAGCCAAGCTCCTTATGTCCTTCCAAACCAACGTTGGGGAGCCCGTATGGGAGACTCCCAAGTAGTAGACACTATGCTTCGTGATGGCTTGACAGATGCCTTTGAATCCTTCCATATGGGAATTACAGCTGAAAACGTTGCTGAACAATATGGCATTACACGTGAAGACCAAGATAACTTTGCTGTGCAATCTCAAAAACGTGCAGTTGCAGCGATCGAAGCTGGTCGTTTCAAAGAAGAAATTGTTCCTGTTGAAATTCCGCAACGTAAAGGCGATCCTATCGTATTTGATACAGATGAATTCCCAAGAAAAGATGCTTCTCTTGAAGGATTGGGAAAATTGCGTCCAGTGTTCAAGAAGGATGGTACCGTAACTGCTGGTAATGCTTCAGGTATCAACGACGGTGCAGCAGCAGTGGTTGTTATGAGTGCTGATAAGGCTAAAGAATTGGGCGTTCCAGTTTTGGCAACGATCAAATCTTACGCAAGCGCTGGACTAGATCCAAAAATTATGGGTTGTGGCCCGATTTACGCATCTCGCAAAGCCCTTGAAAAAGGCGGATTTACAGTGGAAGATTTAGATTTGGTTGAATCCAATGAAGCATTTGCAGCGCAAGCATGTGCCGTTGGTAAAGAACTGAATCTTGATCCTGAAAAAGTCAATGTAAATGGTGGTGCGATTGCTCTTGGTCACCCAATCGGTGCTTCAGGCTGCCGTATTTTGGTAACACTTTTGCACGAAATGCAAAAACGTGATGTTAAACGTGGTCTTGCTACCCTTTGTATCGGTGGCGGTATGGGTACAGCGGTCATCGTAGAACGCTAGAATCTAGTTCATTTTTGAAGTTTTCCATTTGCTTCTACTATATAAACAAGTCCTATCGATGAGCTGTTTTTTTGCAAGCAAGCCTTGATAGGGCTTGTTTTATTTTTCAAAAAATTAATTTGAATATCAAAACTATAAGCCTAGCTTATTGATTCATAAATGATGATTAAGTAGACGAAGTGTGAGAAATGGTATATCATAAGAATGTAAGCTCTTACATTTGTGGTTTAAGTATTTGTTGACACCATACTTAGTCATTCAATTTTATAAGTAGGAGCATAAAAATGAGTAAAACTGTTTTATTAGAAGTTAAAAATGGGATTGGATATATCACTATCAACCGTCCTGAAGCTTTGAACGCCTTGAGTTCTCAAGTTTTGGCTGATTTGAATGAAGTTCTTGATCAAGTTGAGAAAAGCGAAGAAATTCGCGTTGTCATCGTAACTGGAGCAGGAGAAAAAGCATTCGTCGCCGGAGCAGACATCAAGGAAATGGATTTGATGTCACCTATTCAAGCCTTTGAATACATGACATTTGCAAATGATACATTTACTCGCCTTTCAGATTTACGCCAACCAACGATTGCAGTCATCAATGGTTATGCACTCGGTGGTGGTATGGAGCTAGCACTTTCAACAGATATCCGTATTGGATTTGAAAAAACAGTGGTTGGCTTCCCAGAAGTTGGCTTGGGTATTATTCCAGGATTTGCTGGTACTCAACGGATGTCTCGCTTGATTGGAACTAGCCGTGCCAAAGAACTTATCTTCACTGCTCGTACAGTGAAAGGTCAAGAAGCCTATGACTTAGGTATTCTTAACAAACTGGTTCCTGCTGAAGAATTGTTGTCTTCAGCTGAAGAATTAGCCGCAGCCATCATGAAGAATGCACCGTTAGCTGTTGAAAAAGCAAAACATGTCATTCAAGTTGGTGCGGAACTTCCTCTTAAAAATGCAATCCGTCTGGAAACAGAAGCAGAAGCCTTGCTTTTCTCTACAGAAGACAAACTAGAAGGAATGCGTGCTTTTGTTGAAAAACGCAAAGCTGTTTTCAATCGTAAGTAAAAGAGGAGGTATCAGCATGAAATCAGTTGTATCATTATCAGAAGCTATTTCTAAAGTCAAATCTGGTGAAATTGTTGGAATTTCTGGATTCCTCGGAGTCGGTGAACCTTTTGAATTGATTGAAGAATTAGTAAAACAAAACCAGCAAGACTTGACTTTGGTATCGGTGGTAACATCTCATCCTGGTAAAGAAGTTGGGGTTGGACGACTTTGTGAAAATCACCAAGTGAAAAAATATATTGCAGCCCACGTAGGAACATCTGCAGCAGCTCAACGTGAGTATTTTGAAAAGAAGATGGAAGTCGAATTTACACCGATGGGAACTGTTGTCGAGCGTCTCCATGCAGCTGGAGCTGGCTTAGGAGCTGTCTTGACCCCGACAGGAGTCGGAACAATCTTAGAAAAAGATTATGAAAAAGTAGAGCGTAATGGCCGTGAATACTTGGTCTATGATCCACTTAAAATTGATGTTGCCTTAATCAAAGCGACTAAAGCTGACAAATACGGCAACTTGTATATCGATGGCACTACGAAAAACATTTCCTTGCAATTAGCACTCGCAGCAGATATTGTCATTGTTGAAGCGAATGAAATTGTTGAAGCTGGCGAAATTCATCCGAACGATATTTATATTCCGGGCATCCTTGTTGACTATGTCGTCCAAAGCTTGACTCCAGAAGAACACCATAAGATGATGGGTGATCTTTGGACAGAGACTAAAAAATTGGCGGGGGTGAACTAATATGAAAGCAAAAGAAATTATTGCAAGACGTGTTGCACAAGAATTTAAAGATGGAGATGTTGTCAATCTAGGATTTGGTATTCCAAACGCATCTGCTGACTATATTCCTGAGGGAGTAAACGTTATTCTTCAGGCCGAAAATGGAGCGCTTCGCTTTGGTGAAACACCAACGAAAGATACTTACAATCCAAACCTAGCAAACTCTGGTGGAGCGCCAATCACTCTCTTGCCTGGAGCAGCATTATTTGACTTACAGACTTCCTTCGCGATCATCCGTGGTGGACACGTTGATGCGACCGTGCTAGGAGCTTTGGAAGTCAGTCAAGATGGTAGTATTGCTAACTGGATTATTCCAGGGAAGTTTGCCCCAGGAATGGGTGGAGCTATGGACTTGTTGGTTGGAGCAAAACGTGTTATCGGTGCAATCCAGCATACTACTGCTGATGGCCAATCTAAACTTCTGCCAGAGTGTACTTTGCCACTTTCTGCCAAAGGAGTGCTTGATCTAGTCATTACAGAATTGGCTGTCTTTGGTTTCCAAGATGGTAAGTTCCTCTTGAAAGAGCTTGCTCCTGGCGTTACCCTAGAGGAAGTTCTTGAAAAGACAGCAGGAGAAGTAATTGTTTCAGAAGACTTGAAAACGATGTCAATCTAATAAGGTTAGTAAGCAATTAATCTCCTCTTTCTCTGAAAGTGTGTTACTATGTGTTTATAACAACTTGAGCGATGATTAGTTTTTAATCAGAATACTAGCAACTGGTCATCATGGTTTCGAGGACCAGTTGCTGTTTTATTTATGGCAAATTACCTCGTGAAATTTGAAAGATGGGAGACGAAAAGTGGATATAATTCAAATGACTTACTTTATCAATATCGTCGAATGTGGATGCAATCTTTCTATCGCAGCTAAGAAAATTCATATCAGCCAGTCAGCCTTGAGTCAGTTTGTCACAAATTTTGAATCAACGGAAGGAGTCCAGCTCTTCAATCGTAGAAATGGAAGATTAGAGAGTCTGACGGAAGCTGGTGGTAAGATTTACCGCTTTGCCACAGAGATTGTCAACCGGCATGAAGAGATGCAATCAATGATTCATATGGAAGCTCTTAAACAAAAAGGTACCTTTAACTTGGGCATTCCGTCATTGATTTTACGTGTATATTTTTCTAGTATTTTACCAAAGTTTTTACAAGACAATCCGCAAGTCAACATTCAGGTTACTGAGGATGGAAGTAATGAATTACGTCAAAAGCTGGTTGCAGGGGATCTGAATTTTGCAGTATTAATCGAACCTACCAATCTGGATCCTAAAAAATATGAACAGTATATCATTCAAGTTGATGAATACGTGGCCTATATGGACAAGAATCATCCCTTGGCAAACAAAGAATTGTTGAAATGGAAAGATATCGCTCAGTACGGTTTAGCAACCTTTAATAAATCATTTACAACCTACGATTTAATCACTGAAAAATTAAAGAGTAAAAAGATAAAAGCAAATTTTGCCTATTTATCATCGACATGGGATTTCTTGATAGAGTCAACTTATCAAAACGATATGATTGCACTGTTACCTCGTCCTTTAGAGTATTTTGTCGATAAGAATAAATTCAAGGTTGTGCGCTTTAAGGATCCGGTGCCTTTCAATATTTGGTTCTGCCGGCCTTATAAAGCAAGCTACAATGAGGTAGAAGCATACGTATATGAAGAGCTTTTAAAAGGTTATTATCAGCCTCTTTCTGAGCCACATCCATAGGGGGGAGAATTGATGATGAAGTCCAGTACCAAAACAGCAGCATTGAGTTCATATGTAAATACAGCCATCAGAGACTACATGAAAAATCATGATGAGTCAGTCGACTTTCCTCAGGAGATTTGGGAAGTAATGACGACGGATTTGGATATTTTTTCACCGATTTTGTCAGAAGGCGATCAGGCTTTGGCTTCTGATTTTATCAGCTCTATTCGAATGATTTCGAATGAATTTCCAGCTCTTTCAACTATATTGCTGACCCAAGGTTGTTATGGTGTTTATCCTATTTTGAAATTTGGTACGGGGCAACAGAAAGAGCGTTATCTGGATAAGTTGGTAAAGGGAACTTGTAAAGCAGGTCTTGGATTTTCTGAGTCTAAGCATCTAAATAGTTTGGCAGATTTGGAGACCTATGCGATCAAGACAGAGACAGGTTGGCAACTTTCGGGAGAAAAAGCCAAAGTGTCAAATAGCAGCATTGCGGATATTCTCTTGGTATTAGCTAAAGTAAGGGAAACTGGAAAGCCTGATTCTTACGGCTTCTTCATTGTGGAGACGAATGCCTCGGGTGTGCTCATTGGTGAGCAGATAGAAAAGCAAGGTTTACTAGGACTTCCACTAAGTTCTGTTACCTTAGATAATGTACACCTGCCGGAAACTGCCTTATTAGGCGGAGTCTTGGCTGGAAATGAGCAATTTAATGATATCATAAAGAATATGCAACTTGGCTTGAGTGCGGTTGCTTTAGGAGTTGCCGAAGGTGCTTTTCATAAGGGTCTTGAGTTTGCACGTGTAAAAAGAGGATTCGGCAAGCGACTGATGGATGTTGAGTTGCATCAGTACAAGTTCGCAGATCTATACAATAAAATTTGTGCTGCAGATGCTTATTTTTCATCCTATCCTAATAAAATAGAAGAAGATTCTAAGTTTGTTGCACGGATAAAGCTATATATGACTAAGGTAGCGCTAGAGGTTACAGATGAAATTCTCCGTCTTATCGGGCCTTTACAAAAATTTGATCATGTGAACATCAAACGCTATTTTAAAGATGCTGAAATTATTGAGAATTATGGACGGTCAGGAAATTCGATCAGAAAAGAAATCGCAGAAAGATGGTTAAAGGAGTAAAAGATGACAGAACTCAAATTACAAGAGTATCAGTTTGGAGAAATGAAGCTGACTTGGTTGCGTGGAGCGGATAAGCTCACAGATGCAGGCACCTTGTTTGGCCCGGTACCAAAGGTTGTTTGGTCGCGTTATTATCCAACAACAGAAGAAAACATGATGGCTGAACTGACAGATCCGATTTTGATTCAATACAAGGGGCAGAATTATTTAATTGATGCGAGTTTTGATACGGCTAAGCTTTCTGATAAACAACGTCGCAATCTCGGTATTCTTTCTGAGAGCCGTGTTGAAGAAAGCTTGGCACTCTTGGGATTAAAGCCAGAAGATATTTCCCATATTTTAATGACGCACATGCACCATGATCACTCTGGCGGTCTGACTAGATTAGATGAGAACAATCAGCTTGTTTCAAAATTCCCAAATGCAAAGATTTTTGTAAATGAGATAGAATGGTACGAAATGCGAAATCCCAATAGTCGGACAAGGGGAACTTATCTGAAGGAAAATTGGGAGCCAATCCAAGATCAGGTTGAAACTTTTACTGAATATCTGAACGTCATTCCAGAAATTCAAATGGTTCATACAGGCGGTCACAGTAACGGTCACAGCATCATCTTACTGAAACAGGGCGAGGAAACCATGATTCATATGGCTGATTTGGTGCTGACTCATGCTCATCGGAAACCTCTGTGGGTTGCTGCAGTAGATGATTATCCGATGCGATCAATTGTTGCCAAAGACAAATGGCTCAACGAAGCTTTTGAAAACCACTATAAGTTTTTCTTTTACCACGATCAATTTTTCGCAGTTGCTGAGTTTGATCAGACTGGCGAGGAGTTTGTTGATTATGTGACTAGGATTCGTGAACCGCGAGTTCCATTCACAGATAAGCAGGATCGCAAACCGTCATTTTTATAAGAATAGAGAATCGCTTCTATCAATCTGAGGGAGCGATTTTACTATTTTATTCTCTATTTTTTTGGTATAATGAGATACTAGAAGATTGTAAGAAAGAGGTTTTTAATGGCAACGATTCAATGGTTTCCGGGACACATGTCCAAGGCTCGGAGACAGGTTCAAGAAAGTATTAAATTTGTAGATTTTGTGACGATTTTGGTGGATGCGAGATTGCCTTTGTCCAGTCAAAATCCCATGTTGACCAAAATTGTTGGGGACAAGCCCAAGTTGTTGATTTTAAATAAGGCCGACTTAGCGGATCCAAACTTAACCAAGGAATGGCAGGCCTATTTTGAAAGTCAGGGAATCAAAACCTTGGCTATTAACTCTAAGGAACAATCTGCAGTTAAAAAAGTGACCGAAGCAGCTAAGAAATTAATGGCTGATAAGCTAGCTCGCCAGCGGGAAAGAGGAATTCAAATCGAAACCTTGCGGACCATGATTATCGGGATTCCCAATGCTGGAAAGTCAACGCTGATGAACCGACTGGCTGGTAAGAAAATCGCGATAGTCGGCAATAAACCAGGGATCACCAAAGGTCAGCAGTGGCTCAAGTCCAATAAGGATTTGGAAATTCTAGATACACCGGGGATTCTTTGGCCAAAATTTGAAGATGAAATGGTAGCTTTGAAGCTCGCTTTGACGGGTGCTATCAAGGATAATTTGCTGCCTATGGATGAGGTCACGATTTTCGGACTCAATTATTTCAAAGAGCATTATCCCAGGGCATTGCAGGAGCGCTTTAAGCAGTTGGATTTAGAGCTGGAAGCGCCAGACATGATTATGGATATGACCCAGAAATTGGGCTTTAGAGAGGACTATGATCGTTTTTATAGTCTCTTTGTCAAGGAAGTGCGTGATGGGCGCTTAGGTCGCTATACACTGGATACATTGGAGGAATTGGATGGCCACGATTAAGGAAATCCAAGAGAAGTTGGCTCAAGTATCTGACTTGCAGGACCCACTTTTTCAAGCTTTAAAGCAGGATGAGCGGAGCGGTGTTCAAAAACTACTACTCAAGCGCCAAAAAGAAATCCAATCAGAGCTAGATGAAGACTTACGCCTAGAGTACATGCTGCGCTATGAAAAAGAACTCTATAGTCAAGGATTTCAGGCGATTGCTGGCATTGATGAGGTCGGACGAGGTCCCTTAGCTGGTCCAGTAGTCGCGGCAGCAGTCATTCTGCCTCCTAACTGCAAAATAAAAGGGCTGAATGACAGTAAAAAGATTCCGAAGAAAAAGCATGAGGAAATTTATCAAGCGGTCCTAGATCAGGCTTTGTCCGTTGGCTTGGGCATTATGGACAATCAAACGATTGACCGAGTTAATATCTATGAAGCGACCAAGCTAGCCATGAC
This sequence comes from uncultured Streptococcus sp., assembly GCA_963547765.1. Lineage (GTDB taxonomy): Bacteria > Bacillota > Bacilli > Lactobacillales > Streptococcaceae > Streptococcus. The sequence continues at coordinate 11,581 of CAUUSJ010000005.1, read as the reverse complement.
AGAAGCTGTAGCCCAGCTCAAGATAAAGCCGGATTACCTCTTGATTGATGCGATGAAGTTAGACTTGCCCTTGCCTCAGCAGTCCATTATCAAGGGCGATGCCAATTCCCTGTCCATTGCTGCAGCTTCTATCGTAGCAAAGGTGACGAGGGACAAGATGATGGCGGAATTTGATCAGGTTTATCCAGGATATGACTTTGCCCAAAATGCCGGCTATGGCACCAAGCTACATCTGGAAGGACTGGACAAATACGGTGTCACACCGATTCACCGCAGAAGCTTTGAACCGATTAAATCTATGACAAATTCATAAGAAATCCTAATCGTTATGGGGAGACAAGTATGACTAGCGATTACCAAAAAATGATTGCGGGAGAGATTTACCGACCACAAGACGAAGATTTAAGAAAAATTAGAGCCCGATCCAAAGAATTTCAATATCGTTTTAACCAAGAGCAAGACAGCGACAAGAGAAGTGCTATTATCAAAGAATGGTTTGGCTGCACAGGAGAGAATCTTGCTATGAAGCCTGATTTGGTCTGTGATTATGGAATCAATATTCATCTAGGCGAGAATTTTTATTCTAACTGGAATCTGACTATGTTGGACGTTTGCCCGATTCGCATCGGAGATAATGCTTTGCTTGGTCCAAATTGCCAGCTTCTGACACCTCTTCATCCGTTTGATCCAGTGGAAAGAAATTCCGGTATTGAGTACGGAGCACCAATCACTATTGGTGATAACTTTTGGGCTGGCGGAGGTGTGACGATTCTGCCAGGCGTGACGCTAGGAGATAATGTGGTAGTCGGAGCAGGAGCGGTTGTGACCAAGTCTTTTGGTGACAATGTAGTCTTGGCTGGTAATCCTGCTAAGATTATTAAGGAAATCCCTGTTCATAAAGAATAAAAGATGTGTTAAAGGCAATAGGCAAGGAGACCGGCTAATGACAACATCAAATTTAATAGAATCGTAAAGAAGGAACTGTATTGCAGTTCTTTTTTTGAACTTTTTTACGAATAAGAAAGTGAGGTGAAAAAATGAATAATTTTGAAATTTATAAAATGAAAAAAGCTGGCTTGACCAATCATCAGGTTTTAAATGTTTTGAGATACGCTGAGCGCAGAGATGGCAAGCTTTCTTTGCGAGATAAGGCTGTCGTATCTGAGTGCCGCAATCCTGCACTCTTTATAGAGAAATACAAGAGGCTTGATTTACCGGCTTTGAAAGAAGAATTTGAACTTTTTCCATCCTTTTCTATCTTGGATGATATTTACCCTTGGGATTTATGCGAGATTTATGATGCCCCGACTTTGTTATTTTATCAGGGAAATCTAAATCTACTAGAATTGCCCAAGACTGCAGTCGTTGGCAGTCGAGACAGCAGTAAGCAAGGAAATGCCTCTGTACAAAAGATTATCAAAGAGCTAAACAATGAATTGGTTATCGTCAGTGGCCTGGCTCGAGGGATTGATACAGCGGCTCATATGGCTGCCCTGCAAAACGGAGGTCAGACGATTGCTGTCATTGGTACTGGATTAGACGTCTTTTATCCCAAGGCCAACAAAAAATTACAAGCTTACATTGGCAAAAATCATTTATTGCTGACAGAGTATGGTCCGGGTGAACAGCCTTTGAAATTTCACTTTCCAGAGCGGAATCGTATCATCGCAGGTCTCTGTCGAGGCGTCATTGTAGCAGAAGCCAAGATGCGCTCAGGCAGCCTGATTACCTGTGAGCGAGCGATGGAAGAAGGGCGGGATGTCTTTGCTATTCCGGGGTCAATTTTAGATGGGAAATCTGACGGTTGCCATCATTTGATCCAAGAGGGCGCAAAGTGCATCACATCAGGCTCTGACGTCCTTTCTGAGTTTGACTTTTAAAACAAGTTTTCCTATAAGAAAAGTTAGCAGTTGACATCTATCAAAAAATAGTTTAAACTCTATGAGATTTATTTCTTATAGAAGGTGTCTAAATTGGTAACAAAAACAAAGAAAAAGTCTACGACCAAGAAAAATCTTGTCATCGTAGAGTCGCCTGCCAAGGCAAAAACAATAGAAAAATATCTGGGAAGAAATTATAAGGTTCTGGCCAGTGTCGGGCATATTCGTGACCTGAAAAAGTCCACTATGTCCATTGATTTTGAGAATAACTATGAGCCACAATACATCAATATTCGTGGTAAAGGTCCGTTGATTAATGACTTGAAAAAAGAAGCTAAGAAAGCTAAGCAAGTCTTTCTGGCAAGTGACCCGGACCGCGAAGGAGAAGCTATTTCTTGGCATCTGGCCCACATTCTTAATCTGGATGAGAAAGAAAAAAACCGAGTCGTCTTTAATGAAATCACCAAAGATGCAGTCAAGAACGCTTTTAAAGAGCCGCGCCAGATTGATATGGATCTGGTAAATGCCCAGCAAGCTCGTCGGGTTCTGGACCGTTTGGTTGGTTATTCCATTTCTCCGATTCTTTGGAAGAAAGTCAAAAAAGGCCTGTCAGCTGGTCGGGTGCAGTCTGTCGCCCTCAAGCTGATTATCGATCGGGAAAATGAAATCAACGCCTTCAAACCGGAAGAATACTGGACAATTGATGGAACCTTCAAGAAAGGGACTCGTCAGTTTCAAGCCAGTTTTTATGGCATGAATGGCAAGAAGATGAAGCTGACCAACAACGAGGATGTTAAAGAAGTCTTGTCTCATCTTAAGGGAGATGACTTTACAGTCGACAGTGTTGAAAAGAAAGAGCGTCGACGCAATGCTCCGCTGCCCTACACGACTTCCTCTATGCAGCAGGATGCCGCTAATAAGATTAATTTCAGGACTCGTAAGACTATGATGGTAGCTCAGCAACTCTATGAAGGTATCAATATCGGTTCTGGCGTTCAAGGTCTTATTACTTATATGCGTACGGATTCAACTCGTATTAGTCCAGTAGCGCAAAATGAAGCGGCAAGCTTTATCACGGATAAATTTGGTGCTAAATATTCTAAACATGGCAGTAAGGTGAAAAATGCTTCGGGTGCCCAAGATGCCCATGAGGCCATTCGTCCTTCAAGTGTCTTTAATACACCAGAAAGCATTGCAAAATATCTGGATAAGGATCAGCTTAAGCTTTATACGCTGATTTGGAACCGTTTTGTAGCCAGCCAAATGACAGCAGCGGTCTTTGACACCATGAATGTCAAATTAGAGCAAAACAGTGTCCAATTTGCAGCTAACGGCAGTCAGGTCAAGTTTGATGGATATCTGGCTATCTATAATGACTCTGACAAGAATAAAATGCTGCCGGACATGGAAAAAGGTGATACCGTCAAACGTGTCAATACCAATCCGGAACAGCACTTTACCCAGCCGCCTGCACGTTATTCTGAAGCGACTCTCATCAAGACTTTGGAAGAAAATGGTGTTGGTCGTCCATCCACCTATGCACCGACCATTGAGACCATTCAGAAACGTTATTATGTCAAATTGGTTTCCAAGCGCTTTGAGCCGACAGAATTGGGTGAAATAGTCAATGCGCTAATTGTCGAATTCTTCCCAGGCATCGTAAATGTGAAATTTACAGCCGAAATGGAAGCAAAACTGGATGATGTAGAAGTCGGAAAAGAACAGTGGCAGAAGATCATTGACGAGTTTTACAAGCCTTTTGAAAAGGAAGTCGCTAAAGCTGAGTCTGAAATGGAAAAAATCCAAATCAAGGATGAGCCAGCCGGTTTTGATTGTGAGGTCTGTGGCAGTCCCATGGTCATCAAGTTGGGTCGATTTGGCAAGTTCTATGCCTGCAGCAATTTTCCAGACTGTCGTCATACCCAAGCTATTGTCAAGGAAATCGGCGTGACCTGCCCACAGTGTCAGAAAGGGCAAGTTATCGAGCGTAAGACTAAGCGAAATCGCATATTCTATGGCTGTGATCGTTATCCTGACTGTGATTTCACATCTTGGGACAAGCCTGTGGGGCGTAACTGTCCAAAATGTGACCACTATCTAGTTGAAAAGAAAGTACGTGGTGGCGGTAAGCAGGTGGTCTGCAGCAATGGCGACTATCAAGAAGAAAAAGTGAAATAATTAGCTTAGTAATCTTTTTGCATAATTTATATTATGTAAAAAGATTTTTTTATAAAAGGTAGGTACCTTTATGACAGATAAATTTGCAGAATTTCTAAAAATCGCGTCTCAACTGAACAAGATGGGAATCGTTCCACTGCTGACGGGTTCTCTAGGTCTGGAGCAGGTTACTGGTCAGGACTGGCAGGCGCGTGATATCGACATTCATGTTTATGGTGATGAGCGTGGCTGGGAAGCGCCAGATGAAGAGCGGATTTATGATATGGACAAGATTGGGCCCATGATGGAGCGCTTGGGCTATCGTTTGGTCGATCTGCACGAGCACGAATTTCAAAAAGAAGACTTGTCTGTTGAATTTGGGGTCATGGAAACCCTGGAGTCCTTTTCAGGTGTACCAATAGCTGAACTAACTCGAAAAGAGGTTGATGGTATTGAGTTTTTACTGCCGACTGCGGAGCAATTTTTAGCAATCTACCGTGCCTCTTCCCAAGATTCTTACCGAAATGATAATAACAATTGTAAAGATTTTGCTAAGATTGCTTATTTGGAAAAAATGATAGAATGAGAGACTTTCAGGAATCCTCCTGTCTGTCTTTTTTACCAGCTTTTTGTTATAATGGTCAGAGTGAAAATCTAGAAATATCCAAGGGAGAGAATCATGTCATCATCCTATATCAATGTTATCGGTGCTGGTCTAGCTGGCAGTGAAGCAGCTTACCAGATTGCCAAGCGTGGAATCCCAGTCAAACTCTATGAAATGCGGGGTGTCAAGTCGACGCCTCAACACAAAACTGCGGACTTTGCAGAACTGGTCTGCTCTAACTCTCTGCGAGGAGATGCCTTGACCAATGCAGTTGGCCTGCTTAAGGAAGAAATGCGGCGGTTGGACTCAGTTATCTTAAAGTCAGCAGAAGCGACTCGGGTGCCAGCGGGTGGTGCTCTAGCGGTTGATAGAGAAGGTTTTTCTCAGATGGTAACGGAACTAGTGAGCAACCATCCATTGATTGAGGTCATTCGTGAAGAAATCACCGAAATTCCAGAGGGTGACATCACAGTCATTGCGACAGGACCCTTGACCAGCGATACTTTGGCAGAAAAAATCCACACGCTCAATGGAGACGACGGTTTTTATTTCTACGACGCAGCAGCGCCAATCATCGATGTCAATACCATTGATATGACCAAGGTCTATCTCAAATCCCGCTATGATAAGGGGGAAGCAGCCTATCTCAATGCGCCAATGACCAAGCAAGAATTTATGGATTTCCATGATGCTTTGGTCAATGCTGAGGAAGCACCGCTTAATTCCTTTGAAAAAGAAAAATACTTTGAAGGCTGCATGCCAATTGAAGTTATGGCCAAGCGAGGTATTAAAACCATGCTTTATGGACCGATGAAGCCGGTTGGTTTAGAATATCCAGATGACTACCAAGGGCCTCGAGATGGTGAATATAAGACGCCATACGCTGTGGTGCAGCTTCGTCAGGATAATGCAGCGGGCAGTCTTTACAACATCGTTGGCTTCCAAACTCATCTCAAGTGGGGCGAGCAAAAGCGGGTCTTTCAAATGATTCCTGGCCTTGAGAATGCAGAATTTGTCCGCTATGGTGTCATGCATCGAAACTCCTATATGGACTCTCCAAATCTGCTGGAACAGACTTTCCGCTCTAAGAAACAGCCAAATCTTTTCTTTGCAGGTCAAATGACAGGAGTTGAAGGCTATGTCGAGTCAGCAGCTTCTGGCCTAGTTGCTGGTATCAATGCCGCTCGACTCTTCAAGGGAGAAGAAGCACTTGTTTTTCCAGAAACAACAGCTATCGGCAGCCTGGCACATTATGTTACCCATGCAGACAGCAAGCATTTCCAACCCATGAATGTCAATTTTGGCATTATCAAAGAGCTGGACGGCCCTCGGATTCGTGATAAGAAGGAGCGCTATGAGAAGATTGCTGAACGTGCCTTGAAAGATTTACAGCCTTATTTGGATAAATAATCCATTTTCCATCATTATCTAATAAAAATCATTAAAAAGTTAGGAAATTCCTAACTTTTTTGTTTAATTTGTGATATAATAAATAAAAATTTTGAAAATAGAAAGTTTTCTGAAAATGAATAAATCCTATTTCTATCTTGATATGAAAACTCATGAGTTGGTGGTTCCTTACACCAAACAAAAGCGGCGCGTGCGAGTGCTGCTTCCTAAAAATTATGAACAAGATACTAAAAAGACCTATCCTGTCGTCTATTTTCATGATGGACAAAATGTCCTCTATAGCAAGGAGTCTTTCAGTGGGCATTCTTGGAAAGTGATTCCGACAATCAAGCGTAATCCTGATATTGAAAAAATGATCGTCGTAGCCATTGATAATGATGGACCACGACGGATGGATGAGTATTCCGCTTGGAAGTTTCAGGAGTCCAATATTCCTGGTGTCCAGTTTGGCGGCAAGGGCACAGAGTACGCAGAGTTTGTCATGGATGTCGTCAAACCTTTTATAGACGAAACCTATCGGACTAAGCCTGACCGTCAGCATACGGCTATGATTGGTTCTTCATTGGGGGGCAATATTACCCAATTTATCGGCATTGAATATCAGGATCAGGTCGGCTGTCTGGGTGTTTTTTCATCGGCCAACTGGCTCCACCAAGAAGCTTTTGACCGCTATATAGAACGCCAGAAGTTGCACTCTGACCAGCGAGTTTTCATCTATGTTGGCACGGAGGAAGCTGATGATACGGACAAGACCCTCATGGCAGGCAATATCAAACAAGCCTATATTGATTCTTCACTCAGTTATTACCGTCAGCTGATTGCTGCTGGTGTGGGGCTGGACAATTTGCACATTAAAATCCAATCTGGAGCGATTCACAATGAAGTGGACTGGGCGGAAAATCTACCTGACTGTTTCCGCTTTATCAGTGAAAAGTGGTAGGAAAAGAAGCTAAAAGGAGAAAACAAATGCATGTAGAATTTTTAAGTCATTGGAGCGGTCATTTGAACCGTGAAATGTATGTCAATCGTTACGGTCATGCTGGCATTCCAGTGGTAGTATTTGCTTCATCAGGCGGTTCTCACAACGAATATGCTGACTTCGGCATGATTGAGGCCTGCTCTTGGTTCATCGAGACAGGGAAGGTGCAATTTTTCACCTTGAGCAGCGTAGATAGCGAAAGCTGGCTGGCGGACTGGAAACATCCTCATGACCGTGCTGAGATGCACCGTGCTTATGAGCGTTATGTTATTGAAGAGGCGATTCCTTTTATCAAACACAAGACAGGCTGGTTTGATCCAATGATGACGACAGGCTGCTCTATGGGCGCTTATCATGCCGTCAATTTCTTCCTCCAGCATCCAGATGTTTTCAATAAAGTGATTGCCCTCAGTGGTGTCTATGATGCACGTTTCTTTGTCGGTGACAACTTGAACGACGAAGTCATTTATCAAAACTCGCCAGCTGACTATATCTGGAACCAAAATGATGGTTGGTTTATTGACCGCTATCGACAAGCTGATATTATTGTTTGTACCGGTTTGGGCGACTGGGAGCAGGATGGCCTTCCTTCCTTCTACACACTGAAAGAAGCTTGCGAACACAAAAATATCCCAGCCTGGTTTGCTGAATGGGGTCACGATGTGTCTCATGATTGGATTTGGTGGCGCAAGCAGATGCCTTATTTCTTGAGCCAGTTAAACCTCTAAAATGTTAAGTAGAAAGGAAGTCTTACTATGAATTATATTGTTATTTCACCTTATTATCCAGAAAATTTCCAGCAGTTTACGATTGAGCTGGCTAACAAGGGCATTACAGTGCTTGGTATCGGACAAGAGCCCTATGAGCAGTTGGGCCCAGGTCTTCAGAACGCTTTGACAGAGTATTTCCGTGTTGACAATTTGGAAAATCTGGACGAAGTTAAACGAGCGGTAGCCTTCCTTTTCTACAAACATGGACCGATTGACCGCATTGAGTCACACAATGAATACTGGCTGGAGCAAGATGCCCAGTTGCGGGAACAATTTAACGTTTTTGGAGCCAAACCGAATGACCTGAAAAAGACCAAATTCAAGTCTGAAATGAAGAAACTCTTCCAGAAAGCTGGTGTGCCAGTCGTTCCAGGTCAGGTTGTCAGAAAACTATCGGATGTGGATCAGGCTGTCAAAAAAATCGGCCTTCCTCTGATTGCTAAGCCAGATAATGGAGTAGGTGCTGCAGCCACGTTTAAGATTGAGACAGCTGCGGATGTCGAGCATTTTAAAGAAGAATGGGATCAGGAGACTGTCTATTTCTTTGAAAAATTTGTGACTTCTAGCGAGATCTGTACGTTTGATGGCCTGATTGATTCCGAAGGAAATATTGTCTTTTCAACCACTTTTGACTACGCCTACACACCGCTTGACCTCATGCTTTATAAAATGGATAATTCTTACTATGTACTCAAGGAGATGGATCCAAAACTTCGTGCTTATGGAGAAGCCATCGTCCAAGCATTTGGCATGAAAGAGCGCTTTTTCCATATCGAATTTTTCCGCAAAGACGATGATTACATAGCTATCGAATACAATAATCGTCCAGCAGGTGGTTTCACGATCGATGTTTATAATTTTGCTCATTCGATTGATCTCTATCGTGGATACGCGAATATTGTGGCGGGTGAGCCTTTCCCTGAATCAGACATGGAGCCGTTATTCTGTTTGGCAACGTCCCGTCGCGCAAGCTCACATTATGCCTATTCAGAGGCGGAGTTGTTAGAGAAGTATCGAGATAACTTTAAAGTCAAAAAAGACATGCCAGCAGCCTTTGCTGAGTTGCAAGGAGACTACCTCTACATGCTGACCACTCCAAGTTGGGAGCAGATGGAAGAGATGATTGCGGACTTTGGAAAGAAAGCAGAATAATTTTTTATAGCAAATAGTTCTCTTACAACGGTGAACATCCACTCAGCATATATAATAGTGTTGCGGAAATAGAATGAGAATATAGTTTTGAATCTATTGAACCATTCAAAAAAATCTAAGAATGATAGTTTGTGAAATATTTATTTTTGTTTTATCAATCAGCGTATCCATGCGATATGCTGATTTTTCTTTGTGAAAAAATTTGAGCAAAAACTTTGACAGTGCTTACAATATTCGTTAGAATAGAAGGGAAATAAATAATGCTTATACCCTGTATCATTCGGAATGATAGGACAGCTAGAGCGCTTGGAATATTCATGTGTCCTAGTTCAACTTAAACAGTTGCAGTTGCCCGTACACACGATTGAATGGGGTTTTAGAAAGGCAAAGAAATGGCAACTTTAGATAAATCTCTCTTATTAGAGATGTTTCGTAAGATGGAAGAAATCCGTCGTATGGACTTAAAAATTGCACAACTTGTAAAAAAAGGGAAAGTTCCAGGCATGACTCACTTTTCAGTGGGTGAGGAAGCGGCCAACGTTGGTGCAATGTTAGCTTTGAATCCGGATGATTTAATCACTTCTAATCACCGTGGACATGGTCAAGCCATTGCCAAGGGCATTGACCTGAATGGTATGATGGCCGAGATCCTTGGTAAGTACAATGGTACTTGTAAAGGGAAAGGCGGCTCTATGCATATTGCCGATCTGGACGCTGGAAACCTTGGTGCCAATGGTATCGTAGGTGGCGGTATGGGGATTGCTGTCGGTGCGGCTCTTACTCAGCAAATGCAGAAGACAGGCAAGATTGTTGTCTGCTTCTTTGGTGACGGTGCGACCAACGAAGGTGTTTTCCACGAAGCAGTTAACATGGCTTCTATCTGGAATCTCCCAGTTATTTTCTACTGCATTAACAATGGTTATGGAATCTCTGCGGATATCAAGAAAATGACCAATGTAGAACATATCCATCAACGTAGCGCTGCATATGGAATCCCAGGCATGTTCATCGAAGATGGAAATAATGTTCTGGATGTCTATGAAGGCTTCCAAAAGGCTGTCGAGCACGTTCGTAGTGGTAAAGGACCAGTCTTGATCGAAAGTGTAACCTATCGTTGGTTAGGACATTCATCTTCTGATCCGGGTAAATACCGTACTCGTGAAGAAGTAGACGAATGGAAGAAAAAAGATCCAATCGAAAATCTTCGTAACTACTTGCTGGAAAACAAGATTGCGAGCGAGGAAGAGCTGGAAGCTATCCAAGCTAGTGTCAAAGAAGCAGTAGAAGCATCTGTAAAATTCGCAGAAGAAAGCCCGTTCCCGCCGCTTGAATCCGCCTTTGAAGATATTTACGCAGACTAAAGAGAGGAGAAAAAGAAAATGGAAACTAAAACTATGTCTTTTCGTGACACCATTATCCTCGCTATGTCTGAGGAAATGCGTCGCGATGAAAATGTACTCTTGATGGGAGAGGATGTTGGAGTCTTTGGTGGAGATTTCGGAACATCAGTTGGTATGCTGGAAGAGTTCGGGCCAGAACGTGTACGTGACTGTCCGATTTCAGAAGCAGCTATCTCGGGAGCAGCAGCTGGAGCAGCTATGACAGGGCTGCGTCCAATCGTAGACATGACCTTTATGGACTTCTCTGTAATTGCCATGGATGCTATTGTTAACCAAGCTGCTAAAACTCGCTATATGTTTGGCGGAAAAGGTCAAGTGCCAATGACTGTCCGTTGTGCAGCTGGTAATGGAGTTGGCTCTGCTGCTCAGCACTCGCAGTCTCTAGAGTCTTGGTTTACCCACATTCCAGGGCTTAAAGTAGTCGCTCCAGGAACTCCGGCTGATATGAAGGGGCTTCTTAAAGCATCTATCCGAGACAACAACCCGGTCATTATCCTGGAATACAAGTCTGAATTTAACCAAAAAGGCGAAGTGCCACTGGATCCTGAGTATGTAATCCCTCTTGGCGTGGGTGAAATCAAAAAAGAAGGTACTGATGTAACAGTTGTTACCTACGGAAAAATGCTTCGCCGTGTCATGCAGGCGGCTGAAGAATTAGCAGAAGAAGGTATCTCTGTAGAAGTGGTTGATCCACGTACATTGGTGCCGCTTGATAAGGATATTATCATCAATTCTGTTAAGAAGACTGGTAAGGTTGTTCTGGTAAATGATGCCCACAAAACTAGCGGTTTTATTGGTGAAATTTCAGCGATTATTGCTGAATCTGAAGCATTTGACTATCTAGATGCACCAATCCGCCGTTGTGCAGGTGAAGATGTGCCAATGCCTTACGCACAGAACTTGGAAAACGCAATGATTCCGACTGTTGAAAGCATCAAAGACGCTATTCGGAAGACATATCATAAAGAATAAGGTATAATAAAGAAAAGGCTTTCTCATGGATTGGATTACATAGATTATTTTATGTAATCTAATCTTATGTAGAGGGTCAAAGATGTTAAAACTTTCGTGATGGCTGATAGTCGTTACAAATAGTATTAAAATAACTTGTAGGGTTAGGACTGGAAGGAATCGAAACTATTTTTCTTTGCAGTCAGCGCCCTTTGTATCATAAATAGAATTGGAGAGGTCATGGCTGATGACAAGCTAAGAGCGACTCCTGCGGCTAG
>CAUUSJ010000004.1:0-59882 GCA_963547765.1 uncultured Streptococcus sp. | reverse complement strand
GGGACGACGAAATCGAATTCTAACGAATTACCGATTTCTGTCCCACTCTCTTTTTGCTTGAGTGCTAAGATTTACAGAGAAAAATCTAAAATATAGAGCCATTTCCAATATGGAAATATGCTATAATGGAATACAAAGAATACAAGAGGTGTTTGAAATGACAAAATTGTACGGAAGTTTAGAAGCCGGTGGAACGAAGTTTATCTGTGCTGTGGGCGATGAAAATTTTAATGTTGTAGAAAAAACACAATTTCCTACGACTACACCGATTGAGACACTGGATAAAACGATTGAGTTCTTCTCTCGTTTTGACAATCTAGCTGGTCTGGCAGTAGGCTCTTTCGGTCCTATTGATATTGATCCTAATTCAAAAACATATGGCTACATCACAACAACTCCAAAACCGCATTGGGCAAATGTGGACATTGTGGGAGCGCTTCGTCGTGCTTTGAATGTGCCTATTTACTTTACGACAGATGTTAACAGCTCTGCCTATGGTGAGGTTGTAGCCCGCAATAATGCTGGCGGCCGCATTGAAAATCTGGTTTATTATACGATTGGAACGGGAATTGGCGCTGGTGCTATCCAACGTGGTGAATTTGTTGGGGGTACAGGCCATCCAGAGATGGGACACTACTATGTAGCTCAGCACCCAATGGATGTGGAAAAAGGCTTTAATGGCGTTTGTCCTTTCCACAAGGGCTGTTTGGAAGGTTTAGCGGCTGGTCCTAGCTTAGAGGCTCGGACAGGTGTACGGGGTGAAAATATTGAGCTCAATAGTACTGTCTGGGATATTCAGGCTTATTATATTGCGCAGGCAGCTATTCAAGCGACGGTGACTTTCCGTCCAGATGTCATTGTCTTTGGTGGTGGTGTGATGGCACAGCAGCACATGTTGGACCGTGTTCGTGAGAAATTCACTGTTCTGCTCAACGGTTACCTGCCAGTACCAGATGTGCGTGACTACATTGTCACCCCGGCTGTCGCAGGAAATGGCTCAGCTACACTAGGAAATTTTGTCCTCGCAAAAGATATTAGCGAACGCTATGCAAAATAAGTAAACAAGGCGTTGAGAGTATTCAAATAAACTAAGGAGGCTGAGATAGGGAATCCAGCCTCTTCCATTTGAGGTGAAAGATGCAAAAAGCAATTGTGAAAGATCCTTTCTTTTTACAGCAAAAATCAGTCCCAGCTACAAAGGCTGACCTATGTTTAGCCCAAGACTTGCAGGATACCTTGTTGGCCCATAGAGAGTCTTGTGTCGGCCTTGCAGCGAATATGATTGGTTCCCAAAAGCGGGTGATTATTTTTATGTATGGCATGCTGCCCATGGTCATGTTTAATCCAGTTCTCATTCAGAAGTCTGGCCCTTACCAGACGGAAGAAGGCTGTCTGTCCTTGACAGGCAGTCGACCAACCATTCGCTATCAGAAAATCACGGTCGAATATCTGGATCAGAATTGGCTGAAAAGGACCATCACTTTAGAGGATTTTCCAGCGCAAATCTGCCAGCATGAATTGGATCATTTGGAAGGCATTCTCATATAGGAAATATATCTGGAAAGGATAGGAATAGAATGAAAGTATACAAGCGCGATGGAGCAAAATTTTATGCCATAGGCTTTTTCTTACTCTTTGCTATCTTTTTTATCATGGCTTTTGCATCTATGGATAAGGCCTCCCTTGAGTCAACAAGTCAAAATAGTGCTAATCAGCTGGTTCATAGGACTTCTATCAGCAAAGAAGACCAAAGAAGCAGGCAGACTACTGAAGAAAGTAACAATATCTTCAATCCAGTCTATTGGGGAATGGGCATAACCGCTATTTTTATGATCGTTCTAGGCTATATTTCGAATCATAAGCCACCGATTTTAGAGATGGATGAGATGGGAATAAGGCTGAGAGGCTTATCTGCTAAAAGAGAGAAGTACTTCTTGTGGCAGGAGATTGAGCAAATTGAGTACGATATCTATCGATCTAGGACAAGAATTGCAGAACCGCCTAGTCGAATTTTATATTTTTATCCTAAAAATCAAGAAGAGAGTGCTGTCCCTTTAGACTTGGCTGATGTGAAAAATACTAGCTTCAATGAACTTCATCAAGAAATTTCTCAACTTGCTCCGCATATCAAGTGGCTCTTTCCATAGAAATATTATTATGGAGTAGAGATTTGATCTGCTTGGTCATTCTAGCGATTGCAAAGTTGCATTTATATATAGATAAATGCAACCGCTATTTACCAGTTTAGCCAAGTATGATAAAATAGAAAAGTTACAGCATTAAGAAATTAAGGAGACAATGATGAAAAAAGTATTTAAATACACAGCCTTGCTTGTGGCAGGTGTGAGCTTAACAGCCTGTGCCTTGCTTCCAAGTCCAAATAAAAAACATTCTGGTAAGCCAAGCCAGGAAACGACTGTCAAAAAATCAGCCAGCAATGGGCAGGTTGATATCCAGATTAAGGATGGTCAGTTCATTATGCCAAGCAACGGATCAGCTGATGCCAAATACTTGGCCTTGTCTTTGGAAATTAAAAATAAAACAAATGATAAAATCATGATTTCCTCCTCAGACATTGGTTTTTATGATTCAGAAGGCGAAAAAATCCAGCCAGTCGGAGTCTATGATGATAAAGAAAACTTCAAAACACTGAGCTATGAAGATTTAGCGGAAGGAAAGACTCTTTCTGGTAATCTGGTCTTTAAAGTTGAAGATGGCAAGAAATATGAACTTCAATATGAGAAGAAAACCTACGGCTCCGATGAAAAAGCAGAACCTATCAAACTAAAAGTTGATCCTGCGAAATACCCGAATCACGTTGACGAATCAAAGAAATTAGCTTCTGATTACCTCAATGCTGTTTTCTTGGGAGGAGAAGCAAAGACAAAATCCTCCAAAGACAAAGGCGATTTGGTTTTAGGTGGCGATTTGGAGCAAGATAAGAAAGATTATAGAGCAGCCTTTGCAGCAGATTTTACACGTAAATTGCATGATTATCCATTTAGTGATGATGAAATCAATGCTTTCATTGATGCCTATGTGAAAAGTAATGCCAAACGCTCAGAAATTGATTACACAGTAGCGCAGTACATGCCAAATTCAATCGTTATCAAGATCAAACCGAGAACGGTCAGTCTAAATAAAACCATGTATACCTACCGTCAAGATTTTTATGATAAGCATCGTTCTGAATATGGAAGCCTGAGTGACGTCTATAAAGCTACCGATAAGAGCTATGCTAATGATATGATGGCTGGAATGGATTCACGTCCTCTTCTTACGCCAGAACGAGATTATCAGTTGAAATTTGTCAAAACAGATGGCAAGTGGGTCCTAGAGCGTGATTATTCTTATGAATCTATCGTCAGAGCTTTTGAGGGCGATATATCCTAATAGCAAGATGAGAGGGCGGATGCTTCATTCTGCTCTCTATTTTATTTTGTTTCCTAGCCTAGCTTTGTGCTATACTGGAGGGTAGATATGTAGAGTAAAGGAGTCTAGCATGAAAAAATTCTATGATACATTAGTAAACACACGGCATTATCTCCATCAGCATCCAGAGCTGTCTGGCCAAGAGTATGAAACGACGTCCTTTCTAAGAAGTTATTTGCAAGACTTGGGGATAAAAATTTTGGACACTGGCTTAGAGACGGGCTTGATTGCCGAAATTGGTCAGGGAGAACCAGTTATCGCCTTGAGAGCAGATATTGATGCCCTGCCCATTTTAGAGCAGACAGGTCTGCCTTACGCTAGCCAAAATCCTGGTGTCATGCATGCCTGCGGTCATGATTTTCATCAGACTAGTCTTCTGGGAGCGGCGGAGTTGCTCAAGGCTATGGAAGAAGATTTACAGGGAACCATTCGATTGATTTTTCAGCCAGCTGAGGAAACCTCCCAAGGAGCCAGTCAAGTTCTGGCTACGGGCTTGCTGGATGATGTAATTGCGATTATTGGTTTTCACAATATGCCCCAGTTAAAAGCTGGGCAAATAGCCTTGAAGCCGGGAGCTATGATGGCAGGCGTAGAGAAGTTTAAGGTGACTGTGGAGGGAGTCAGTAGCCATGCGGCTCGGCCGGACCTGGGAGTGGATACGGTGCTGACCCTGACCAGCATGATTCAAAATCTCCAAGCTCTGGTTTCTCGGACAGTCTCGCCCTTTGAGCCAGTTGTTTTATCGGTGACCCACATTGAAGCTGGGGCGACTTGGAATGTCTTGCCGCAAAATGGCTTTTTTGAAGGCACCATTCGTTGTTTTGACCCTGATTTGCAAAAGCGTTTGAAGGCGGATTTTATCCGTGTTGTGGAGAATACGGCGGAGAACTTCTGTGCTAAGGTCGCCATTGTCTGGGATCAGACTCCACCGGTGACCTATAATGATCCAGAATTAGCCGAGCTTATTTTTAAAAATTCTCAGAATATCGGGGAGCTAGTGCCTGCCCAGCCATCCTCAGCTGGCGAAGACTTTGCCTTTTACCAAGAAAAAATCCCTGGTGTCTTTGCTTTTATCGGATCAAATGGTGCAGCAGATGCGCCTGATCTGCACCATGATAGCATGACGATTGACGATGCAGCCTTTCAGGTCTCTGTGCCTTACTATGTCGAAAACGCCCTCTTTCTCCTCAAGCACTATAAGAAATAACTATAGTCTTTCATAGAAAATAAGAACTAGGCAAGCTCTTCTTCTTTTGTTATCATAGAAAAACAAGATTTCGATATTTTCAAATAGTTTGAATAATCGAATCAGTGATAAAGAAAATCTATCACCTTGATAAAAAATATATAATGGTCAGGATTTTCGACTTTTGGTATGATAGAAACATGTTCTTTAGGAGGAGATAGAGATATGAATATTAAAAAGATATTGAAATACACTGCCACTGCTGTGGTAGGAAGTCTTGCAGTTGGGCTGCTTGTAGCCTGTTCGTCTTCTGCAAGTAAAGATAGTGCTACAAAGAAAAAGACGATTGAAGTCGGAACGGTTGGAACAACTAAGCCTTTCTCTTATGAGGATAAGGACGGAAAACTAACTGGTTACGAAATTGAAGTGCTTCGTGAAATCTTCAAAGGTTCAGATAAGTACGAAGTCAACTTCAACAAGACCAAATGGGCTTCTGTTTTCTCTGGCTTGGATAGTGACCGCTACCAAATCGGCGCCAACAACATCAGTTATTCAGAAGACCGTGCTGGTAAATACCTCTATGCCAACCCTTACGCTAAAAACCCAACCGTCTTGGTGGTTCGTAAAGGAGTAAATATCAAGTCGCTGGACGATATCGGAGGCAAGTCTACTGAGGTTGTTCAAGGTACTTCAACAGCTAAGCAGTTGGAAAAGTACAATGAAGAGCACAGTTCAAACCCAACAATCATCAACTATACAGATGGTACAATCCAGCAAATCTTGGCTAATCTCAACGATGGCCGCTCAGACTATAAGATATTTGAGCGTATCTCAGTGGATACCATCATCAAAGACCAAGGTCTGGATAACGTCGAAGTGATTGAACTTCCAAGTGACCAACAACCCTATGTCTATCCGATCCTTGCTTCAGGACAAGAAGAGCTTCAAAGCTTCATGAACAAACGGATCAAGGAACTTTACGAGGATGGAACACTTGAAAAATTATCAAAAGAATTCTTTGGTGGCACTTATTTGCCAGATGCCAAGGATATCAAGTAAGTTCTGATTTTCTTTGCCCTAAGTAATCGGAAACAACTTACAACTTTTTCATTAAGAAAAATATATTTTATAAGGAGATTATCTCATGAAATTGAAAAAATGGTTTGGCGCAACAGCACTCTTAGCTGTAGCAGCATTCGGTTTGGCAGCTTGCTCGTCTTCAACATCAAAAAACGCTAAGTCAGCAGACAGTGCAACAGTGACTGTAAAAGTTGGTGTGATGAACCTCAGCGATACAGAAGAAGCGCGTTGGGACAAGGTTCAGGAAATCCTTGATAAGGATAAAGCAGGTGTTAAGTTGGAGTTCACTCAATTTACAGACTACTCTCAGCCTAACCAAGCGGTTCGCGATGGCGATGCAGATATCAATGCCTTCCAACACTACTACTACCTGAAAAACTGGAATAAAGAAAACAATGCTGATTTGGTGTCTGTAGCAGATACGTATATCGCACCAATCCGTCTTTACTCTGGTACTAAAGATGGCAAAAACAAATATACTGCTGTGAAAGACATTCCAGAAAACGGAAGCATTGCCGTACCAAATGACCCAACAAATGAAAGCCGTGCTTTGAACCTTCTTCAAGCAGCTGGTTTGATCAAGTTGGACGTGGATTCAACTAAACTTGCGACTGTTGCTAACATCAAAGAAAACAAGAAAAACTTGAAAATTTCTGAATTGGATGCTTCTCAAACAGCAGCTTCTCTTACTTCTGTAGATGCAGCAGTTGTCAACAATACCTTCGTTCGTGAAGCTGGTATTGACTACAAGAACGCTCTTTACAAAGAAAAGACAGATGAAAATTCTAAACTTTGGTACAACTTGATTGCTGCTAAGAAGGA
This sequence comes from uncultured Streptococcus sp., assembly GCA_963547765.1. Classification (GTDB taxonomy): domain Bacteria; phylum Bacillota; class Bacilli; order Lactobacillales; family Streptococcaceae; genus Streptococcus. Next base: position 53,362 of record CAUUSJ010000004.1, on the reverse strand, counting down.
TTGGGAAAAATCTGACAAGGCAGACGCTATCAAGAAAATCATCAAGGCTTACCATACTGACGAAGTTAAAAAAGTCATTGAAGAGTCTTCAGATGGTATGGATCAACCAGTTTGGTAAGATTTTATAGAAAATAATTGAAGATAGAAAGGGCGGGGAATGGATTTCTCCAGCCCTTTATCTGCTATTAGTTAGAGTTTTTATCAGCGGAGATGACTTAGCAATATTAAAACTCAGAGTCACAGACTTACACGACAGCAAGTCTTTGTTCTTTTGTGAATCATAGCAGATCATCTTTAAACAGATGCGATTAGTAGGAGTTATACATGCCTTTCTCAACTGAGAGTGAACAAATTAAAAAGTTTGAAAATGATGAGGTGGCCCAACACTATTTTGAGGTGTTGCGGACTTTGATTTCTAAAAAGTCTATCTTTGCCCAGCAAATTGGGCTCAAGGAGGTAGCTACATATCTGGGAGAAATTTTCACTGCCGCAGGTGCTAAAGTGATGATTGATGACAGTTACACGGCTCCCTTTGTATTGGCAGAGTTTCAGTCGGACAATCCTGAAGCCAAGACCATCATTTTCTACCACCACTATGATACGGTACCAGCTGATAATGACCAGCCTTGGACCAACGATCCCTTTACTCTGTCTGTCCACTACGGTGTTATGTATGGTCGTGGGGTCGATGATGACAAAGGCCACATTACTGCTCGTTTGACAGCGGTGCGTAAGTATATTCGAGAGCACGGTTCGCTGCCAGTCAATATCATTTTCATGATGGAGGGAGCAGAGGAGTCGGCTTCAACAGACTTGGATAAATATCTGGCCAAGCATAAGAAACATTTGCGGGGAGCAGATTTGCTGGTCTGGGAGCAGGGCACGCGTAATAATCTAGGCCAGCTAGAGATTTCTGGTGGGAATAAGGGCATTGTCACCTTTGATATGTCTGTTGACAGTGCGGAAGTCGATATCCATTCTAGCTATGGGGGCGTCATCAATTCTGCTTCTTGGTACTTGATGGATGCTATCTCTAGCCTGCGTAGTGCGGACGGTCGAATATTAGTGGAGGGCATCTATGAGCAAGTACAGGAGCCCAATGAGCGAGAGTTGGCTTTGATTGCCCAGTACGCTCTGAAGACACCAGAAGAGTTGAAGGAAATTTACGGCCTCCAGCTTCCAGTCTTGAAAGAGGACAGGCAGGAATTTCTACGTCGCTTCTATTTTGAGCCAGCCATTAACATTGAAGGCTTCGGTTCGGGCTATCAGGGACAAGGAGTCAAAACCATCCTCCCAGCATATGCATCTGCCAAGATGGAAGTACGCTTGGTACCAGGCTTAGAGCCTCATGATGTCTTGGACAAGATTCGCAAGCAACTAGACAAAAATGACTATGATAAGGTAGAATTAACTTATACATTGGGAGAAATGAGCTATCGTAGCGATATGAGTGCCCCTTCTATCCTGAATGTGATTGAACTGGCCAAGGATTTTTATCCAGAAGGCATCTCAGTGCTTCCGACCTCGGCAGGAACAGGCCCCATGCATACAGTCTTTGAGGCTTTGGAAGTTCCGATGGCTGCCTTTGGCTTAGGAAATGCCAATAGTCGGGATCATGGTGGCGATGAAAATGTCAAGATTGCCGATTATTATACCCATATTGAATTAATCAAGGAGTTAATCAGAAGTTATGAGCAATGAAATTATCAAATTAGACCGTATTGATGTCACATTTACACAGAAAAATCGTGTCATCAAGGCGGTTGAAGATGTGACCATTCACATCAATCAGGGAGATATTTACGGTATCGTGGGTTATTCTGGTGCCGGAAAGTCAACTTTGGTGCGGGTTATTAACCTTCTGCAGAAGCCATCTGGTGGTCGCATCACTGTGGATGGGACAGTCCTGTATGACAAAGAAAGCGTCCAATTGAATGCGGCTCAACTGCGGGAGAAGCGTAAGGACATTGGCATGATTTTCCAGCATTTCAATCTGATGGCCCAGATGACGGCTAAGGAAAATGTCGCATTTGCCTTGAAGCACTCTTCCTTGTCTGCTGCTGAAAAAGAGGAGAAGGTTCGTAAACTTTTAGAACTGGTAGGTCTGGAAGATCGAGCGGATAATTATCCGTCTCAGCTGTCTGGCGGTCAGAAGCAGCGCGTGGCGATTGCTAGAGCCTTGGCTAATGATCCGAAAATCTTAATTTCAGATGAAGCGACTTCGGCATTGGACCCTAAAACAACCAAGCAAATTTTGGCCTTGCTTCAGGATTTGAATCAAAAGTTGGGACTGACGATTGTACTGATCACGCACGAAATGCAGATTGTCAAAGATATTGCCAATCGTGTAGCTGTTATGCAGAATGGGAAATTGATTGAGGAAGGATCAGTTTTGGATATCTTTACCAATCCACAGAACGAATTGACCCAAGACTTTATCACAACGGCAACAGGTATCACTGAAGCGATGGTTAAAATCAATCAACAGAAGATTGTGCAAGATTTGCCAGCGGATTCTGTCTTGGCGCATTTGAAGTATGCTGGTACGGTGACAGATACAGCCATTATCAACGATATCTACAAGCAGTATCAAGTTTCAGCCAATATTTTACATGCTAACATTGAGATTTTAGACAATGTGCCTGTTGGGGAGATGGTAGTCATTTTGTCAGGAAATGCAGAAAACCTTGCGTCTGCTCAAAGCAATTTACAAGCTGCTGGCGTAGAATTAAAGGTGCTTAAGGGAGGAATTTAGATTGATAGACTTGATTAAAACATTTTTGCCTAACGTCTATAAAATGGGCTGGGCTGGTCAGGCTGGCTGGGGAACAGCGATTTATCTGACCCTTTATATGACGATTGTTTCTTTCCTGATCGGTGGCATTCTAGGCTTGATCGCTGGACTTTTCCTGGTATTGACAGCGCCAGGTGGTATTTTAGAAAATAAAACAGCCTTTTTCATCTTGGACAAGGTCACATCTATCTTTCGGGCAATTCCCTTTATCATTCTCCTAGCTTTGATCAATCCTTTCACACGGATGATTGTGGGAACAGGGATTGGGCCAACAGCGGCTTTAGTACCGCTATCTTTGGCAGTCTTTCCTTTCTTTGCCCGTCAGGTGCAGGTGGTTCTATCAGAATTAGACCGTGGTGTGATTGAAGCGGCCCAGGCAGTTGGGGCTAATACATGGGATATCATCGGTGTTTATCTGCGCGAAGGTTTGCCAGACTTGATTCGGGTGACAACAGTGACCCTAATCTCGCTAGTTGGCGAAACAGCCATGGCGGGAGCAATCGGTGCAGGCGGTCTTGGAAATGTGGCGATTGCCTATGGTTATCAACGTTTCAACCAAGACGTAACCATTTTAGCAACTGTTTTGCTCTTGCTTCTTATCTTCTTTATCCAGTTTCTGGGAGATTTCCTAACTAGAAAGATCAGTCATCGCTAGACGAGAGTGGGACAGAAATCGGTAATTCGTTAGAATTCGATTTCGTTGTCCCACCTCCGCATAGTTGAGTAGGGCTGTAAAAGCTGATGAAATCAGCGTAATAGAGCCCACTCAACCACTGCGTCTTGCTCGACAAACCAAAGACAATTGAGAGGCTAGGACTTTTGTCCCAGCCTCCTTTTGTCAGCTATCATCCTTTGAAAAGTCTGAAAATTTAATTTACATTCTATTTTCATAATGCTATAATAAATAAAGCTAAGTATGGAAAAATAGCATAATAAATTACTTCTTGCTAGCACTGGATTTTACCCGTGCTGAGGGAAGCAAACATATCAAGGATGCTAGATCTGTAAACCTAGCTAAAATCTCATTTTGCAGGAAGGATGGCAAGCCATGAAATGCGGATTTTCACTTATCAAGGATATAGCTATCAATAGTTTTATGAAGTTTTGACTTCAGAATTAGAAAGGAATCGATGATGACATCGTTAACACTGAAAGAGTTGAAATGGACGGGACTCTTTGCTCTACTCTACTTTCTCTGTGTCGGACTAGGAGTACTAGTAGGTCACTTTTTTGATAATGCTGGTAATATGCTCTATGCTCCAGTTTTTGCTGCAGTTTTTGGCGGAAGCGTTTATATGTGCCTGCAAAGTAAGATTAAAAAGTTCGGAGCGATTAGCTTACTGGGCGTGATGATGGGAGGCTTTTTCCTCTTGTCTGGTCATTTTATGATTGCTGGCCTGCCAGGTTTGGTGTTCGGTCTTTTAGCTGACACGATTGCAGGCTTGGGCAAATACGAAAATAATTTTTTGAATCTGCTTTCCTTTGTTTGTTTCTCTTTTGTCAATTCGGGCCCTATTATTCTTATGTGGCTAGCGCGTCAAGCTTATATTGATAGCTTGGTAGCGCGTGGTAAGACAGCAGAATACATCAATCGGATTTTGCTGCCGTTGGATTTTCCGACCATCGCTAGTTTTATCGTGATGGTAATGGCAGGTGCTTTAATCGGTGGCCTGCTGGGTCAATATCTGGTAAAAAAGCGCAGTGCAAAAGCTGGGTCTCAGTCATAAAAAGTCAAGCCAGACGAAAGGTGGGACTTTCCTATCTTAGCCTACTCAAGGAATTGTTCTGGCATAAGTTTGATCCAGAAAAATGCCCTAGCTTGCATGCTATATCTTTGAGAAATAGACAGTTATAAAAAAATCCTATGCCTCCAGCTCTAGCGGAAAGAGCCTAATTTTGGTAAGATTAGAAGACTTGGAGAATATCAGGTTCAAGGCCTGGGAGGAATAAGATGAACAACATATTAGTGCTGCAGTCGGACTTTGGTCTGGTAGATGGAGCAGTGTCGGCTATGATTGGAGTGGCTTTGGAGGAATCACCAACGCTGAAAATCCATCATTTGACCCATGATATCACCCCTTACAATATCTTTGAGGGCAGTTACCGTCTCTTTCAGACAGTAGATTACTGGCCAGAGGGTACGACCTTTGTCTCGGTCGTGGATCCGGGAGTGGGTTCTAAGCGGAAAAGCGTGGTTGCTAAGACCAGCAAAAATCAATATATCGTGACACCTGATAATGGTACTCTGTCCTTTATCAAAAAGCATGTCGGTATCGTAGCTATTCGTGAGATTTCAGAAGTGGAAAATCGTCGCAAGAATACCGAACATTCTTATACCTTCCATGGGCGGGATGTTTATGCCTATACAGGTGCCAAGCTAGCTAGTGGCCATATCAGTTTTGAGGAAGTTGGCCCAGAACTGAGTGTCGAAGAAATTGTCGAAATCCCTGTTGTGGAAACAAGGCTGGCGGATAATTTGGTTAGCGGAGCCATTGATATTTTGGATGTTCGCTTTGGCTCGCTTTGGACTTCGATTACGCGCGAGGAGTTCTGCACCTTGGAACCCAACTTTGGCGACCGTTTTGAAGTCACTATCTACAACAATGATATGCTGGTCTATCAAAACCAAGTGACCTATGGCAAGTCCTTTGCGGATGTTCGTATTGGTCAGCCAATTTTATACATCAATTCCCTCTATCGGGTGGGCTTGGCTATTAACCAAGGTTCTTTTGCCAAGGCTTATAATGTTGGTGTCGGTGCTCAATGGCATATTGAGATTAAACGTATAGAAAATTAAAGGAGAACATTATGAAAAAGAAATTGTTAGATACAAAGTTTACTATTAAAGAAGTTGTTGCAACAGGGATTGGAGCTGCACTTTTTGTAGTTATCGGAATGATTAGCATTCCAACACCTGTTCCCAATACTAGCATTCAGCTGCAATATGCGGTTCAGGCCCTCTTCAGTGTCGTTTTCGGCCCCTTTGTTGGCTTCCTGATGGGCTTGATTGGTCACGTTATCAAAGATGCTATGGCTGGCTACGGTCTCTGGTGGTCATGGATTATCGCTAGTGCCTTCTTTGGTTTCATTCTTGGTTTGTTTAAAAATCGCATCCGTGCAGCAGAAGGTGTTTTTGAAGTGAAGGACATCGTCAACTTCAATATCTTCCAGCTTTTGGCCAATGCTTTTGTCTGGCTCTTGGTCGCTCCGATTGGCGATATCTTGATTTATAGCGAGCCGGTCAATAAGGTCTTTGTGCAAGGCTTTGTAGCAACTCTTTCCAATGGAGTGACAGTTGCCGTAGCAGGAACCTTGCTCTTACTAGCCTACGCTCGTACTCAGACTCGCTCAGGCAGCCTTAAGAAAGATTAATCAAATTAGATAATTAAAGATTGGGAAACTCCCAATCTTTTTTTGTACAAAATAAAAAACAAAATGTAATTTATATATTGCATTATTTAAAATATATTGTATAATGTACTTATAAAGACGAAAGGAGCGCAAATATGAATAAGAAAGTGAATGCTCAGTTTATTTGTCTTGTATCGGCGACAATTCTACTAGTTGTTGGCATGATTCAGAAAAATCAAACCTTTATCATACTAGCTTGTGCTGATGTCGCCCTTGGCTCTTCTTTCTACGCCATAGGCGGGCAAAAGAATGACGATAAGGATGGTGGCCATGGCAAAAAATCTTAGGTTAAAAATGGCAAGGGCTGAGCATGACATGACCCAAGGAGACTTGGCTGATGCTATTGGTGTGACTCGTCAGACCATTGGCCTGATTGAGGCAGGCAAGTACAATCCCAGTCTCAGTCTATGCTTGGCCATTTGCAAATGTCTCAATAAAACGCTGGATCAGTTGTTTTGGGAAGAATAGGAAGAAAGTGAGAAAGAAAATGAAGGACAAACCACAAAAAGTCTATACAGACGAGCGGACTCTACAACTTGAGCGAAAATTAGGAAATGAAGTTGCATTTTTTGCGATCATTTTACTCCTTATTTCTATTTTTATCAAAATTATGATTTGGCATGTGCCGCTAGAAGGCTACTTACCGGAAATTCTAGTTATTTTGGCTATGGAAATCTATGCTGGCATTCGTAGCTGGCAGTTGGGCCTCGATATCAGACGCTACAAGCCATCTATTGGGCTTAAGAGTTTCGGAAGTCGTTTGGCTAACGGAGCTAACCTGGCGATTGTAATCGTAGCTGTTTTGATGTGGAGTGGAAATTTGGTTATTCGACTATTCTTTCAACATTACCCAATTTTGCAATTTATTTTTATTGTAGCTTTGATAACTGCCTTTTCTAGTATATTTGATCAGTTGGTCGATTATTTTTATCAGAAGAGACAGGTTTTATTGGACCAAGAACTAGAAAATGATGAGAATTAGAATCAATGAATCTTTAACTTATAAATGAGAAAGTGAGAAAGAAAATGAAGAAGCAGCCTGTTATAAAAGATGAACGAACAGAAAAATTGGACGGCAAAGTTGCAGGAGAGTTAGTACTAGGAATGTTTCTCTTCTTAGCTATCTCTGTATTTTTCAAAGCCTATATCCTCCATCTAAGCTTGCTGGCCTATCTGCCAGAGGGTATTCTGCTTACCCTAGTAGGTCTATATGCCTTGCTTCGTCGCGTAAGCCTAGGCGTTGATGTTCGCGATATGGTGAGAGAGGAAAAATGGCCAGAGCGATTTGGCGGTGGAGTCGTCTTTGCTCTCATTGTTATAGGCATTGATTTCTTTGGTCAGCGAGAAAGTCTGGCCAGCATGTTCAGCATTTTGTATCTGCTCAAGCTGGCTCTTGCAATGATACTGTTTATGCTTGGAAGCTTGACCATGGACAAGATCAGTCTTTATCTAAACAGTAAAGGTCAGGCAAAGCTAGATCAGGAATTGGAGGATGAAGAATGACTTGGTGGAAACGATTGATCTGGGTTGGCTGCGCTTTCTTAGCTTTGGGCTTGTATGTCCTCCCTATGCTGTTTCAGCAGGTAGCAATCATTTACCAATTTCCCAAACAGTGGACCACCGGTCTTGGGATTTTGCTGATAATCCTCATTTTGCTGGTCTTTGTCGTGGTAGCAAAGAAAACAGGAATCTTATCTCAGTCTGGGAAAATCTTTCAAAAAGGAGACGGGAAGCGAATTGCTCTAGGTCTCTTAGGCATGTTGCTCATATCTGTCCTTGGGACGGTACTACTACGGTGGCTGCATGGAGAAGCGACAACGGCAAATCAGGCATCTTTGATGGAGGAGTTCCGAAGAGGAAATATAATTTTGTTATCCATCATGCTTGGAGTTTTAGCGCCTATCGCAGAAGAAATTATTTTCCGTGGCATCATTCCTCTCAAAATCTTTAAAGGCTATGAAAGCTGGGGCTATATCATAGGCGGACTGCTCTTTGCGATATTTCATGGCCCAACAAATATCATGTCTTTTATGATTTATGGTGGCGCTTCTGTGATTTTGACCTTGCTGGCTTATCGAACTCGGCGCTTGGAAGTCAGTATCGCAGTTCACATGATAAATAACGGACTTCCTGCCATTCTTATGTTGTTAATCACTATTTTTGGTGTAGAAGTATAGGAGTTTGAAATGAAAATAAAACTTATCAAACGTCAAATCTTGGACGAACGCGAAGAACAGCTGGTCAACAAGGCTGGTATGGAGAGTTTCAGTCTCATGCTATGTGGCAGTTTAGCTTTATATATAGGTTCTGTAGCTATGAATGGGGGAGTCGTTCATTATCAGCCCTTCTTGCTTTCGATTCTCATCACTAGCTTTTATTTCATGTGTCGCACTCAGTATCTGGGGGCTAATTATTACAATATTTTCTTAGAGAGCCTCAGCAAGTGGCAGAAGAATCGCTTCGATAAGTATTTGGAAGAATTGGAAAAAGAGGGCTAACCTGCTTTTCTGCGTAGAGATTCCAGCTCTGCTATTTTCCAAACAAATTTTTTGCTCAGCTTTTTCAATCAGGTTATAATAAATAGATGAATTAAAAAATTCAGAAAATTTATAGAGAAATGAGAGTTGAAATCTTATGGCAAAAGATATTCGCGTATTACTTTACTACAAATATGTTCCGATTGAGAATGCTGAGAAATTTGCAGCTGATCATCTGGCCTTCTGTAAATCTATCGGTCTGAAAGGCCGTATCTTGGTGGCAGATGAGGGAATCAATGGAACGGTTTCTGGTGATTATGAAACCACTCAAAAATACATGGATTATGTGCACAGCCTTCCAGGCATGGAAGACCTTTGGTTCAAGATTGACGAAGAAAATGAGCAAGCCTTCAAGAAAATGTTTGTTCGCTACAAGAAAGAAATCGTGCACTTGGGCTTGGAAGACAATGATTTTGATAATGACATCAACCCGCTGGAGACGACAGGAGCTTACCTGACACCTAAGGAATTTAAGGAAGCCCTTTTGGACGAAGACACTGTTGTCCTAGACACTCGTAACGACTATGAGTACGATCTGGGTCACTTCCGCGGTGCCATCCGTCCAGACATCCGCAACTTCCGCGAATTGCCGCAATGGGTTCGTGATAACAAAGAGAAATTCATGGATAAGCGCGTGGTTGTTTACTGTACTGGTGGTGTTCGCTGTGAGAAATTCTCAGGCTGGATGGTGCGTGAAGGATACAAGGATGTCGGTCAGCTTCATGGCGGTATCGCGACTTACGGCAAGGATCCAGAAGTTCAAGGGGAGCTTTGGGACGGAAAGATGTATGTCTTTGATGAACGTATCTCCGTTGATATCAACCATGTTGATCCAGTCGTGATTGGGAAAGACTGGTTTGACGGGACTCCTTGCGAGCGCTATGTCAACTGTGGCAATCCAGAGTGTAACCGCCGCATCCTGACTTCAGAAGAAAATGAAGACAAGTACCTCCGTGGCTGTTCTCATGAATGCCGTGTTCACCCTCGCAACCGCTATGTGGCTGAAAACGGCTTGAGCCAGGCAGAAGTGATGGAACGTTTGGCTGCGATTGGAGAAAACTTGGAAACATTGGTTGCTCAGTAATTTAATCGTGAAGATAAAAACTTTAGACAAATTTACTGTCTAAAGTTTTTTCATTATTTATTTGCAGCTTAGCTCTTCTTTATTCAGGTTTTGATTTTTTGTCCTTTCTTTTTGATGTGATATAATGGGCTTAAATAAATGGGAAAGGAGCAAGTCTATGTCTAAAGCTATCATGGAAGAAGTGGCGGCCTATCTACGTCAGCATACAGATCAAGAGCTGAGTCTGACCGATTTGGCTCAGTATTTCCATTATAGTCCTTCCCATCTATCCAGAACTTTCAAGAAAAAGATGGGCTTTTCTATCAAGCAATATGTGGAAGCTCTTAAGATGGAAAAAGGGATTCAGGAAATTGTGGAAGGCCGGCAAAATGTGACCGAGACCTCTATGGAAGCTGGTTATGATAGTCTAGGCAGTTTTTCCAATACTTTTAAGCGGCATACTGGACTTTCGCCTAAAAAATACTATCAAGAATCAACCAAGGCTTATGATTTTATGGTCAAACAGCTAGATGAGAAGGGAGCTTTGTTACATCAGGATCCCGACTGTAAAAGTGGCAATCGATTGACCGTAGAGTTATCTTATCCTGAGGGCTATGAACCACGTATTAGCTGTGTCGGGCTTTTTAAAACCCGCATTCCCAAAGAAGAGCCGATTATCGGAGTAGCACTGAGTCAGGAGAGACGGTTTACTTTTGAAAATGTACCGGATGGTCACTACTATCTTTTGGCCTGTGAATTGCTGGAGGATTTACGCCTAACTAAAAACTACATCTTGAAGCATAACTTTCGCTGGGGAAGCGATGAGCCTCTCACTTTTTCAGGCGATAGCATCTATCAGGAGGAAATCAGCATGCGCAGGCCCTTGCCCAGCGATCCACCTATTACAGTTAATCTTCCGGTTTTAATCATGCGTTCCCTAGCCAAACAAGCGCAATTGAGAATAAGAAAATTTTTATCCTAATTGATAAACTGATGATAGAGATTTATTCTCAGCTATAAAAAATTGGAGGAACAATAATGAAATTAGACGTGTTTTTAAGTTTTAATGGTCAGGCCGAAGAAGCTTTTCGTTTTTATGCTGACCTTTTTCAGACAGAGATTAAGGGACTTGTCCGAGCCAGTGAGATGATGGATCCAGCTGACCTTCCTGCAGAAAAACGGGATAAGCTTGCCTGGATTGCCTTAGATACGGAAAACTTAACCCTGCATGGTGAAGATGTAGGCATTTTTAACGACCTATCTATTCCTAGCAATCATCAGCCCAATCAATGGTTAGTTCTGAGCCCAGACAGTAGAGAAGAAGCCGATGAGCTCTTTGCTAAGCTTGCTGAAGGTGGACAAATTCTCTATTCTTTAGAGGAACAAGCTTTCGCAGAGTTTTATGGCCGCTTGATTGACCGTTTTGGTATCGGCTGGGATGTGATGATGAAGTAGGGGAGAGCGATGGCATATAGTAAATCTTTGGCTCAACAGATTCGTACCATTTTAGCTACTGAACTTTCTCCTCGTGTTTTTGAAGAAGAGGTAGAAGAGAAGAAGATGTTTGGTGGCTTGGCTTTTATGGTCCGAGGGAAGATGACCGTTACTGTGAGTTCGAGAAGTCAAGAGCTTGTCATGGTCCGCATAGGTAAGGAACTGGAAAAGCAGGTTCTGCCTAAAAAAGGTGCCGGTGTGACTTTAATGAAGGGTAGGCTTTATCATGGCTATATTGATTTAGATGTCGAGGGACAAAAGGAACTATCTTACTGGATTAAGCTAGCTTTGGCCTACAATCAGGAACTGACGCAGCATGATAAAAAGTAAGAATTGCTCAGAATGAGTTTTGCTTTCTTAGAAATTCAAATATATTCTCAAAATCTGTATTGATGAAGCTTTCAGTCGGAAAGACTCTTCGTGGATACAGTTTTTTCGTATTTTGTTGCACAGATTTTATACCAATGCCAGAGTTCGTTTTGGAGAAGGAACATGTTTTAGAAGTATGGGAGCAAAGGTGGTTTATAACCTCACTGAGTTTGGATTTTAATTCTTTAGAACAGAAGTACTCAGCGTATATACACGTTGGTTTAGATAGAAGTACTAGATAATTAAGCACCTACAAACTTTTCTGAAAAATTCTAGATGTGCACCGTAATTATTGGAATTCAGAAATTCAATTTTTTGAAACATGAAGACATTATATCTAAGGTGCTTGGTGGAAATCAGAGATTATGATTTAATAGTCAATATGATGAGCATCTCTCTTTCGTTTTGAAATGCGCTTGAGCTTGTCCCTGCTATAGAGTCTGCCTATATCCTTGGCTAGGTAGAAAATATGCTGGTGATAGTCAGTAGACAGCCTTTTTATGATACAATAGTAGGATAGAGTCAGTGGACATTAGCTGGCTATTTCATGCTAAAGAAAGGGACAAAACAAGTCGATGATTCTTGAAGAGTTTGATCAAAACCGTAAGGCCATCATCAATCCAGAGGATTTGATAGAGCCTATTGAAGGCTTTCCGCAGACGGCAGTGTCCTGCTTTGCTCGGGAGACCTTTGCCCGAATGCTGGCGGATTTTGACCATGAGTTGATTACGACGACATCTATGGCCAACATTGAAATTCCTATCTATCGGGTCTTTGCGGATGGGCAGGAGCTAGCTCTTTTCAATGCACCAGTTGGGGCTTCCGCTTGTGTGGCTATTCTGGAGGATTTGATTGCTTTTGGTATGAGAAAGCTGGTTCTCTTTGGGACTTGTGGTGTGCTGGACGAGGATATCAAAGCAACATCCGTCATTATTCCGACAGCAGCTTTGCGAGATGAAGGGACTAGCTATCATTATCAGCCGGCTAGTTCGGAGATAGCGGCCAATGTCGGCTTGCAGGATTTTCTCGTGAATTTCCTTGAGCAGCGAGGGATTTCCCATAGTTTGGGCAAGGTTTGGACGACCGACGGTATTTTCCGAGAGACTGCGGACAAGCTACGCAGGCGAAAAGAGGCGGGAGCTATCTGTGTGGATATGGAGTGCTCGGCTGTAGCGGCTTTGGCTGCCTTTCGTGGCATTCGAGTTTGCCAGTTCTTTTATGCGGCGGATCATCTGTCTGAGGAGGCTTGGGATATGCGCAATCTGGCTAATCATGCGGACTTAGACGAGAAAGATAAGGTGGCCAATCTGGCGATTCAGATCGCTCTGGCCTTATAGAAAAACATGAAAAAACCAATTATTCAATTTGAAGATTTTAGTTTTCAATATCAGGCTCAGTCGGAGCCAACTTTGAAGCATATCAATCTAACTATTTATGAAGGGGAGAAGGTTCTGCTGATTGGGCCGTCTGGCTCTGGTAAGTCAACCCTGGGGCAGTGTCTTAACGGTATTATTCCCAATATTTACAAGGGACAGGCCAGTGGACAACTCTTGATTAAGGGGCAGCCAGCCTTTGACACCAGCATTTATGACAAGTCAAATCTAGTCAGCACGGTCTTGCAGGACACGGATGGTCAGTTTATCGGGCTCAGCGTGGCAGAGGATCTGGCCTTTGCTCTGGAAAATGATATGGTGGACTTGCCCTTGATGCGGGAGAAAGTCCTGCGTTGGGCCAAGCAGCTGGACCTAGAGCAGCTTTTGGATCACCGTCCTCAAGACTTGTCTGGTGGGCAGAAACAGCGGGTCAGTCTGGCGGGTGTCTTGATCGATGAGAGTCCAATTTTGCTGTTTGATGAGCCATTGGCCAATCTCGATCCCAAGTCTGGTCAGGACACGATTGACTTAATTGATCAGATTCATAGAGAAGCAGCGACCACGACCATCATCATCGAGCATCGCTTGGAAGACGTTCTTTATCGACCTGTTGACCGAGTTGTCCTCGTCAATGATGGGCAAATCCTCTTTAACGGTGCGCCAGATGATCTGCTCAAGACGGATCTCTTAGCGGAAAATGGGATTCGAGAACCTCTCTATATCACAGCCTTGCGGCAGCTTGGTTTTGATGTGGCAAGCGCGACTCATCTGGCTGATTTGACCAAGCTGGAACTTACAGGACTTTCGCAGAATCTGACCGAGCAAAAAGCAGAGCAGGTTGACAGTCGTCACGAAGCCCTTTTAGAACTCGACCATGTTTCCTTTGCCTATCAGAGCGACAGACCTATTTTGCGGGATGTCAGTCTGAAGATTTTCAAGGGCGAGCGGATAGCCATCGTTGGGAAAAATGGAGCTGGCAAGTCTACTCTAGCCAAGGCTCTCTGTCGTTTTATTGATACAGAAGGGGAGCATCGTTGGCAGGAACAGGATATCAAGGGAGACTCTATCAAGGAGCGAGCGGAGCGGATTGGCTATGTCCTGCAAAATCCTAATCAGATGATTTCGACCACAATGATCTTTGATGAAGTAGCTCTAGGACTGCGGTTGCGTGGTTTGGCAGAGGCGGAAATTGAAGAAAGGGTTCATGCTGTGCTCAAAACTTGTGGTCTCTATGAATTCCGCAATTGGCCAATCTCAGCCCTGTCTTTTGGTCAGAAGAAGCGGGTGACCATTGCTTCTATTTTGGTGCTAAATCCAGAGATTATCCTTTTGGACGAGCCGACAGCTGGTCAGGATCAGCGCCACTATACAGAGATGATGGACTTTCTCGATGAGCTCAATCGTCAGGGTCATACCATCATCATGATCACCCATGATATGCAGCTTATGTTGGATTATTCTGATCGGGCCATCGTGGTGGTGGACGGCCAGATTTTAGCAGACCAGTTGCCTGCTCAGGTTTTGTCCAATCATGAGTTGATTGCAGCGGCCAATTTAAAGGAAACCTCGATTTTTAGCCTAGCTGAGAAGCTGGGAGTGGATCCGCTAGCTCTGACCCAATTTTACATGCGAAAAAAGGAGGAAAGTCATGTTTAATCAACAGAAATTGATTGGCTACCATGCCGGAAAGACTTTTCTCCACGCTCTTTCTGGTGCTAGCAAACTGATCTTTTTTATCTTGGTTTCAGTGGCGGCCATGATGAGCTACGATACGCGTTTCCTCCTTCTTGTGGCTCTGGCTTCCCTGATGTTATTTCGATTGTCTGAGATTCGGCTGAAAGACATTTCTTTCGTTTTGGCTTTTGCGGGAACCTTTGCAGCGCTGAATATTCTCATGGTCTATCTCTTTGCCCCTCAGTATGGGGTGGAGATTTACGGAGCAAAGAATTTGCTCTGGACAGGGTGGGGAGCTTATAATCTCACGCTTCAGGAGCTCTTTTATCTCTTGAATCTTTTACTCAAGTATTTCTCAACGATTCCCCTAGCGGTGATCTTTCTCATGACCACCCATCCCAGTCAATTTGCTTCTAGTCTGAACCAAATCGGCCTTTCTTATAAGATTGCCTATGCGGTCAGTCTGACCCTGCGTTATATTCCAGATTTGCAGGAGGAATTTCACCTCATCAAGATGTCTCAAGAGGCGCGTGGGCAAGAATTATCCAAGAAAGCTCCCCTTAGCAAGCGGGTCAAGGGCAATCTGCAAATTGTCATTCCCTTGATTTTCAGCTCGCTCGAGCGAATCAACACCATCGCAACGGCCATGGAGCTGCGTCGCTTTGGGAAAAACAAAAAGCGGACCTGGTATACCCAGCAAGCCTTCAGAAAACTAGACAAACTTGTAATCGTGGTGTCCGTCCTTCTACTAGTCCTTAGCCTTCTTCTTTTCGTAGTTAATCAAGGACGCTTTTATAATCCTTGGGCATAGGATAAAGATGGAAAACCAGCCATATTTGGATTGAGAGGATAATTGGTGCAAGAAAAAATAAATTTTAAATTTTATAAGGAATTGCTTTTTCCTGTTTTTTGTGGTCTAGGGGCTTTCATTTTGCTCTTGGCTTTGTCACAGACAGATGAAGTCGGGGGGAGAATGACCCTGATTTCAATCATCTTGCTAATGGCGATGAGTGGTCTCTTTACTTGTCTTGCTATAGTCAATAGAGAAAAGAGTTTGCGAGGCTGTCAAGAACTTTATTCTCACTTTCCAGAGCTTGAAAAGGATTTTCAATTGATTTATAGCGACTCTCGTTATGCGCGTGAAAGCCTATCCCTCTATCTCTACAAGGACGCCATCATACGGGTGGATACTTATTTTCAATTTCTCAGGCTTTCTGATTTAGTTGATGTGACCATTAAGATTGAGGAAGTGGAACAAACGAACCATCTAAAAATTCATTACCTGTATCTGTATTACAATCCAATGAGTTCTAACAAAGATATTCGTCTGGCTTTTGGGCCTTATACGGATCAAAAATATATTGACTTATTACAATTTTTAGATGTGATAAATCAAGTTGCTCCTTGGATTCGAATCTATAATGAGGCTGTGGAAAAATAATATGGTTTAACAAACATAAAAAATCAGGCAAGGATTGCCTGATTTTTCTTTTTATAATGGTCTTTTATTTGGCATACCGGCCTTGCGGGGGTATTTGTTGGGGGTTTCTTTCTTCTTTTCTACTACTGTGATAAAGCGAGGGTCGCCGTTTGGTAGGGCATAGCTGAGGTTGTCTTGAACCTTGCTAAAGAGTAAGTTGAGGGCATTTTTTGCTTCTTCCAGTTCTTCAGGAGCGTTGGAAGCCTTGAGCGCTAGGAGCTTCCCGCCAACTTTTAGATAGGGAATGGTCAGTTCAGATAGGACCTGCATCCGAGCGACTGCACGGGCAGTCACTCGGTCAAATTGAGCCCGAAAGGCCTTGTCCTGAGCAAAATCTTCTGCGCGGCCGTGGTAGAAGTGAACCTTGTCCAGCTCCAGCTCTTCTGCCAGCAGTTTGAGGAAGTTGATGCGTTTGTTGAGCGAGTCAATGATAGTCACATCCAGCTGAGGGCAGATGATTTTCATAGGGAGGCTGGGAAAGCCGGCCCCTGCTCCGATGTCCAGCAACCTGAGCTCTTGATTATCAATCAGGCCTTGCAAAACGGGTGCAATTGAATCATAGAAATGTTTGAGATAGACTTCATTTTTCTCTGTGATAGCTGTCAGATTGATTTTTTCATTCCATTCGACCAAGAGTTCAAAATAACGCTCAAACTGGTCTTTCTGGCGGTCGGTCAGCTCGATTCCTTGCTGGCTCAATAGCTGGTAAAATTCTTGCGGTGTCATAGTTTCATCCTTGTTTGTCAGTATTCATTCTATTATATCATAAAACAGAGTAAGGTGCTTCTGACGATTGGCTTCTTGGGTACCCAAGGATTAGATACTGACTTGCCCTGACTTATAGAGTTTGTTTTCTAGAAAAGTGAAGAAGATAGCTCTAGTTATTTGACCATTTTGGTGCTTGGATATTACTCAAGCTAAAGCTCTTTTACTAGCTGACATGTCAAGAAAGACAGGTTGAGCTTTTTTTGTTATAATAGGTGCAATCAAATCATAAGGAGTATCTTTATTATGTCCATGTTTTTAATTATTATTGCAGTTGTGGCAGTTGTAGCTATTTTCGTGATTTCTGTTTACAATGGGCTTGTTAAGAGCCGCATGCAGACTCAGGAAGCTTGGAGTCAGATTGATGTCCAGCTCAAGCGCCGAAATGACCTGATTCCCAACCTTTTAGAGACGGTTAAAGGTTATGGGAAATATGAGAAATCAACCTTGGAAAATGTTACTCGATTGCGTAACCAAGTAGCTGCTGCCTCATCACCTGCCCAAGCTATGGAGGCTAGTGATGCCCTGACTCGTTCGATTTCTGGTATCTTTGCGGTTGCTGAAAATTACCCAGACCTTAAGGCAAATACAAACTACTTGAAACTTCAGGAAGAGTTAACAAATACAGAAAATAAGATTGCTTATTCTCGTCAGCTTTACAATTCAGTAACCAGCAACTACAATGTCAAAATGGAGACTTTCCCAAGCAGTGTCATTGCAGGTATGTTTGGCTTCAAAGCAGCAGACTTCTTGAAGACACCAGAGGAAGAAAAGGCTGTTCCTAAAGTGGATTTTAGCGATTTGGGGTAGGTGGCTACTATGTTGTTTGACCAAATTGCCAGCAATAAAAGGCGTACTTGGGTTCTCCTCGTCGCCTTCTTTGCTCTTTTAGCTTTGATTGGGGCTGCTGTCGGCTATCTTTGGCTCGATTCTCCCTTTGGCGGAATGGCCATCGCCTTTATCATCGGTGGTATTTATGCTGTCAGTATGATTTTTCAGTCCACAGAGATTGTCATGTCAATGAACGGTGCGAGGGAAGTTTCCGAGCAGGAGGCGCCTGAACTCTATCACGTTGTGCAGGATATGGCCATGGTGGCTCAGATTCCTATGCCTCGGGTCTTCATCGTAGAAGATGCCTCGCCCAATGCCTTTGCGACTGGCTCAAAGCCTGAGAATGCGGCAGTGGCTGCCACAACTGGCTTGCTTGCCCTCATGAATCGTGAAGAGCTTGAAGGTGTAATGGGGCATGAAGTCAGTCACATTCGTAATTATGATATTCGCATTTCGACGATTGCAGTGGCGCTTACAAGTGCTGTCACGATGCTGTCTAGCATGGCTGGGCGCATGATGTGGTTTGGCGGTGGTGGCCGTCGAAGAAACGATCGGGACAATGACAATGGCTTAGGAATTGTTTTGATGATTGTCTCTATACTAGCTCTTCTTTTGGCGCCGCTTGCTGCAACATTGGTGCAGTTGGCCATCTCTCGTCAACGTGAGTACCTGGCAGACGCTTCAAGTGTTGAGTTGACCCGCAATCCTAAGGGCATGATCAATGCCCTGCTGAAGTTAGACAATAGCCAGCCCATGGAGCACCATGTAGATGATGCCAGTGCAGCTCTCTACATCAATGATCCGAAGAAAAAGGGTGGCTTGCAAAAGCTCTTCTACACTCACCCACCAATTTCTGATCGGATAGAAAGATTGAAAAATATGTAAGAAGGAAACCTAGGCTTCCTTCTTTTTTTGTATGGAATTGCGACGATTTTTACTCTAGTTATTTTTGAGGCTGAGTAGAAGGCAGACACCACCAAGCAGAGAGAAGACCAACCAAGCGCTTCCCATATTCCAAAGGCCGAGACTAGTGAAAAGCATGCTTCCTAGCGGAATGGAAAAGGAAAAGAGCATAGTGAGAAAGTTGGAGGTTTGGGCTAATACTTCTGGAGGAAGTTTACTCAGCAGCATACTGTTGATTTTAGGATTGATTTTTCCAGAGATGTACATGAGAAAGGTAAGAAAGAAAATTCCCAAGAGAGCAGGAGCTTGGAGTAAATTGCTGATGCCTAAGAGGAGGAGAGCTAGCGAACACCAAACGACGAGTCGCATCAGAGAGAGCTTGGAAAAATAATCATTTGAGAAGGCACTGGCAGAGATAATCCCAAGCACTGTGCAGGACTCGATGACTAGCAGAGACTGGCTCAGATTTAGTCCCCAAAATGGGTGATCCAATAAATAGAGATTGTAGAGTCCCATGATAGATCCGGCCAGTGCGTTTAAGAGGAGGACTTGAAGCAGCACTAGTAGGAAGTTTCCGATTTTTTCTTGTTCAAAAATCATTTGGACATTCTGGTAAAGGTCTTTCATCTGAGCCTTAAAAGGAAGCTTTTCCTCTGTAACAGCAGGGGCATCATGGGTGAGTTTTTGGCGAATCAGATAGAGAGTGCTTGAGGAGAATAGGAAGCAGAGGGCATTGATGAGGGCTACCATAGCGAAATTCTGCTGGCTGATACTAAGTAACCAGACGCCCAAGGCTTGCCCAGCAAAATTTCCTAAAAAAGTGAGAAGTTGAGTGAAAGAGTAAGCTTCCATCAAATCTTTCTCTTCTATATTTTTCTGTAAGATAGGCATCTGTAAGCCACTGCGATAGTCGCTGATAATGTCAGAAAAGATATTGAGAAAGCAGACGGTAGAAAAGGCTAGATAGGAGGCAGACTTGGTTAGGAGGGCGACTAGGATGAAGAGGAAGGCCTGTAAATAACCTAGATGAATAAGCCAGCGGGCCTTTTGAATGGTTTTGTCAGCTTTCATCCCGACAAAGACTGTGAAAAAGGTAGGAACAAGAACGATAAAATTGGCAATACCAACGGCAAACTTGGGTTGGGGCATGCTAGAAGCAAATACGATAAAAACGATATTATAGATAGAAGAGCCTAGGATATTAAAGATCCGTGACAGACTGATAAAGGCAAATAGCCGATTTCGTAAAGCAAGTTTCATAATAAATCTCCTTTTGGGACGAATCAATTTCGGAATGTGAAAGAATTCCAACTCGCAATGCATTGGTAGTTATGATTATAGCAAAATGTGGCATGCCCGCAAGGGCTTTTCGCTGACTGGTAGAAGCTTGTAGGCCAAGTGGTAAATATCTGAAAGTGACTTGCAAAAGCTATAAGTCAACCTATCAAAAACTGACATATTCTTTTAAATTTTTTTTTATACATGAATGTGATATAATAGATAGGATATGACAAAAGAATTTCATCACATTACCGTACTTCTTCATGAAACGATTGACCAGCTTGATGTTCAGCCAGATGGCATCTATGTTGATGCGACCTTGGGCGGAGCTGGTCACAGCGAGTATCTTTTGAGCAAGCTGGGAGACAAGGGACATTTGTATGCTTTTGACCAGGATCAGACTGCGATTGACAATGCCAAAAAACGTCTGGCTCCCTATATTGAGCGGGGCATGGTGACCTTTATCAAGGATAATTTCCGCAATCTCAAGACTCGTTTGAATGAAGTAGGGGTCGAGAAGATTGATGGAATTTGTTACGACTTGGGGGTATCTAGTCCGCAGCTGGATGAGCGGGAGCGCGGTTTTTCATATAAACAGGACGCTCCGTTGGATATGCGGATGAATCAAGAAGCTGCCTTGACAGCTTACCAAGTTGTGAATCACTATCCTTACAAGGACCTAGTCCGTATTTTTTTCAAATATGGCGAAGATAAGTTTTCCAAGCAGATTGCCCGTAAGATCGAGCAGGCGAGAGAAATCAAGCCCATCGAAACGACGACAGAGCTGGCGGAGATCATTAAATCAGCCAAACCTGCTAAGGAACTGAAGAAAAAAGGTCATCCAGCTAAACAGATTTTTCAGGCCATTCGGATTGAAGTCAATGACGAGTTGGGGGCGGCCGATGAATCCATTCAGCAGGCTATTGACTTGTTGGCTGTAGGTGGTCGTATTTCAGTGATTACTTTTCATTCGCTGGAAGATCGTCTGACCAAGCAACTGTTTAAAGAAGCTTCAACCGTAGATGTTCCCAAAGGTCTGCCTTTCATTCCAGATGATTTGCAGCCCAAGCTGGAGTTAGTTTCACGCAAACCTATTTTACCAAGCAAAGAAGAATTAGAAGCCAATAATCGCGCCCATTCTGCGAAGTTGCGCGTGGCTAGGAAGGTGCATGAGTAAGTTTCATGGCAGAAAGAAAGCAACACCCTATTCAAAAACGGATTCGGAAATTTTCCCGAGTTGAAAAAGCCTTCTACGGCTCTATCGTTTTAACAGCGATTATCCTTGCAGTCAGTATTGTGTTTATGCAGACCAAGCTGCTGCAGGTCAATCATGATTTGACTGAAGTTAATGCTCAGATTGAGTCAGAGCAGGCTGAATTGGATAATATTAAGCAAGAAGTGAATGAATTGACACGTTATGAAAGGCTGTCCCAGTTGGCCAGCTCTCAGAATATGAAACTCCAAAAGGGAAATCGTAAGACAGTGAGTACAACCAATGAGTAATAGATTTTTAAAAAAAATTCAGCGATATGCTTTAAAAAATAGACAAAACCCGGAATACAATCGACGAAAAGTTGGAAAAAGCATGAGTGCCTTGGCAGTCTTTCTTTTTTTCATTTTCTTGATTAATTTTGCGACCATTATCGGGACAGATCAGAAATTTGGTGTTAATTTGTCAAAAGGTGCCAAGCAAGTACACCAAAAGACAGTTGTTGTCGCTGCCAAGCGAGGAACGATCTATGACCGCAACGGTGTCCCGATCGCTGAAGATGCAACAACCTATAACATTTATGCTGTTATTGATAAAAAATACAAATCCGCTGCTGGCAAGGTCCTCTATGTGGAGGAGTCTCAGTATGAAAAGGTTGCTGAGATTCTTAATCAACATCTAGGAATAGACAAGGACTATGTTAAGCAGCAGCTTGCGCAAAAGGATTTAAAACAGGTTTCTTTTGGTTCTCAAGGAAATGGGATTACCTATAGCACCATGAGCTCTATCCGGCAAGCGATGGAGAAGGAAAAGATAGAGGGGATTGATTTTACAACTAGCCCTAACCGCAGCTATAGTAACGGTATCTTTGCTTCGCAATTTATCGGTCAGGCTCAGATGCAAGAGGATAAAGAAGGTAATAAAACACTTGTGGGAACCTCAGGTATGGAGCAGTCGCTAGACCGTATCTTGGGCGGTCAGAATGGTCTGGTTACCTATGAAAAAGACAGCAAAGGAAACATCATCCCAGGTTCAGAGGAAGTTTCTGTTAAGACAGAAGACGGAAAAGATGTATATACAACCCTCTCTGCCCAGCTACAGACCTACTTGGAAACGCGGATGGATGCCTTCCAAGAAAAAGCGAAGGGTAAATTTGTCAGTGCGACTTTGGTCAGTGCTAAGACAGGCGAGATTTTAGCAACAACCCAGCGTCCGACTTATAATGCGGATACCAAAGAGGGCCTGAATGTAGATCATTTGAAAACTTGGAATAGCTTCCTTTACCAGACGCAGTATGAGCCTGGTTCAACGATGAAAGTTATGACCTTGGCTTCAGCGATTGATAATGGAAGCTTTAACCCAAATGGAACATTCGATAGCTCAGAATATAAGATTGCAGATGCTACCATCCGCGACTGGGATGTGAACATGGGGTTAGCAACAGGACAAGTCCTGACCTATGCTCAAGGCTTTATTTTCTCAAGTAACGTTGGTATGACACGCATTGAGCAGGATATGGGCAATGCCAAGTGGATCGATTATCTATCGAAGTTCAAATTTGGCTTACCGACTCGTTTTGGGATGGGCTATGAAGAATATGGTGCCCTGCCGGCAGATAATGCTGTAACCATTGCCATGAGTTCCTTCGGACAAGGGATTGGGGTAACCCAAGTACAGATGCTACGTGCCTTTTCGGCTATTTCAAATGATGGTGTTATGTTAGAGCCGAAATTTATCTCTGCTATTTATGATTCACGAACGGGTAGTGCCCGCAAATCCCAGCCAGAAATCGTTGGTCATCCAGTTTCAGGAAAAGCAGCGAAAACGACTCGGGACTATATGATTCAGGTTGGAACGGTCCCTTATTATGGAACACTGAATATCGGCGGAGAACCGGTTATCAAGGTTTCTGGGCAAGATGTGGCCGTGAAATCCGGAACAGCCCAAATTGCGACAGCTAAGGGCTATTTGGAAGGGGAGAATAATAACATTTACTCCGTGGTAGCCATGACGCCGGCAGAAAGTCCAGATTTCATTATGTATGTCACTGTTCAGCAGCCTGAAGTTAAATTCTCACCACTTTTCTGGCAGGAAGTTGTCAATCCAGTCTTGGAAGAAGCTGTGGCACTTAAAGATAGCTTGAATCTAACTGGCGATAGCCCTGCTTTGGAATTGGTTGAAAAAGAAACAACCTACAAAATGCCATCTATCGATGGTTTGACCAAGCAACTGAAGTTAAAAAATCAAATCAGCCCAGGAGGCTTGGCTGATGAGCTTCGCCGCAATCTAGTACAGCCAGTCATCCTAGGAACAGGCAGTGAAATCAAGAAGATTTCTGTAAAAGAAGGGCAAGAACTAAAAGCCAATCAACAGATTTTGATTTTAAGTGATAACTTTGAAGATTTGCCAGATATGTATGGCTGGACCAAGGAAAGTGTGGAGCAATTTGCTGAATGGCAAGGGCTGGAAGTCAATTTTAAAGGCAAAGGCTCAAAAGTTGTCAAGCAGAAGGAGAAGGTCAATACAGACCTGAAAAAATTGAAAAAAATAACCGTTACATTGGGAGACTAGCATGTTAACAGCAATTATTGCAGGAATTCTGACCTTTATCCTAACGCTTGTTGGGATTCCTGCCTTTATCCGTTTTTATCACAAGGCTCATATTTCAGGCCAGCAAATGCACGAGGATGTTAAGCAGCATCAGGCTAAGGCTGGAACGCCGACGATGGGGGGAACCGTCTTTCTGGTTGCTTCTGTTTTGGCTAGTTTTGTGACAGCTTTGCTTTCCCAACAACTGTCCAACGGCTTGATTATGATTCTCTTTATCTTGGTTCTCTACGGAATCGTTGGCTTTTTGGATGATTTCCTCAAGGTTTTCCGTAAAATCAACGAAGGCCTGAATCCTAAACAGAAACTAGCTCTGCAGCTGGTAGGGGGAGTTATCTTTTACTTCTTCTACAATCAGCACGGGGCAGGTGACTCTCTCAATGTCTTTACAATTCCAGTGCAGTTGGGCTTCCTCTATATCTTCTTCGTCCTCTTTTGGCTGGTTGGTTTCTCCAACGCTGTCAATCTGACCGATGGAATTGATGGTTTGGCTAGTATCTCTGTTGCGATCAGCTTGGTGGCCTACGGAGTCATTGCTCTGGAGCAGAAGCGCTTTGACCTTCTGATTGTCATTATCAGCATGATTGGTGGTTTGCTAGGCTTCTTTGTCTTTAACCATAAGCCTGCTAAAATCTTTATGGGGGATGTGGGGAGTCTTGCTTTGGGTGGTATGCTTGCAGCCCTCTCTATTGCCTTGCACCAAGAGTGGACCTTACTTCTCATCGGAATTGTCTATGTCTTTGAAACGACTTCTGTTATGATGCAGGTGGCTTATTTCAAGTTGACGGGTGGCAAGCGGATTTTCCGTATGACGCCAGTCCATCACCACTTTGAGCTTGGTGGCTTTTCTGGTCATGGCCAGCCTTGGAGCGAATGGAAGGTTGACTTCTTCTTCTGGGGCGTAGGTCTCTTAGCTAGCTTGCTGACTTTGGCCATTCTATATTTGTGATATGAAGGTGGGTGTAAGCCCGCCTTTTCTCGTCCTGAGCTGAGCAGAAAAGATATTTTTTTGGTATAATAGATAAGATTAAGAGTAAACAGAGGAAAAAATGAAATTTACAGAATTTAACTTTAAAGATTATATTCAGGAAGCCCTCAAGGACCTGAACTTTGTGGAGGCGACAGAGGTTCAAGAAAAGCTGATTCCGGTGGTTTTATCTGGCCGAGACTTGGTTGGGGAGTCCAAAACGGGATCAGGTAAAACCCATACCTTCTTGCTGCCTATCTTCCAGCAATTAGATGAAGAGGCGGACAGTGTCCAAGCGGTGATTACAGCACCCAGCCGAGAATTAGCAACCCAGATTTATCAGGCAGCTCGTCAACTGGCTAGCTTTTCGGAGCAAGAAATTCGAGTGGCTAATTATGTCGGCGGAACTGACAAGGCCCGTCAGATTGGAAAGCTAGAGTCTAGCCAGCCCCATATCGTCATTGGAACGCCGGGGCGGATTTATGACTTGGTTGAGTCAGGTGATTTGGCTATCCACAAGGCTCACACCTTTGTCGTGGACGAGGCTGATATGACGCTTGATATGGGCTTTTTGGAGACGGTCGACCGGATTGCGGCTCGCTTACCTAAAGACCTGCAGTTTTTGGTTTTCTCGGCTACTATTCCGCAGAAGCTCCAGCCTTTCTTGAGAAAATACCTGTCTAATCCGGTCATGGAGCAGATTAAGACCAAGACGGTGATTGCCGATACCATTGATAACTGGCTCCTGTCAACCAAGGGGCGGGATAAGAATGCCCAGATTTATGAGATTAGTCAGCTCCTCCAGCCTTATCTGGCGATGATTTTTGTCAATACCAAGACTCGAGCGGATGAATTGCAGGCTTATCTGACTGCGCAGGGTCTAAAAGTAGCCAAGATTCACGGTGATATCCCGCCGCGGGAGCGCAAGCGTATCATGAATCAGGTCAAGAATCTGAATTTTGAATACATAGTGGCGACGGACTTGGCAGCTCGAGGGATTGACATCGAGGGGGTCAGTCATGTCATCAATGATGCCATTCCACAGGATTTGTCTTTCTTTGTCCATCGTGTTGGTCGGACTGGACGAAATGGCCTTCCCGGCACAGCCATTACCCTTTATCAACCGAGTGACGATTCTGATATTCGTGAGTTGGAAAAGCTGGGCATCAAGTTTACTCCTAAGATGATCAAAAATGGCGAATTTCAAGATACCTACGACCGGGATCGCCGAGCTAATCGGGAGAAGATCAAGGAAAAGCTGGACACAGAAATGATTGGTCTGGTCAAGAAGAAAAAGAAAAAAATCAAACCAGGCTATAAGAAGAAAATCCAATGGGCAGTGAATGAGAAACGCCGCAAGACCAAGCGAGCTGAGAACCGCGCACGTGGTCGAGCAGAACGCAAGGCTAAGCGCCAGACTTTTTAGCCATAAATTCTTTCTATGGCAGATATAGAAAAATTATATTTTAAAGACCAGTGAAACTATGATAGACTAGGATTACTGGTCTATTTTATTGTCATTTTCCAGTTACCTACCGGAGGTTTAAAGATTATCTATTCTTGATGCCAAATAGTTTGCATCTGGGTCAAATTATGATAGAATAATGCATTATCGAGAAAGAGAAGTAATTAAAATGTTTACAACTTATATCCTAGCTGCAAACTGGTATGAAGAGCTTTTGAAGCTCCTGCCAGACGGCAAATTATTTAGTTTACGGGCTGTTTTTGATGCCATTCCAGCGATCCTGAAAACCTTGCCTGTCACACTTTTGTTGACGCTGGGTGGGGCATTTTTCGGCATCATCTTGGCCATGATTTTCGCAGTGGTTAAGATTAACCGCACAAGAATTCTGTATCCTATTCAGGCTCTCTTTGTGAGCTTCCTCCGTGGGACGCCCCTTTTGGTTCAGCTCATGCTGACTTATTTTGGGATTCCGCTCCTGCTGAAAGCCATCAATCAAAAGTATGGGACGGCTTTTAATATCAATGCCATTCCTGCCTCAGTCTTTGCAATTATCGCCTTTGCCTTCAATGAAGCGGCCTATGCCAGCGAGACGATTCGGGCAGCCATTCTTTCGGTAGATCCGGGTGAGATTGAAGCAGCTCGTAGTTTGGGAATGACCAATCGCCAAGTCTATCTGCGGGTCATCATTCCAAATGCAGCAGTTGTGGCAACACCGACTCTGATCAACTCCCTCATCGGCTTGACCAAGGGAACATCTCTGGCCTTTAGTGCGGGCGTCGTGGAAGTCTTCGCTAAGGCTCAGGCTATCGGTGGCTCCGATTATCGTTATTTTGAGCGCTTTATTTCCGTTTCCATTATTTACTGGATTGTCAATATCGTGATTGAGCAAATCGGCCGTGCGATTGAAAAAGCTATGGATATCAAGGCGCCAGCTAATATGGAAAAAGCGGAGCAAGCGCAAGGAGGTAGGATTTAATGATTAAAATTTCCCAGTTAAGTAAGGAATTTTCTGGCCAAAAGGTCTTGGATAACCTGAGTTTGGAAATTCAAAAAGGCGAAGTCATTGCTCTAATAGGCTCCTCAGGTGCTGGTAAATCAACCTTCCTGCGCAGCCTTAACTATTTGGAGCAGCCAGACAGCGGAAGGGTTGAAATTGATAACTTCAAGGTGGATTTTTCAACCATTTCACCAGATGAAATTTTGACTCTGCGTCGAAAATTGGCCATGGTTTTCCAACAGTTCAATTTATTTTCCCGTCGAACGGCTCTGGAAAATGTCAAGGAAGGTCTGTTGGTAGTCAAGAACTTGTCTGACCAAGAAGCGACTAAAATCGCCAAGGAAGAGTTGGCAAAGGTGGGTCTGTCTGATCGTGAGAATCATTATCCCAAGCATTTATCAGGCGGTCAAAAACAGCGGGTGGCTTTAGCGCGGGCCTTGGCCATGAAGCCAGATGTTCTCTTGCTAGATGAGCCTACCTCAGCCCTTGATCCAGAGCTAGTCGGTGAGGTAGAGAAATCCATTGCCGACGCTGCCAAAGCAGGACAAACCATGATTCTGGTCAGCCACGATATCTCTTTTGTTTCCCAAGTGGCAGATCGGGTGCTTTTCTTGGATAAGGGCCATATTATCGAGTCAGGTAGTCCAGAGGAGATTATCAACTATCCCAAGGAAGCGAGAACTAAAGAATTCTTTGCTAGTTACAAACGGACTTATATTTGATATAATAGAAAAAGTGAAAGCTCAGTTGGCTAGACCAGCTGGGTTTGTTTTCGACTAGAACCTTTTTAAGGCAACTGATTATTTAGGAGCTGACATGTTAATTAAGATTTTTTCTCTCTATATCCAAAGTCTCATCTATACGACGATTCTGGTAGGACTTGCCGATGGTTTGTGGCTTTTATTGCAGAGACTCGGTCGCAAGGATCGGACGCTTGCGGTAGGTCAAAGCCAAATTTACGATCTTCTTTTGATTACAATTATGACGATTCCAATTTTGTCTTTTGCGATTTTTGGCTTACTGGTTGTTCTCAAAGCTTAAATACTTGTAAAAGATGCGCTAGTCTGTTAGAATAACAGTAGTTACAACAAAGAGAAAGGAAAAAGATGATGTACGATACAATGATTATTGGAGCTGGTCCTGCGGGAATGACAGCAGCCCTCTATGCAGCTAGAAGCAATTTAAAAGTAGCCTTGCTTGAACGCGGAATTTACGGCGGCCAGATGAATAATACTGCGGAGATTGAAAATTATCCCGGTTATGCTCGTATCAGCGGACCAGAGCTGGCTGAAAAGATGTTTGAACCCTTAGAAAATCTAGGTGTAGAGCATTTGTTTGGTCAGGTTGAGAAGATTGAAGACCATGGTGACTATAAGAAAATCATTACTGAGGATGAAGTATTTGAGACCAAGACAGTGATTTTGGCTTCTGGCGCCAACCATCGTCATCTAGGAGTTCCTGGCGAGGAAGAATACAATAGCCGCGGCGTTTCCTATTGTGCAGTCTGCGATGGTGCCTTTTTCCGTGATGAGGATCTCTTAGTGGTCGGAGGCGGCGATTCTGCCGTTGAGGAAGCGATTTTCCTCACGCGCTTTGCAAAGTCTGTGACCATTGTTCACCGTCGGGACCAATTGCGGGCGCAGCAGCTCTTGCAGGAGCGGGCCTTTGCCAATGAAAAAATCAGCTTTATTTGGGATTCCGTTGTAAAAGAAATCAAAGGAGATGACCGTAGGGTAACCAGTGTGGTTTTTGAAAATGTAAAAACGGGACAAATCAGCGAGTCAGACTTTGGCGGCGTCTTTGTTTATGTCGGCCTAGATCCTGTTAGCGACTTTGTCAAAGATCTGGGTATTTGCGATGAAGCTGGCTGGATTGTGACGGATCAACATATGAAAACGGCTATTGCTGGCATTTATGCCATTGGTGATGTCCGTCAGAAAGACCTACGCCAAATCACCACAGCCGTTGGAGACGGAGCAATAGCAGGCCAAGAAGTTTATAAATACATCACAGAACATTAAACAGGAAGAGGATGGGAATAAGATCAAAAAATGATTCATTTTTTGGTCTGTCCCAGCTCTTTTTTTATTTTTGTTTACGAATTACATAATGGAAAGAATAGGTTTCGATTCAGTTTTGGATTAAGCAAAACAAATTTGTTACCAATTTGTAATAATTGTCCTATTATGCTACAATAAAGGTGTGCAACTCTAAAAAGGATGGAGAAAGCGTATGAAAACAAAAGGATTAGTTTATCTAGCTAGTACAGCTATTTTATTAGCAGCCAGTGCTAATAGCGTTTTTGCTGACGAAACAAATCAAGCAGCAAATGATAGACAGCAAACGGAGCCTTCAGTTGCTGTGACCAATCGAGATGCTTCTAAACAGTCTGAACCAGCTGACAAGTCTTCAGAAGTAGATTCTGAGACAAAGAAAGATAGTAGTACATCTGAAGCTTCTTTAGCTAAAGATGAAAAAGTCGCTTCAAGTTCCTCTGAAAAGGACGGTAACTCGTCGATTGAACAGCCTAAGAACGATTTGGCAACAGTCCCTTCTGAAAACATTTCTTCAGGGAGAGCTTCATTTAGATCTGTGGCAGCTGCTTCTGATAAGCCACAAGAAGCAGAAACAAAGCCAGAATCTGAGCCAAAAGCGAGAGTTTCTCGTGCAGTTGATGACAAGCCTCAAGGCACTATCAATATTACAAATGTCGATCCAAATGCTGGTACCTTCGATGTGCATGTAACCAACATTTCATCCCCTAAGCCCATCAAAAAAGTCGCCCTACCAACTTGGTCCAGCGTGAATGGTCAGGATGATATTATCTGGTACGATGCTAAACGACAAGTGGATGGCACCTATAAAATTAGTGTTACAGCTCGTGACCATAAGATGTCCACAGGTGAGTACAATATCCACCTCTATTATCTGTTGGAAGATAATCAGTTGGTCGGTGTAGGCGGTACAAAAACAACTGTTACCATCGGCAAACTACAAGGAAAAATTGATATTGTCAATAATAATCCAGATACAGGCAGTTTCGATGTTGTTGTCTCAGGAGTTTCTAATCCTTATGGTGTGAAAAAAGTTGTTGTTCCAGTCTGGTCTAGTGTCAATGGACAAGACGATCTAGTTTGGTATGAGGCGCAGCGCCAGACCAATGGCAACTACACTGTCACAGTCAAAGCTTCCCACCACAAGAACTCTCTAGGTGAGTACAATATCCACCTCTATTATGTTCAGGATAATGGCCAGTTGGTCGGTGTAGGTGGTACAAGGACTACAGTTTCTAAGGCTCAGCCTAAAGGAACGCTGAAAATTGAAAACAATAATCCGGATACGGGCAGCTTTGATGTTGTTGTTTCTGGTGTTTCTAGTCCTTATGGCGTCAAGGAAGTCAAGTTACCGACCTGGTCCAGTGATAAAGGTCAAGATGACCTGATCTGGTACACAGCAGTCAAGCAGGCGGATGGTACTTATCGAGCAACCGTCAAAGCAGTTAATCATAAGAAATCAACAGGTGAATACAATGTCCATCTCTACTATATTCAAGATGACGGTCAGCTGGTTGGTGTAGGTGGCACTCGAACAACAGTTAGTGTATCTCAACCTAAAGGAATCCTGAAAATTGAAAACAACGATCCAGCTACTGGTAGCTTTGATGTCGTTGTCTCTAACGTTTCCAATCCTTTTGGTGTCAAGGAAGTCAAGCTGCCGACTTGGTCTAACGATAAAGGTCAAGATGATCTAGTCTGGCACACAGCAATCAAACAGTCTGATGGTACTTATCGAGCTCGCATTCAGGCTCGCGATCACAAATATTCTTTGGGAGACTATACTGTTCATCTTTACTATATCCAAGATGACGGCCAACTAGTCGGTGTAGCAGGCACCCAGTTCAGTTTAGCAGCCAAGCCTAAAGGAAGCTTGAAAATTGAAAACAATAATCCGGATACGGGCAGCTTCGATGTTGTTGTGTCTGATGTTGTCAGTCCTTTTGGTGTCAAGAGCGTGCATCTTCCGATTTGGTCTAGTGATAAAGGTCAAGATGATATTGTTTGGTATACAGCGACCAAGCAGTCCGATGGCACCTACAGGGCTAGCATTCAAGCTCGCAACCATAAGATGTCTACTGGTGAGTATCATATCCACCTTTACTACCTTCAAGATAATGGTCAGATGATTGGGGTTAGTGGCACAACAACCACTGTTTCTGTCGCTAAACCAAAGGGAACTCTCACGATTGCCAATAACAACCCAACAACAGGTAGTTTTGATGTTGTCGTGAGCGGGGTGAGTAGTCCAGAGGGAGTTCGTGAAGTGCTTCTGCCAACTTGGTCAAGCGCCAATGGTCAGGATGATATTATTTGGTATCGAGCTGCCAAGCAGGCTGATGGTAGCTACAAGATGAATATTAAGGCGAGCGACCATAAATATTCTACAGGTGAGTACAATGTCCATCTCTATTATGTAGGGAATAATGGCCAGTTGGTCGGAGTTGGAGGAACCAAGACGACCGTATCTCTAGGAACCCCGAAAGGTAAGCTGACTATCCAGAATAATAATCAACAGACAGGCACCTTTGAAGTGGTGGTTTCTGAAGTCGAGAATGCTTATGGTGTCAAGGAAGTCAAATTGCCAACTTGGTCAAGTGCTAATGGTCAGGACGACATTATTTGGTACACAGCAGTCAAGCAAGCTGATGGTACTTATAAGGCACAGGTCAATCTACGTGACCACAAGTATTCTACAGGTGAATACAATATCCACCTCTACTATGTTCAGAATGATGGCCGTATGGTCGGGGTTGGAGGCACGAAGACAACAGCGAATATAGCTTCAGAACACATTAAGCCAACGGGTCAAATCACCATTAAAAATAATAATCCTCGATTGGGCACGTTCGAAGTTGTAGTCACTAATGTTTATAGTCCAAAAGGAGTCAGGGAAGTTAGCCTGCCGACTTGGTCAAGTGTTAATGGTCAGGATGACATTGTTTGGTATCGGGCTCAAAAGCAAGCCGATGGTAGTTATAAGGCCCTAGTACGCACCTCTAGCCATAAATATTCTACTGGTGAATACAATATTCACCTCTATTATGTTCAAAATGATGGTAGTTTGGTAGGCGTTGGTGGAACGACTACAACGGTCAACAGAGGAGTTTATGATACGCCTTATTATTCACAACGTGATCCTAGATGGGCTGGTTTATATTATGGGAAATATAATTTAGCAGCTACTGGCTGTGTTCCTACCACATTAGCGATGACTATTTCTGGTATTACAGGTCAAACTGTTTTACCAACAACCGTAGCGGACTACCTTTATCATCATACGGACTCCTTTAACAAAAATGGTCTATTTGGAACGTCAAGTAAGGGGATTGTCCAAGGGGCACAGAACTGGGGACTGACAACAGACGTCTTACATTCATCAGCAGCACTTAAAGAAGCTTTGGCAGCAGGCCATCATGTCATGGCGGCTGTTGGCAATAGCGTCTTTGCTAGCTATCCTGTTACCCATGAGATAGTCTTAAGAGGCTATCAAAATGGCCAAACACAGGTCTATGATCCTTATAATGCTAATAATAACGGTTGGTACTCAGTGGATTATATCTTTGGTTCAAAGAGCGGAGCGCCTGAAGATAATACAGAAGGTTCACCATTTATCTCTGTGAGAGCTTAGATTGTAGCTGATCACAAAATACTTTATATGGGGCTCTAGCCCACTTTAGTGAACTAACAGTACCTACATTCAGGAGGTTTGGACAAAAGAGTCCTAGCCTCTTTTTTATGGCTAGTTTGTAAATATCATGCAAGAAAAAAACTCATAGAGCCTCACTAGTGTAAATTGTAAGTCATTAGACCAACAGCTCCACTATGAGATTCTATGAGTTTTTGATCATCATACCATATTGGAAGATGATTTGCGTATTCATCTTGAATGCTTTCAAAAGTGCCAGTTGCAACTTATGCCCTAACGAATGAGCACACTTCCCCAATAATATTTCCATCTTGTTTTTTCAAGGTATTTTTTGAATGCGATCAATTCATCGGACTTATTCTTCAGCACCTCGTCACATACAAAAGGATACAACTTAAATGCCAAATAACTGATTTGGTCCCCCTTCTGTAGCCCTTTGGCACTAGTTAGGAGCTCTTCCCGTAACTTTGAGCTAATGATGATACTATCGTTATTATAGATCCTGTCAATCTGTTGGTAGTATTCATCTCTCTTCTTGCGATTTTTAGTAAATATCATAACCAAGATCTCCTTACAATTTTAAATATATAATTAGCCAGATAAAAACAAGAAAACTAGACAGTGGAGTTCACAATCCTTGGATCGTATCATTCCACAGTGGATCACATAATAATAGTATTGTCCTAGCAGATTTGAGAGTTTCCTGCACTTCATAAGTCAGGGGTGAATATTTGATTTTATGTCATTATAGCAAATATTTCATTACTTATCAATTTTAAGTGTATAATCGCCAACTAAATTTTGATAATAGAAGCAATAGACATATAGTGTTTAAGGAGAATAAGCTGCCAGTCATTCGCTGCTATCAAAAGCTAGTATAAACGAAGGAAAAATCATTTTTAGACCCGCAAAAAGAACTTTAAAGAATTGGTCTGGATGGAGTGGATTGCGGATTGAGGACAGTGCTTCGGTCAATGACTTGCACCTTTTCTCTAAGTGCGATTCCCTGCTTCTGCAATTAGCATTTTAAAAAATTCTCTTTTAGTGGTATAATAAGGGTAATATCTTAGAGAAAAGAGTTCATTTATGACAAATTATGCCGTTATTTTGGCTGCGGGTAAGGGTACTCGCATGAAATCAGATTTACCAAAGGTCTTGCACAAGGTAGCAGGAATTTCCATGCTAGAGCACGTTTTCCGTAGTGTTAGTGCGATTGAGCCTGAGAAGACTGTCACTGTTATCGGGCACAAGGCGGAGCTGGTCGAGCAAGTCTTGGCAGGTCAGACAGAGTTTGTCCGTCAGACCGAGCAGCTGGGAACGGGCCACGCGGTCATGATGGCAGAGCCTGTTTTGGAAAATCTAACTGGTCAAACATTAGTTATTGCTGGCGACACTCCTCTGATTACGGGAGAAAGTCTGAAAAATCTGATTGATTTTCATATCAACCACAAGAATGTTGCGACAATCCTGACTGCTGAAGCGGACAATCCATTTGGCTATGGCCGGATCGTTCGCAACCAGCATGGAGAAGTCATCAAAATTGTCGAGCAGAAGGATGCTTCTGACTTTGAGCAGAAAATTAAGGAAATCAATACGGGGACTTATGTCTTTGACAATGCCCGTCTCTTTGAGGCCCTCAAAAATATCAATACCAACAATGCTCAAGGCGAATACTATATTACAGATGTGATTGGCATTTTCCGTGAAAATGGTGAAAAAGTTGGTGCCTATACGCTGAAAGACTTTGACGAAAGTCTCGGTGTCAACGACCGCGTGGCTTTGGCGACAGCTGAAAGCGTTATGCGCCGTCGGATTAACCAGCAGCACATGATTAACGGTGTTAGCTTTGTCAATCCAGATACGACCTATATTGATGTAGATGTAGAAATCGCGCCTGAAGTGCAAATTGAAGCCAATGTGACTCTGAAAGGTCACACCAAGATTGGGGCAGAGACGATCCTGACCAATGGGACTTATATTGTAGATTCAGAAATTGGTCAGCGAGCGGTCATTACAAACTCGATGATTGAAGAGTCTAGCTTGGCAGATGGTGTGACGGTCGGCCCATATGCTCATATCCGTCCAGGTTCTAGCCTAGCCAAGGATGTCCATGTCGGTAATTTCGTTGAAGTCAAAGCGTCTTCGCTAGGTGAAAATACTAAAGCTGGCCATCTAGCCTATCTTGGAAATGCTGAACTGGGAGCCAATGTCAATATTGGGGCTGGTACAATTACGGCCAATTATGATGGTCAAAATAAATATAAGACGCTGATTGGGAATAATGTCTTTGTCGGCTCTAACTCAACTATCGTTGCTCCAGTAGAGTTGGGTGACAATTCATTGGTTGGTGCAGGCTCGACTATTACAAAGAGTGTTCCAGCAGATGCTATCGCTCTAGGACGTGGTCGCCAGACCAACATGGCAGAATACGCCAAGCGTCTCCCTCATCACCCTCAAAATAAGTAGGTGTAGTCATGGAATTTGAAGAAAAGACCGTCCAACGGACGGAGATTTATCAAGGACCGATTTTTAAAGTGGTTCAGGACCAAGTAGAGCTGCCAGAGGGCAAAGGCCAAGCCCAACGGGATTTGATTTTTCATAATGGTGCAGTGGCTGTGATTGCTATCACTCCGGAAAATAAGATGATTTTAGTCAAGCAGTACCGCAAGGCGATTGAAGCGACTTCATACGAGATTCCAGCTGGCAAGCTGGAGCTAGGAGAGAATGCTGATCCCCAAGCAGCGGCCCTCCGAGAATTAGAAGAAGAGACAGGCTACACAGGACAGCTGGAGTTGGTCTATGATTTCTACTCTGCCATCGGTTTTTGCAATGAAAAAATCAAGCTCTACAGCGCCAGTTATTTGACAAAGGTCGAAAACCCTCGTCCCCAAGACGAGGATGAAACATTGGAACTTTTTGAAGTCAGTCTGGAGGAGGCACATCAGTTGCTGCAAAACGGTGACATCTGCGATGCCAAGACCATCATGGCCCTTCAGTACTGGGAACAAAAAAAATCTGAATAAATAGGAACGTAGATCAATGGGAAAAGCTTTATTAACAGATGAAATCATTGAGCGGGCCAATCGTGGAGAACATATTGATGGTCCCTTGCTGATGGACGATGAAGAAACTAAGGTCATTTCTATTGCTAGAAAAGGAACTTTCGGTTATGCTGCTCCACGGCAAGCTGTCAATCAGGATACTCTGCAGATTGAAGTTGAACCGACAGTTATCAAAAGTCGTCGAATCGAAAATCAAAAACGAAGTATTTTTCAGGCTAAGTTAAACAAAATCCTGTTCTGGATTGTACTTCTTTTGATTGGATTAATTGCGGCCATTATTTGGCTATGATAAAGAAGGGGAGTGACGGAAACGAGAAAATGAAACTCTGCTGCCTCTCCCTCTTTTTAATGTAAAAAGGAAAGAATGAATCATGAAAATCGGAATTATCGCGGCTATGCCTGAGGAATTGAAGCTGCTGGTAGAGCATATGGAGATGGCTGAGAAACACCAGCGCCTAGGGCATGTCTACCATACTGGTCGGATTGGCCATCATGAGGTTGTCCTAGTGGAAAGTGGAATCGGCAAAGTCATGTCAGCCATGAGTGTGGCTGTTTTAGCTAATGACTTTGAGGTGACGGCGGTCATCAATACGGGTTCCGCTGGAGCAGTAGCTTCGGGCTTAGAAATCGGAGATGTAGTGGTGGCAGATCGTTTGGTCTACCATGATGTGGATGTGACAGCTTTTGGCTATGACTATGGTCAAATGGCACGGCAACCCCTCTACTATGAGGCCAGTCGCTACTTGGTTGAGGAGATGAAAGCAGTGCTGGAAAAGACCCAGCAGACGAGCCGAGTTGGCTTGATTGCGACAGGAGATAGCTTTATCGCTGGACAGGACAAGATTGACCAAATTAAGGAGCATTTTCCTGATGTTTTGGCAGTCGAGATGGAGGGAGCAGCCATTGCTCAAGCCGCTCATTCTCTTGGATTGCCTTTTATGGTCATTCGTGCGATGAGCGATACAGCCAGCCATGATGCCAATATCACTTTTGATGAATTTATCCTAGAAGCAGGCAAGCGCTCAGCTGAAACCCTGATTCAATTATTGAATAACTTAGACTAAAAAAGACTTCAGAATGCTTGTACATTCTGAAGTCTTTTTGCATATGATAACTCTATTTGACGATAGGCTGTTTATTAGAGTCTAAGGTAAAGCCTTCTCCTAAGATTTCATGGGCTTCTGTAATGGTTGTAAAGGCAAACGGATCGATGTCATTGATGAGTTTCTTCATTTGCTGCATTTCGTTACGAGAGACAACGCAATAAACGATTTGCAAATCTCGCTTGCTATAGAAGCCCTGTCCTTGCAGATAGGTGACCCCTCTTCCAAGTTTTTCATTGATGGCTTCAGCTAGTTCTATTGGTTTGCTGGTGACAATCAGGAAGCCTTTGCCAGCGAAACCACCTTCAGCAATTAAGTCAATAACACGAGAGGTGATAAAGACAAACATGAGTGTATAAGAAACCATGCGTAGATCTTTAAAGACTAAAAGAACCAGAGAGATCACGATAAAGTCCACTGTCAGCATGAGGCGACCCATGGAGATGCTGGTATATTTATTGAAGATACGAGCTACAATATCGGTACCACCAGTCGTTCCTCCAGCATTGAAAATGATGCCTAGACCAACTCCAAGAATAATTCCTGTTCCAAGGCAGGCTAGTAAGACGTCGCCATCTAAGGAAGAAAAGAAATAGTCTTGTAAATGTTTGGAAGCAGGTAGCAATTCGAATAGTTTAAGCCAAGCTGATACAGAGAAAGTCCCTAAAATACTAAGGTAAAGGGTGCGATTTCCCAGTAATTTCCAAGCGAGAATAAAGAGTGGAATATTGATGACCAAATTGGTGGTTGATACAGGAATCTTGAAGAGGTAGTAGACAATCAAGGTGATCCCCGTTGCTCCGCCTTCATACAAGTGAAAAGGAATCACCAAATAATGAATCCCAAAAGAAAAAATTCCAGCCCCCAGAATGATGGCCAGTATATTTTTAAATTTAAACATCAGACACTCCTAAGAATTTTCTGACTCTATTTTATCAAAAGTTTTCATTTTTGAAAATAATTTGAAATAGTTTTCGAGAAATTCTTCTATGGGCTTTTGGGATAATTTTTGGTACAATAAAGCATAGACTAAAATAGGAATTTCTGTATCCATTGGCAGAATGAATGTAAAAGGAAAACGATGAAAAAAGGTATTTTTATATCGCTAGAAGGGCCAGAAGGTGCTGGGAAAACCAGTGTTTTAGAGGCTTTGCTTCCTCAGCTGAAAGAGATGGGCTGTGAGTTGCTAACGACGAGAGAGCCTGGTGGTGTGGCTATTTCTGAAAAAATCCGCGAGGTGATTTTGGATAAGGGGCACACAGCCATGGATGCTAAGACGGAGTTGCTGCTTTATATTGCCAGTCGACGTCAGCATCTGGCGGAGAAAGTTCTGCCTGCCCTAGAGCAAGGGACATGGGTCCTGCAAGATCGGTTTATTGATAGCTCGGTGGCTTATCAAGGCTATGGACGGGGCTTGGCAGTTGACGATGTGGAATGGCTCAACCAGTTTGCGACTGATGGGCTCAAGCCGGATTTGACCCTTTATTTCGATATTGATGTCAAGGAAGGTCTGGCTCGCATTGCTAGAGACCAGGAGCGCGAAGTCAATCGTTTGGATCTGGAAGGTCTCGACTTGCACGAGCGCGTGCGCCAAGGCTATCTGACTATTTTAGAAAAGGAACCAGAACGTGTCGTCAAGATAGATGCTAGTCAGCCGCTGGAGCAAGTCGTGGCCGACAGTTTGGCAGTTATCAAAGAGCGTTTTATCAAAGAAAAATGACAGTAGAAGAATTACGTCAGGCCCAGCCTCAGCTTACAGAAACTTTTCAGCAAATCTTGGAATCAGGGCGTCTCAATCATGCTTATTTATTTTCGGGGAATTTTTCTAGTTTTGCCATGGCTTTGACCTTGTCCCAGAGTCTCTTTTGTGAGAATCGTCAGGGAGTTTGGCCCTGCGGTACTTGTCGGGCTTGTCGCTTGATTGAGAGTGAGGATTTCTCAGATGTGACGGTTGTGCGGCCAGTGAATGGTATTATCAAAACGGAGCGCATTCGTGAGTTAGTGAGAAATTTCTCCCAGAGCGGTATGGAGGGCAATAGACAGGTCTTTATCATCTGTGATGCAGATAAGATGCACGTCAATGCTGCTAATTCCCTCCTCAAGGTCATCGAAGAGCCTCAGAGTGAGATTTACATCTTTCTTTTGACAGCCGATGAGCATCTGATGTTGCCTACCATCAAGAGCCGAACACAGATTTTTCACTTTCGGAAGAATCAGGTCGCTCTCCAGCACCAGCTGGAAGAGGCTGGCTTGATCAAAAGTCAGGCTGAGTTGCTGGCTGCATATAGCCAGACCCAAGAAGAGGCCGATCAGTTGGTTTCCAACAAGTCTTTCTTTGAGCTGGTCAGTGAGAGTCAGCGATTTGTCAAGGCTGCCCTGACCAATGAGAATCAGGCTTATCTCCAAGTGGCCAAGTTGGCTAAATTGGCTGAGGACAAAGATAAACAGGAGCAGGTCTTTAAAATCTTGGAAGTCTTGCTGGCCAAGAAACTTGGAAGCGAGGCAGGTCGCAAGAAACTGGAAGATCTCTTGGAAGCAAAGAAGATGTGGCGAGCCAATGTATCTTTTCAAAATGCTCTGGAATACATGATTTTAAAAGCCAGTGCCCAAGCAAGATAGGAGCAGACAATGAATAAAAAAGAACTATTTGATGCCTTGGAAGATTTTTCTCAGACGCTTTTAGTGACCCTTGCCGAGGTAGAGGCCATCAAGAAAAATCTCAAGAGTGTCGTAGAGGAAAATATCGTCCTCCAGCTAGAAAATGACAAGCTGAGAGAGCGACTAGGTGAGGTGGAGCAAGCAGCACCGGTTAAAATCAATAAAAATCGAGACAACCTTCGCAAACTGTACTACGATGGTTTTCATGTGTGCACAGATTTCTATGGTCAACGCCGAGAAAACGATGCGGAGTGCATGTTCTGCGATGAGTTGTTATTCAGGGAGTAGAAATGCAGATTCAAAAGAGTTTTAAGGGACAGTCGCCCCACGGCAAGCTGTATCTAGTGGCGACGCCCATTGGAAATATGGACGACATGAGCATTCGCATGGTCAATACCCTAAAGGAAGTGGATGTCATTGCGGCCGAAGATACCAGAAATACGGGTCTTCTACTCAAACACTTTGGAATTGAGACGCGGCAAATCAGCTTTCATGAGCACAATGCTCAAGAAAAGATACCGGTCTTGCTGGACCTGCTCAAGTCAGGTCAAAATCTAGCCCAGGTATCTGATGCTGGCTTGCCTAGCATTTCGGATCCGGGTCATGATTTGGTCAAGGCGGCTATTGCTGAGGACATTGCTGTGGTGACGGTTCCGGGGCCCAGTGCTGGGATTTCCGCTCTTATTGCCAGTGGTTTAGCGCCTCAGCCTCATGTTTTTTATGGTTTTTTGCCTCGTAAGTCTGGGCAACAGAAGGAATTTTTCGAGAGTAAAAAGGCTTATCCAGAGACACAGATCTTTTACGAATCTCCCCACAGGGTCAAGGCTACGCTGGAAAATATGCTGGAAGTCTATGGCGACCGCTCGGTGGTCTTGGTTCGGGAGCTCACCAAAATCTACGAAGAATACCAAAGAGGAAGGATTTCTGAGTTGATAGACTATCTGGCAGAGAATGCACTCAAGGGCGAGTGCCTCCTGATTGTGGCTGGTGCAAGCTTGGAGAAGGAAGACAAAGCGGATGCGGATCTTTTAGCTGAAATTGACAGCTTGGTCCAATCCGGTAGTAAGAAAAATCAGGCCATCAAAGA
This sequence comes from uncultured Streptococcus sp., assembly GCA_963547765.1. Classification (GTDB taxonomy): domain Bacteria; phylum Bacillota; class Bacilli; order Lactobacillales; family Streptococcaceae; genus Streptococcus. The sequence continues at coordinate 12,528 of CAUUSJ010000004.1, read as the reverse complement.
AGTGGCCAAAAAATACGGGCGCAATAAGAGTCAGCTCTATGCCCTTTATCATGAAGAAGACAGAAACTAGTCCTATTCGGCTAGTTTTTTTGTTCAAAATCCTCCTTTTGTTCGGGAATTTCCCTAAAAGAAAAATATCTTTGAAAGAATTATAGAAATTTTCTGAACATTATGATATGATAGACAAAATACATTTTTGGAGGTAGGATATGACCATTTACAATTTTTCTGCTGGACCGGCAGTATTGCCCAAGGAAGTCTTGAAAAAAGCTCAGGCTGAGTTTTTAGACTATGCCCAAAGTGGCATGAGTGTGATGGAGCTGTCCCACCGATCCAAAGAATTTGACGATATTATCAAAGAAGCTGAGAGCTTGCTGCGTGAGCTCATGGATATTCCGGACAATTACCGCGTGCTCTTCCTGCAGGGTGGGGCTTCTACTCAGTTTAGCATGATTCCGCTTAATCTAGCACAAGGCGGCAAGGCCTATTACCTAGTGGCTGGATCTTGGGGAAAGAAAGCTTACACCGAAGCAGTCAAGCTGTCTAAGTTCATTCCTTTTGAGCCCATTCTCTTGGCTTCGTCAGAGGATTTAAATTACACGGAAATTCCTTCTTTTGATGAAAAGGAGATTGATCCGCAGGCGGCTTATGTGCACCTGACAACCAATAATACTATCGAAGGAACGGCTATTTATGATCTGCCTGCAACAAATGGCGTGCCGATTGTGGCGGATATGTCTTCTAATATCCTGGCTGCTCAATACCGAGTAGAGGATTTTGGTTTGATTTATGCTGGGGCTCAGAAGAATATCGGACCTGCTGGCGTGACAGTTGTCATCATCCGAGAAGACTTGTTGGATGATGAGCCAGTTTTATCTAGCATGTTGGATTACCGCATTCAGGCGGACAATGGCTCTCTTTACAATACACCACCGACTTTCGCCATCTATATGGCCAAGCTGGTCTTTGAGTGGGTCAAGGAGCTAGGTGGCGTAGCAGAAATGGAAAAGCGCAATCGTGAAAAATCTGGCCTTTTGTACGATTTCATTGAGCAGTCAGACTTTTATCTCAGTCCAGTCCGTTACAAGGAGCAGCGCTCAGTAGCCAATATTCCCTTTGTGTCTCCTAGCCCAGAGCTGGATGCCAAGTTTAACAAAGAGGCTGCAGCAGCAGGGTTCAAGAATATCAAGGGCCACCGCAGTGTAGGTGGCATGAGAGCTAGTCTCTACAATGCTTTTCCGCTTCAAGGTGTCAAGGACTTGATTGCCTTTATGCAGAAATTTGAAGAAGAAAATTCTTAAGAGAGGGAAATTATGGTCTTTAGTGTCAAAACCTTTAACAATATCAATCAAATCGGGCTTAAGGAGCTGGGCAATGCTTTTCAGATTGACGGAGACAAGTCTGACAATCCAGATGCTTATATCCTGCGCAGTCAAAACCTGCATGGACAGGAATTTCCAAGTGATCTAAAAGCTATTGCGCGGGCAGGTGCAGGAACTAATAATATTCCTGTTGACCAAGCAACAGCTCAGGGAATCGTGGTCTTCAATACGCCTGGAGCTAATGCCAACGCGGTGAAAGAAGCAGTCTTGGCTTCCATTCTTCTGTCTGCGCGTGACTATATCGCAGCTAACAGCTGGGCTAATGGCCTTTCTGGCGACGATGTTCCCAAGCAAGTGGAGGCTGGTAAGAAGCAGTTTGCAGGTACCGAAATTGCCAATAAAACCTTGGGTGTCATTGGTCTGGGAGCTATCGGCGGTCGTATTGCTAACGATGCCTATCGTCTGGGAATGAATGTCCTAGGCTATGATCCTTATGTATCCATTGAGACGGCTTGGAATATCTCTAGTCATGTCAAACGGGTAGCGGACATCAAGGAAATTTTTGAAAAAAGCGACTACATCACTATCCATGTGCCTCTAACTGAGGATACTCGTGCGACCTTTAATCAAGCGGCTTTTGAAGCCATGCAAAAAGGTACCACAATTATCAATTTCGCCCGGGGTGAGCTGGTGGACAATGTAGCCCTCTTTGAGGCCTTGGAAGCTGGTGTTGTCAAACGCTATATCACAGATTTTGGCGTGGAGGAATTGCTCAACCACCCACAGATTACTGTCTTTCCGCATCTGGGTGGCTCAACAGAGGAAGCTGAGCTCAACTGTGCCATTATGGCTGGGAAAACCATCCGCCGCTTCATGGAAACGGGCGAGATTATCAATTCAGTGAATTTCCCTAATGTCCGTCAAGCTCTCTCAGCGCCTTATCGGATTACCTTGATTAACAAAAATGTACCGAATATTGTGGCTCGAATTTCAACAGCGGTTAGTGATTTGAATATCAATATTGACAATATCATCAATCGTTCCAAGGGTGATTATGCTTATACTTTGCTGGATCTGGATGAGTCGGATGAAAGCAAGATTCAGGAGCTGGTTGATAAATTTGAGAAGAGCGACAATATTGTGCGCGTGCGTTTGATTAAGAAATAACAAAAAAATATGGCTTACATAAAAGTGATTTATATGTTAAATATCATAAGTAAAATATCATAGGAGTTATTATGTTTATTATTGATTTAACTTATAAAAAAGACCTAGTAGAAGTTGAAAAATATTTACCAGAGCATATTTCTTTTTTAGATAAATATTATGCATCTGGCCACTTTATCGCATCAGGACGGAAGAATCCTCGGACTGGTGGGATTATTTTAGTGAATACAGATAGTAAAGAAACTGTTCAAAAGATTATTTCAGAAGATCCTTTTTATATTCAAGAGATTGCAGCATATACTTTCACCGAGTTTTATCCGACAAAGTATTCGCAGCACTTCAAGAAAATATTGGATGAGGGTGATGTCTTGTAGAGGAAGCATTTGCTTTCTTTAACAGTAAGCATAGAAATTTCAAGCTATTTTGGAATTTTAGACCACAAAGGCTAGAGATAAATAAGAATTGAGGTAAGTATGTTACAATTTATCGAATACCCCAAATGCTCTACTTGTCGCAAGGCAAAAGCTGAGCTGACTCAGTTGGGACTGGACTTTGAAGCAGTGGATATTGTCAAGGAAACGCCTAGCCAAGAGCAACTTTTGCAATGGATGACTCATTCTGATTTGGAGATTAAATCTTTCTTTAATACCAGTGGTATCAAGTACCGAGAATTGGGGCTCAAGGATAAGGTACCTCAGTTTTCTGCTGAGGAGGCAGCCGCACTCTTGGCGACCGACGGCATGCTGATTAAGCGACCACTGCTAGTCCAAGATGATCGGATTGTGCAAGTTGGCTATCGGACAGAATACAAGGAATTAAACCTTTAATCAAAGATGGGAAATTTCCCGTCTTTTTATATTTTCTTGAAACTATTAAATTTAGTTAATCCGTAGGGGCGCAGTATTTGATATGATTTCTAAGAAAGTCCCAATCAAAATCCTATAAAAGTTTCTCTTTTTATGAGAAAATAGAGGAAAAGATTGGAGGGATGTTTATGGCAGAAATTTATCTAGCAGGCGGCTGTTTCTGGGGCTTGGAGGAATATTTTTCTCGGATTGAAGGCGTTGAGGAGACGACAGTGGGCTATGCCAATGGGCAAGTGGAGTCCACCAACTACCAGCTCATTCACCAGACCGACCACGCGGAGACGGTGCAGTTGATTTATAATGAAGAAAACATCAGCCTGCGAGAAATTTTGCTCTACTATTTCCGAGTCATTGACCCCTTATCTATCAACAAACAGGGTAATGATATAGGACGTCAGTATCGGACAGGTGTTTACTATGTCCGTGAGGAAGATCGCGCCACTATCGAGCAGGTTTTTGCTGAGCAGGAGGAGCAATTAGGGCAAAACTTGGCTGTAGAGCTAGAGCCCTTGCGCCATTATATCTTGGCCGAGGATTATCATCAGGACTATCTAAAGAAAAATCCGACGGGTTATTGCCATATCAATGTCAAGGATGCTGAGCAGCCCTTGGTAGATGCGGACCATTATCCTAAGCCTAGTCAGCAGCAACTCAAAGCAGTGCTAAGTGAGGAGCAGTATCAGGTGACTCAGCAGAGTGCAACGGAGCGCCCCTTCCAGAATGCTTACAATAGCACTTTTGAGACAGGGATTTATGTTGATGTGACAACTGGCGAACCACTCTTTTTTGCGGCTGACAAGTTTGAATCGGGTTGCGGCTGGCCTAGCTTTGCTCGTCCTATCGCTCGCGAGGTTATCAAATATTATCAAGATTTGAGTCATGGCATGGAGCGAATCGAAGTACGGAGTCGTTCAGGAAATGCCCATCTGGGTCACGTCTTTACCGACGGTCCGCAGGAATTAGGCGGTCTGCGCTACTGCATCAATTCAGCAGCTCTGCGCTTCATTCCTAAAGAGCAAATGGAAGAGGAAGGCTACGGCTACCTGCTATCCTATATGGACTAATACTCACTTTTGTCTCTTGTCAACCTTTTCAAAATCTAGCTAAACTAGCCAGAAATAATCAGCCAATTTCCTCTTTTCTAACGCTCCAAGCATTTATATATGTAAATACCATAGAAAAGTGTATAATGGTTAGGAAAAGATAAATGTTATGGAAGGAATGCAAAATGGAGAAATTGGATATTACTACAATGTCTGATTATAAAAAGGTAGAAGCTGTTATTCAATTACTAATTGATGGAGTTTTGACCAGCTATCGTGTGGCGACAGATGCCAACATCAGCAAAATGAGCATCTTGACATTGGTCAAAGGTAGCAGCAAGATTAAAAATATTACTTATCAAACAGCTATTGCTCTGATTAATTGGTATGAAGAAAATCATGAAAAATACGGTATTACTATTCAATAAGTAGCCGATTTTACTGGGAAATATATATAACTAGAATTCTATGAGTGGTTGCTTGTGGGATTCTTTTACTGAAGGAAAGAATAGCCTTTCCATTATTGCAGGAAAGGCAAAAATTTCATATAATGGAAATAAGAAAAATGAGCGTAGGAATGTCTGCTGGTTGTAGCAGCCCGCTAAATTTTTTATAAGGAGAACTCAATGTCACAATTATCTGTTAATGCCATTCGCTTTTTAGGAATTGACGCGATTGAAAAGTCTAAGTCAGGCCACCCTGGTGTCGTGATGGGCGCTGCGCCGATGGCTTACGACCTATTTGCCAAACAGCTGCGTATCAATCCAGAAGAGCCAAATTGGATTAACCGCGATCGCTTCGTTCTATCTGCAGGACACGGCTCTATGCTGCTTTATGCCTTGCTCCATCTGTCTGGCTTTAAAGATGTCAGCATGGAGGAAATCAAAAACTTCCGCCAATGGGGTTCTAAGACACCAGGTCACCCAGAGTTTGGCCACACAGCTGGTGTCGATGCCACTACTGGTCCACTGGGACAGGGTATTTCTACAGCTACTGGATTTGCTCAGGCAGAACGTTTCTTAGCTGCTAAGTATAATCGTGAAGGCTATCCAATTTTCGACCATTACACTTATGTCATCTGTGGTGATGGTGATTTGATGGAGGGGGTTTCAGCTGAAGCTGCTTCTTATGCTGGGCTGCAAAAGCTGGACAAGCTGGTTGTTCTCTATGATTCAAATGATATCAACCTAGATGGAGAGACTAAGGATTCCTTTACAGAAGATGTTCGTGCCCGCTATGAAGCATATGGTTGGCATACTGCCTTGGTAGAAGATGGAACAGACCTTGCAGCGATTGATGCAGCCATCAATGAAGCTAAAGCTTCCGGCAAACCATCTTTGATTGAAGTCAAGACGGTTATCGGTTACGGTTCTCCAAACAAGCAAGGAACGAATGCAGTGCACGGTGCGCCTCTGGGAGCAGAAGAAGCGGCAGCTACTCGTAAAGCCTTGGGCTGGGACTATGCGCCATTTGAGATTCCTGAGGAAGTCTATGCAGATTACCGTACAAATGTGGCAGAGCGTGGTGCAGCGGCATACGATGCTTGGAAACAGCTGGTAGAGGACTACAAGCAAGCCCATCCAGAGTTGGCAGAAGAAGTAGCAGCTATCATTACTGGTCAAGATCCAGTAGAGATTAAGCCAGAAGACTTCCCAGTGCTTGAAAATGGCTTCTCTCAAGCGACCCGTAATTCTAGTCAGGATGCTCTCAATGCAGCAGCTAAGGTGCTTCCAACTTTCCTCGGCGGTTCTGCTGACTTGGCTCATTCCAATATGACCTACATCAAGGAAGACGGTCTGCAGGATGATGCCCACCGTCTCAACCGCAACATCCAATTTGGTGTGCGCGAGTTTGCCATGGGAACAATTCTTAACGGTATGGCGCTTCATGGTGGGCTTCGCGTTTACGGTGGAACCTTCTTCGTCTTTTCAGACTATGTTAAGGCAGCTGTTCGTTTGTCTGCTTTGCAAGGCTTGCCAGTGACTTATGTCTTCACACACGACTCTATTGCAGTTGGTGAAGACGGTCCGACACATGAGCCGATTGAGCATTTGGCTGGTCTGCGTGCCATTCCAAACCTGACTGTTTTCCGCCCAGCAGATGCGCGTGAAACTCAGGCAGCTTGGTACCTGGCCCTTAAGAGTCAATCCACTCCGACTGCTCTGATCTTGACCCGTCAAAATCTGACAGTCGAAGAAGGAACAAACTTTGACAAGGTAGCTAAAGGCGCTTATGTCGTTTACGAAACAGGAGCAGATTTTGATACCATCTTGCTGGCTTCTGGTTCTGAGGTTAATTTGGCAGTTGCAGCTGCTAAAGCACTTGCAGCAGAAGGCGCTAAAATCCGCGTTGTCAGCGTGCCATCAACAGAGCTTTTTGATGCTCAAGATGCAGCCTACAAAGAAGAAATTCTGCCAAATGCAGTTCGTCGCCGCGTAGCGATCGAGATGGCAGCCAGCCAGCCTTGGTACAAGTATGTCGGTCTGGACGGTGCAGTTATCGGAATCGACCAGTTCGGTGCATCTGCCCCAGCAGGCAAGGTTCTGGAAGAATACGGCTTTACAGTTGATCATGTAGCAGAAGTTGTTAAAAATCTTAAATAAAAAGACTTAAGATCAGGATGCTAGTCATCCTGATTTTTTTGGAAATCATTTTCCTGCCTTGTCAAACGGGGCAAAATCTGCTATAGTAATTAGTAGATGAATTCCAAAGGAGAAGAGAAATGAATCCAACAATGATGATTATTTTTTTCGTTGTACTAGTGGGAATGATGTATTTCCAAGTACGGACACAGAAAAAGCAAGCTGAAAAACGTATGGAAAGCCTTAATAAACTGCAAAAAGGCTATGAAGTCATTACTATTGGTGGTCTTTACGGGACTGTTGATGAAGTTGATTCAGAGCGTAAGACTGTTGTCTTGGACGTAGACGGTGTTTTCTTGACATTTGAATTAGCAGCCATTAAGACTGTTTTGCCACTGACAGAGGGTATCCCAGCTGCTGCGGGAGTGGAAGGTGATATCGCTGTATCTGATGAAGATACTGCAATTGAAGAATAGGATACAGGACAGCCGAGAGGCTGTTTTTTTATTTTAAGGACATTTTGTAAGCTCATCTTTTACAATATTATAGTTGTGCGATACAAGCGAAACCTGCCTGCATACACTACCAGCTATTCATCATCAGCTCTGATAGACGAAAAATCAGCTCTCCTGCCCACATTTAAAGGATTTATGATATAATGAAATGATAAAACTTTAAATAGGATAAAAAATATGTTTAGTTTTAAGAAAAAAGAAAAGCTCGATGAGGCCTTGCTTGTTCCCAAGCATATAGGCATTATCATGGATGGCAATGGCCGTTGGGCTAAAAAACGTATGCAGCCGCGCGTCTTTGGACATAAGGCAGGTATGGAAGCCTTGCAAGAAGTGACGATTGCAGCTAAGGAGATGGGTGTGCAGGTCTTGACGGTTTATGCCTTTTCAACGGAAAACTGGACGCGACCAGAAAAAGAAGTGTCCTTCATTATGAATTTGCCGGTTGAGTTTTATGACCGCTATGTGCCAGAATTGCACAGAAACAATGTAAAAATTCAAATGATTGGCGATACGAAGCGACTTCCAAAAGCAACCTTTGAGGCCTTGGAGAAGGCTGAAGATCTGACTCGCTTGAATACAGGGCTGATTTTGAATTTCGCCCTAAACTATGGCGGACGAGCTGAAATCAATCAAGCAGTTCAGAAGCTTGCCCAAGCTGTTTTAGATGCGAAAGTCCAACCGGCTGATATTACAGAGGAAATGCTTGGAGATTATCTTTATACCAGCAGTTTGCCTGCAAGTTTACGGGATCCTGATTTGGTTATTCGTACGAGTGGCGAGCTACGCCTTAGCAATTTCCTGCCTTGGCAGACAGCATATAGCGAGTTGTATTTTACAGATATTCTTTGGCCGGATTTCGATGAGAAGGCTTTGAAGGATGCGGTTGTAGAGTATAATCGCCGCAATCGCCGCTTTGGCGGTGTATAAAGGAGGGAGAAAAAGATGAGTTTAGATTTACAAAGACGTCTTCTTTTTGGAGGAATTGCTCTAGCTATTTTTATTCCTCTAGTGAAAATGGGAGGGATTCCCTTCCAGATCAGCGTTGGTCTTCTTGCCATGCTGGCAGTGCATGAATTGCTTAAGATGAAGGGGCTTCCGACAGCGACCTTGGAGGGCGGATTGGCCATGCTGGCAGCTTTCGTCTTGACCCTGCCACTTGAGAATTACTTGAAGTTTTTACCTGTGGACGGCAATGTGATGGCTTATGGCTTGGTCGTTTTCGTCTTGCTAGGAGCGACTGTTTTAGGTTCCTCTTATAGCTTTGAAGATGCGGCTTATCCGATTGCTTCTAGTTTTTATGTCGGTCTAGGTTTTAATGCTTTGATCGATGCTCGTTTGGTAAATGTGGACAAGGTTTTGCTGGCTCTCTTTATCGTCTGGGCGACAGACAGTGGGGCCTATCTGGTCGGTACCCGCTACGGGCGGAGAAAATTATTGCCACAGGTATCGCCAAATAAAACCATTGAAGGCAGTTTAGGAGGCATTATCTCAGCGGTGCTGGTTTCTGCGATTTTTATGTCTGTTCGTCCGCAAGTTGCCACTCCATATAGCTTTGTGACCATGCTGCTCTTGACTGTTGTCTTTAGTATTGCTGGCCAATTCGGTGACTTGGTAGAGAGCGCCATTAAGCGTCACTTTGGTGTGAAAGACTCAGGGAAATTTATTCCTGGGCACGGCGGCGTTTTGGATCGCTTTGATAGCTTGCTTTTTGTCTTTCCACTGATGCACCTCTTTGGCCTGTTCTAAGGAGTTTGGTGGCCAAGCAGCCTAAAGCCTTCTTGGCTTAATGAACAATCTTAAGAGAAAGATTAGACTTATGCAGATTATTACATTTATTATTATTTTTGGGATCATTGTGGTGGTTCATGAGTTTGGACATTTCTACTTTGCCAAAAAATCAGGCATTCTAGTTCGTGAGTTTGCCATTGGGATGGGCCCGAAAATCTTTGCTCATATTGGCAAGGATGGAACAGCCTATACGATTCGAATTCTGCCGCTCGGTGGTTATGTCCGCATGGCTGGCTGGGGCGAGGATTCGACAGAAATCAAAACAGGTACGCCAGCTAGTCTGACCTTGAATGAAGATGGGAAAGTCGTCCGCATCAATCTGTCTGGCAAGAAAGTTGATCAGACAGCTCTGCCTATGAATGTGACCAGTTTTGATTTTGAAGAAAAGCTGGAGATTACAGGGCTGGTCTTGGATGAGACCAAGACTTATTCTGTTGACCACGATGCGACCATTGTTGAGGAGGACGGAACGGAAGTTCGGATTGCTCCTCTAGATGTGCAGTATCAAAATGCTAGTATCTGGGGACGACTCATTACCAACTTTGCGGGTCCCATGAACAACTTTATCCTGAGCATTGTCGTCTACTCTCTCCTAGCCTTTATGCGAGGAGGAGCAGTGGACTACTATAGCAATCATGTTCAGGTCGTTCCTCAAGGAGTGGTGGCTAAGGCTGGTTTGAAAGACAATGACCAGATCGTTCAGGTCAATGAATACAAGGTTTCCAATTGGGATGAGTTGACAGATTCTGTCCAGAAGGCAACCCGTAACCAAGGAAAAAATCCAGAAGTAACGATTACCTATGAACGAGATGGAAAGACTCAAAAAGTGACGGTCCAACCAGAAGAAGATGGTGGACGCTATTATCTCGGTGTGACCAACGCTGTCAAGACGGGCTTTTTCGATAAGCTTCTGTCAGGTGTGACAGATACTTGGTACACAGCAAGTCGTATCTTAACGGCCTTGAAGGATATCATCTTCCACTTTAGTTTGAACAAGTTGGGTGGTCCGGTAGCGATCTACAAAGCGAGTTCGCAAGCCGCGGAGCTTGGACTTCCAGCTATTCTGAATCTTTTAGCTATGCTGTCCCTTAATATCGGGATCTTTAATCTAATTCCGATTCCGGCTTTGGACGGTGGAAAAATTGTCCTCAATATCCTTGAGGCTATCCGTCGCAAACCCTTGAAACGGGAAACAGAAAGCTATGTTACCCTCGCAGGGGTAGCTGTCATGGTTGTCCTCATGATCGCTGTGACTTGGAATGATATTATGAAATTGTTCTTCTAACATTTAAAAGATTGAAAAATATTCTATGAAGGAGTTTTGTTTTTATGAAACAAAGTAAAATGCTAATCCCAACGCTGCGCGAAATGCCAAGCGATGCTCAGGTTATCAGCCACGCTCTTATGTTGCGGGCTGGCTATGTTCGCCAAGTTTCTGCGGGAGTTTACTCTTATCTGCCACTGGCTAACCGTGTTATTGAAAAAGCTAAAAAAATCATGCGGGAAGAATTCGATAAGATTGGTGCAGTTGAAATGCTGGCGCCTGCCCTGCTTAGTGCAGATCTCTGGCGCGAGTCAGGTCGTTACGAGACTTACGGTGAAGATCTCTACAAGCTAAAAAATCGTGAAAAATCAGACTTTATCTTAGGTCCTACACACGAAGAGACCTTCACTTCCATTGTCCGTGACTCTGTTAAATCATACAAGCAATTACCGCTCAATCTCTATCAAATCCAGCCTAAGTACCGCGACGAAAAGCGCCCACGTAATGGACTTCTTCGTACTCGTGAGTTTATCATGAAAGACGGTTATAGTTTCCATGCTAACTATGATAGTTTGGATGTAACTTATGATGAGTACAAATCTGCTTATGAGAAAATCTTCACTCGCAGTGAGCTAGATTTCAAAGCCATTATCGGTGACGGTGGCGCTATGGGTGGTAAGGACAGCCAAGAATTTATGGCAATCACACCTGCTCGTACAGATCTTGACCGTTGGGTCGTTTTGGATAAGTCAGTTGCCTCATTTGATGAAATTCCTGCAGAAGTGCAAGAAGAAATCAAGGCAGAATTGCTCAAATGGATGGTTTCTGGGGAAGATACCATTGCTTACTCTAGCGAGTCTAGCTATGCAGCCAACCTAGAAATGGCGACCAATGCTTACAAACCAAATAAAAAAGTAGTGACTGAAGCAGAGTTGGTGCGTGTGGAAACACCTGACTGCAAGACTATTGACGAGGTGGCAGCTTTCCTACAAGTTGATACAGAAGAAACAATTAAGACCTTGGTTTACATGGCTGATGAAAAGCCTGTCGTGGCCCTCCTTGTTGGCAATGACCAACTCAACGAAGTCAAGCTGAAAAACCATTTGGGTGCAGATTTCTTTGAAGCCGCTAGTGAAGAGGATGTTCGCCAGCTCTTGGGCGCAGGATTTGGCTCACTAGGTCCAGTCAATCTGCCAGAAGATGTGACCATTATCGCAGACCGTAGAGTCCAAGACCTTTCTAACGCTGTAGCTGGAGCTAATGAAGATGGCTACCACCTGACTGGTGTTAATCCAGGCCGTGACTTTAGTCCTGAATATGTGGATATCCGCGAAGTTCGTGAAGGTGAAGTGTCTCCGGACGGTCAAGGTATCCTCAAGTTTGCTCGCGGGATTGAGATTGGGCATATCTTTAAATTGGGAACACGCTACTCTGACAGTATGAATGCCAATGTCTTGGACGAAAATGGCCGAGCAGTACCAATGATTATGGGCTGCTACGGTATCGGTGTCAGCCGTCTCCTCTCTGCTGTTATGGAGCAACACGCTCGTCTCTTTGTCAATAAAACTCCTAAGGGTGAATTCCGCTATGCTTGGGGTATCAACTTCCCTAAAGAACTGGCACCATTTGACGTGCACTTGATTCCGGTCAATGTCAATGATGAGGAAGCTCTGGCTCTAACAGACCAAATCGAGGCTAACTTGCTAAGTGCTGGTTATGAAGTCTTGGTGGATGATCGCAATGAGCGCGCGGGTGTTAAGTTCAGCGACAGCGATTTGATTGGTCTCCCAATCCGTGTGACAGTTGGTAAGAAAGCCGCAGAAGGCATCGTCGAAGTCAAGATTAAGGCTACGGGTGATACCATTGAAGTCCACGCTGATAATCTGCTCGAAACTCTGTCTATTTTGACAAAATAAAACAAGAGTTTAGGACAAAAGTCCTAGCCTCTCAATTGTCTTTGGATTGTCGAGCAAGACGCAGT
>CAUUSJ010000003.1:0-62189 GCA_963547765.1 uncultured Streptococcus sp. | reverse complement strand
CCTGCGACCCATAGATTAAGAGTCTACTGCTCTACCAACTGAGCTAAGGAGGCAAGAGAAAAAGCTGTATTGGTGCCGGACCTTCACGATTTGTATTGAACCCGCGCAATTAAGCAGGTGGGCAACTCGCTCTAACTGAAGCTGCTTCCGCGTGACACGGCTTGCATGCTGTTAGAAGTCTTTTGTTTCCCTAATAATACAAAAAATAGTCGGTCAACACTTAAGTGTGAAGTCGTACACCACAGCGTTTCTATAATTATAATACCATAAATTTTGAAAAATTCAAGAGAAAAATGTGATTTTTTGCAAACGATGTCATCATTTTTTTAAGTCGTCAATCTTATCCTTAGTCATTCCAAGGGCTCGCTCGTATTTGCCATTCTCATTAGGCGTGAAGTAATTGGCATCTTTTATCTTGTCGGGCAGATAGTCCTGCTTAACCCAATTGCCAGGATAGGAGTGAGGGTAGAGATAGTCCTGTGCGTTGCCCAGTTCCTTGCTGCCGGCATAGTGTCCGTCGCGTAAGTGGCGGGGAATGGGAAGATTTCCATTCTTTCGTAAGTCAGCTAAGGCCTTGTCCATGGCCAGATAGGCTGAGTTGGACTTGGGAGATAGAGCCAGATCAATAACAATATTGGCAATAAGGATACGAGCTTCAGGAAAGCCGATTCGCTGAGCTGCTTCTAGAGCTGTGACGGTATGGACTTGTGCGTCTGGATTTGCCAGACCAATATACTCGTAAGCGATAACGGTCAAGCGTCGAGCTAGGCTAGGCAAGTCTCCTGCCTCAACGAGCCGAGCTGCGTAGTGGAGACTGGCATTGACATCGGAGCCACGGATGGACTTCTGTAGGGCAGAGAGGACATCGTAATGGCCGTCTCCGTCCTTATCCATGGTGATATAGCTCTTTTGCAGGCTGTTTTCCATGACATCGAGCGTGATGTGGCGAATACCCTTGCCATTTTCTGGGGTAGAGAGTACGGCTAGGTCCAGTGAATTATAAGCGGAGCGTAAGTCTCCGTTGGTAGAGATGGCAATGAAATCCAGAGCTTCTTTGTCTAGCTCCACTGAAAAATCAAATCCTCGTTCCTTATCCGTCAAGGCTAGCTGAATGGCCGTCCGGATGTCGTCGTTGCTGAGGGGCTCAAGCTCAAATATCTGAACCCGGCTTCGAATAGCAGGGGTGACGGAAAAGAAAGGATTTTCTGTCGTCGCTCCAATCATGATGACCAGACCGCTTTCTAATAGCGGTAGCAGGAAGTCTTGCTTGGTCTTGTCCAAGCGGTGAATCTCATCCAGCAGGAGAACCAGTCCGCCGGAAAATTTGGCTTCTTCAGCGATCTCTTGCAGGCGCTTCTTGCTATCTACGGTGGCGTTAAAGGTCCGAAAGGCGTATTTAGTTGTGCCGGCAATAGCCGAGGCGATAGAGGTCTTGCCGATGCCGGGTGGCCCGTAGAGAATCATCGAGGACAGGCGGTTGGCTTCAACCATGCGACGGATGATTTTCCCTGGGCCGACCAGATGTTGCTGGCCGATAATCTGATCAATGTCAGTAGGCCGCATGCGCAGGGCGAGGTTTTCTGGCATAAGATTTCCTTTCTGCAAGTGTTTTTCTTAGCTTTTTGTGTTACTATTGTAGATAGTAATATTTTATCACAATGAAAAGAGGAAATCATGGCTAAGTACGGTTTTTTAGAGATATTGGACGAGGAAATGGGGAAGAGCTTTCCTTTTGACTATGAGATAAACTGGGACAAGAAGAATCACGCAGTGGAAGTGGCCTTCCTCCTTGAGGTGCAAAATCCCGGCGGTATTGAGACGGTTGATGCTGAGGGTAATGCCTCGGCAGAGGATATTTACTTTGAGGAAGCTGTGCTTTTCTATAATCCGGTCAAGTCTCGTTTTGAGGCCGAGGACTATCTGGCTGCCCTGCCCTATGAGCCGAAGAAGGGGCTGTCAAGGGAGTTTCTGGCTTATTTCGTGGATTTCCTAACCCAAACGGCTGAGTCTGGCCTTGATGCGCTCATGGACTTTTTAGCAGATCCAGAGGCAGCAGAGTTTGAGATGGCTTGGAATGCTGAGGCTTTTGAAAATGGCAGAGCGAATTTGGCTGAGACAGACTTTTATCCTTATCCGAGGTATTAGGAGGCGCTTATGGAAAATGCAGAAGGGCTAGATTTGCTGCACACACAGATGGAATTTTCTGGCTGCAAGATTGCCTTGCTCAGTGATGACAAGCTGCTGACTATCTTGCGAGACAATATTTCATCCATCCCTTGGCCCAATATGTGGGAGCTGCCAGGCGGTGGCCGCGAGGACGAGGAGACACCTTTTGAATGCGTCCAAAGAGAAGTTTTTGAAGAACTTGGTTTAAAGCTTGAAGAAGCTTCCATTGTCTGGGCTAAGGAATATCAAGGAATGCTTGATCCAGACGAAACTTCTATTTTTATGGTGGGAACCATCACTCAGGAAGATTTTGCCAGTATTGCCTTTGGCGATGAGGGGCAGACTTATCAGATGATGGATGTAAGCCAGTTCTTATCAGATGAAAAGGTTGTTCCGCAGTTGAAGGACAGGTTGAGCGATTATTTGGAGGTGCGAGCATGATTCATATTGAACGGGCGGGAGCTGAGGATTTAGAAACCATTATTGCCATTCAGCGAGCGAGTTTTAAGGCTGTTTATGAGAAATATCAGGATCAATACGACCCCTATCTGGAGGAGCGAGAGCGGATTCGCTGGAAGTTGGTTGAGCGGCCCAATAGTTTTTATTATTTTGTCAAAGACGACGAGAAGATTCTGGGCTTTATTCGCTTGAATACAAATGACGAACAGACAGCAGGCTGGATTGGGACAGTGGCGATTTTGCCAGAGCACCAGAATAAAGGATATGGCTCTGAGGGGCTCGCTCTAATAGAGGAGAAATTCTCCACCGTTATGAAATGGGATTTATGTACGGTTTTCCAAGATAAAGGTATGGTAGCTTTTTATGAGAAAAATGGCTATCATCAGACCCATACGGAGCCCGAAAAAGAGGGCATGGATATGGTTTACATGACGAAGACAATGAAATAAACAAAGAAAGGATTGTTCAGTTAAATTTCTAAACTGAACCCGCCCTAAATACTATGCCAAAAAGATAAAGTTCTCTTATACGCAAGCGTCGTCAGAGAATTTCCTATTTTGGCTTTGTGTTTTACGGGCCTGGTATTTAATAATGGACACTTGGCAGGAATTAACGATTGAAGTGAAGCGTGAGGCGGAAGAAGCAGCCTCTAATATTCTGATTGAGCTGGGCAGTCAGGGCGTGGCTATCGATGACAGCGCAGATTATCTGGGGCAGGTTGACCAGTATGGTGAGCTTTTTCCAGAAGTTGAGCAGAGCGATCGGGTCAAGATTACCAGCTACTACCCGGATTCGGTGGATATAGAGGCTGTTGCAGCCCAGGTCAATGAGCGACTGGCTGAGCTAGATGGCTTTGGCTTGGAGACGGGAGATATTCAGCTGACTAGGCAGGAACTGGCTGAGGAAGACTGGGCGGATAACTGGAAGAAATACTTTGAGCCGGCTCGTATCACCCATGACTTGACCATTGTGCCGTCTTGGACGGATTATGAGGCGACAGCTGGTGAGAAGATTATCAAGCTGGACCCTGGCATGGCCTTTGGTACAGGGACTCACCCGACGACCAAGATGAGCCTCTTTGCTCTGGAGCAGATCTTGCGGGGCGGAGAAACGGTGCTGGATGTAGGCACGGGCAGCGGAGTTCTCTCTATTGCTAGCTCACTCTTGGGCGCTAAGGATATCTACGCCTATGATTTAGATGAGGTAGCTGTGCGCGTGGCACAGGAAAATATTGAGCTCAATCCAGGTATGGAGAACATTCATGTGGCGCCGGGGGATCTTCTCCGAGGCGTAGAAATCGAGGCGGATGTCATCGTTGCCAATATCTTGGCCGATATTCTCATCCATCTGACAGAGGATGCCTACCGTCTGGTCAAGGATGAGGGCTATCTGATTATGAGTGGGATTATTTCTGAGAAGTGGGAAATGGTGCGCGAGTCAGCAGAAACGGCAGGATTTTTCCTGGAAACGCATATGATTCAGGGCGAATGGAATGCCTGTGTCTTTAAGAAAACGCAGGACATTTCAGGCGTGATAGGTGGTTAGATGCAGCAGTATTTTATAAAAGGAAGTCCTCAGTCTCCTCTGGTGGTTACGGATAAGGACACGGCCAAACATATGTTTTCAGTCATGCGGCTCAAAGAGGGCGACCAAGTCACACTGGTCTTTGATGATGGCGTGAAGCGACTGGCTCGGGTATTGGATCCTATCCAGCAGAGTTTGGAAATCGTGGAGGAGCTGGCGGACAATACTGAGCTGCCTGTTCAAGTGAGCATTGCTTCAGGCTTTCCCAAGGGCGATAAGTTGGAATTTATCACTCAAAAGGCAACGGAGCTAGGAGCTAGTGCTATCTGGGGCTTTCCAGCGGACTGGTCGGTAGCCAAGTGGGATGGTAAAAAACTGGCTAAAAAGAGTGAAAAACTGGAGAAAATTGCTCAGGGAGCAGCAGAGCAGAGCAAGCGCAATCTGATTCCTGTGGTTCGGCTCTTTGATAAAAAGGCAGAGTTTTTGGCTCAGCTGGCTCAGTTTGACACTATCATCGTCGCCTACGAGGAAGCGGCCAAGGAGGGCGAAGCTGCCGCTCTGGTAGAGGCTGTGAAAGGTTTGGCTAAGGGAGACAAACTGCTCTTTATCTTCGGACCGGAGGGCGGTCTATCGCCAGATGAAATAGCCGCCTTTGGTCAAGCAGGCGCTGTCTCAGCAGGTCTAGGCCCACGTATCCTGCGGGCTGAAACAGCTCCGCTTTATGCCTTGACCGCAGTCAGTGTCATGCTTGAATTAGAAAAATGAAATCAGCGGACTTCTGCTGATTTTTTCTTGTCTGTCGCTACTAGATTCCTTTTTGTGGAAAGCTGTTCTTGACATAAAAAATTTTTATGACCAGCTTTAAAAAATACTATTGGACGGCTGAGAGGTGGAATGGTAAGATATTCTATATCAAGTTAAGGAGGGATCATCTATGTGCAGAACAATTGTTGGAGTGTCAGCTAATCTTTGTCCAGTGGATCAGGCGGGCAAAAACATTCATTCATCTGTATCTTGCAAATTTGCCGAAAGCATCAAGCTGGTCGGCGGTCTGCCGATGGTGATTCCTGTCGGGGATAAAAGTCTGGTCAAGGACTATATAGAAACCATTGATAAGCTCATCCTATCAGGTGGTCAAAATGTTCATCCGCAGTTTTATGGAGAGGAAAAGGCCATCGATAGCGATGATTACAATCTGGCTCGCGATGAGTTTGAGCTGGCTCTCTTGAAGGAAGCTATTCGTCAGGATAAGCCGGTCTTGGCCATCTGCCGCGGCCTACAGCTGGTCAATGTCGCTTTTGGTGGCACGCTTAATCAGCAGATTGACAATCACTGGCAGGGAGAGCCATTTGGTACTTCGCACTCCATTCGCACAGAGAAAGGCAGCGTTGTGGAGCGTTTATTTGGTCAGGCCAGCCAGATTAATTCTGTCCATCGCCAAAGTATTAAGGACTTGGCACCGAATTTTCGAGCAACCGCCTTTGACCCAAGGGATAATACCATCGAAGCGATTGAGGCTGTGGATGGTAGCCGTATCATCGGCCTTCAGTGGCACCCAGAGTTTTTGATCAACGAAGAAAAGGGCAACTTAGAACTATTTCAATATCTTTTGCAAGAATTATAAATTTTTAAATTATTTTTAGCTAATTTTAAGATAAGCTTTATATAATATAACCATCAAATGAAGACCTCCTAACTTTGTTTGATGAAATCCTAAAACTTTTCTTTTTCATAATAATCTCCCTATAAGAACCGCCCAATCGGCGGTTTTTTTGCTGGAAGGGCTGAGAAATCTGGATTTTCATCAATTTG
Organism: uncultured Streptococcus sp.; assembly: GCA_963547765.1. Taxonomy (GTDB): domain Bacteria; phylum Bacillota; class Bacilli; order Lactobacillales; family Streptococcaceae; genus Streptococcus. The sequence continues at coordinate 56,228 of CAUUSJ010000003.1, read as the reverse complement.
ATGCCTTTTATGTTATAATGAATCACAGCAGGCCGAGCGAATCAGTCGGTAGATGGAGGAGCAGAAATGTCAAGAGCAGAGCGAGTTATTTTAACAAATATGTGTATGGTTTACGATGGGGACCGCATTTTAGTGCAAAATAAAGTAGATGACGATTGGACGGGCCTCTGCTTTCCAGGCGGCCATGTTGAACATCGTGAGTCCTTTGTCAAATCAGTGATACGGGAAATCAAGGAAGAAACGGGCCTGACGATCTATGAGCCTCGCTTGTGTGGTGTCAAGCAGTTTTACACTGAAAAAGATGAGCGCTATATCGTTTTTCTTTACAAGACCAATCGTTTTGAGGGAGAACTGGTCTCATCCGAAGAAGGCGAGGTATTCTGGATTGACCGCAAAGACCTTGACAGCTACTCGCTGGCTGTGAGCTTTCAGGAAATGTATCAGGTTTTCACGTCAGATTTGACGGAGCAGTTTACCTATCTAGAGGATGGAAAGGTCGTCAAAGATTTATACTAAGGAAAACCGCTCAATCGGCGGTTTTTTTGCTTGTTTTTTGCGAATTTAGTATAATAGGGACAGCAAAAATAGAAAAGAGAAATGTATGAAAATTCGTGGATTTGAGCTGGTTTCCAGCTTTCCAAATGAAGATTTGCTGCCCAAGAGAGAGACGGCTCACGCAGCGGGCTATGATTTGAAAGTGGCAGAGCGCACCATCATTGCGCCAGGGGAGATTAAGCTGGTTCCGACGGGTGTCAAGGCCTATATGCAGCCGGGCGAGGTGCTTTATCTCTATGACCGCTCGTCCAATCCTCGTAAAAAAGGCTTAGTCTTGATTAACTCCGTTGGGGTCATCGACGGTGACTACTATGGTAACCCTGGGAACGAAGGCCATATCTTTGCTCAGATGCAGAACATCACAGACCAAGAAGTCGTCCTCGAAGTGGGTGACCGCATTGTGCAAGCTGTCTTTGCACCCTTCTTGATTGCGGATGGAGATGTAGCCGACGGTGTGCGGACAGGCGGATTTGGCTCTACTGGGCATTGAGATGAAAGTAATCTTTGTGCGCCACGGTGAGCCCGATTACAGTGAGTTAGAGGAGCGTTCTTATACTGGCTTTGGTCTAGATTTGGCGCCTTTATCTGAGCAGGGAAGACGGCAGGCTCAGGAACTTTGCCAGCATCCTTTACTGCGTTCAGCTGATTTGCTGGTGTCTTCTGCAATGACGCGAGCTTTAGAAACGGCATCTTATGTAGCTTGTGCCACTGGCCTTCCTTTGAGAGTGGAGCCTTTGCTACACGAATGGCAGGTCTATGAACTGGGAATGGAGAATTTTGAAAAAGCTCGAAGCCTGTTTTTAGAAAATAATGGTGCCTTGCTACCCAACAGTCCTATCCAGTATGAAACGGCTGAGCAGATGAAAGCCCGCTTTTTCAGTGCCTTAAGCAAATACAGAGACTACGAGACAGTAGTCCTTGTAGCCCATCGCATGCTGATCCGTCAGTTTGTGCCAAATGAGCAAATTGATTTTTGCCAAGTGATTGAATGTGAGATAGAGATATAGAAAGAGGTTTATCATAGCTAAGAAAAAAACGACCTTTGTCTGTCAAAATTGTGAATACCATTCTCCCAAGTATCTAGGCCGCTGTCCTAACTGCGGCTCTTGGTCTTCTTTTGTTGAAGAGGTAGAGGCTGCTGAGGTCAAGCATGCCCGTGTTTCCTTGACGGGCGAAAAGACTCGGCCCATGAAGCTGGCTGAGGTCACTTCTATTGATGTCAATCGGACCAAGACGGAAATGGACGAGTTCAATCGTGTGCTAGGTGGTGGCGTAGTACCTGGCAGTCTGGTCCTGATTGGCGGGGATCCCGGTATCGGGAAATCCACCCTGCTTCTGCAGGTGTCCACTCAGCTTTCTCATCAGGGCACCGTCCTATATGTCAGCGGAGAGGAATCAGCTGAGCAGATTAAGTTGCGAGCGGAACGTCTCGGTGATATTGACAGTGAATTTTATCTCTACGCCGAGACCAATATGCAAAATATCCGTACGGAGATTGAGAAAAACAAGCCAGATTTTCTGATTATTGACTCTATACAGACGGTGATGTCGCCAGAGATTTCCAGTGTTCAAGGCTCTGTTTCTCAGGTTCGAGAGGTGACAGCTGAGCTCATGCAGCTGGCCAAGACCAATAATATTGCGACCTTTATCGTTGGTCACATGACTAAGGAAGGGACTTTGGCCGGCCCTCGAACGCTAGAGCATATGGTGGACACCGTGCTTTATTTTGAGGGCGAACGCCAGCATACGTTCCGTATTTTACGGGCAGTTAAAAATCGCTTTGGTTCAACCAATGAAATCGGCATTTTTGAAATGCAGTCTGGCGGGCTAGTCGAGGTTGTCAATCCAAGTCAAGTCTTTCTGGAAGAGCGGCTGGATGGTGCGACAGGCTCATCCATTGTCGTGACCATGGAAGGGACGCGGCCGATTTTAGCGGAGGTGCAGGCCTTGGTGACACCGACCATGTTTGGAAATGCCAAGCGAACCACGACTGGACTGGACTTTAACCGAGCCAGCCTTATCATGGCGGTTCTGGAAAAGAGGGCAGGACTCCTTCTGCAAAATCAAGACGCCTACCTCAAATCAGCTGGTGGTGTCAAGCTAGATGAGCCAGCCATTGATTTGGCGGTGGCGGTAGCCATTGCTTCCAGCTACAAGGAACTGCCTACCAATCCTCAAGAGTGCTTTATCGGTGAAATTGGCCTGACAGGCGAAATCCGTCGAGTCAATCGCATCGAGCAGCGCATCAACGAAGCAGCAAAACTGGGCTTCACCAAGATTTATGCTCCCAAAAACTCTCTGAACGGCCTCAAGGTGCCAGACACTATCCAAGTCATCGGTGTGACAACGATTGGGGAAGTCTTGAAAAAAGTCTTTGCTGGATGATTTTCTTTGTTTTAGATTGCAAAAATATTTTATTATTGCTATAATTTTCTTAAAAAACAAGGAGGGAACTCTTATGCAATTTTCCATGGATAGCAACATGCAATTTCCACTCGTTGACCTCTACCTCAATCAAGGAGAGACAGTCTTTATCCAGCGTGGCAGTATGGTCTATCACACGCCTAATGTAACCTTGAACACTCAGCTCAATGCTAACGGTTCAGGTTTGGGACGCTTTGTTAAGGCAGTCGGCCGTTCCATGGTGTCTGGTGAAAGTACCTTCATCACCCAAGCTGTCGCCCAGTCCGATAACGGTTTTCTAGCTTTAGCACCAGAAGTTCCCGGCCAAGTTATTCCTCTCTATTTGGGAGAAAAGCAGTACCGGCTCAATGATGGTGCCTTTCTGGCTCTGGATGGTACAGCTTACTATACGATGGAACGCCAGTCTGTTGGCAAGGCAATATTTGGCGGTCAAGGTGGCCTCTTTGTCATGACGACTCAAGGCCAGGGCACTCTCTTGGCCAATGCCTATGGATCGATTAGGAAAATTGAACTAAATAACCAAGAAGTAACCATTGATAATGCTCATGTCGTAGCTTGGAGTCAGTCTTTGGATTATAACATCCATCTAGAAAATGGTTTCTGGCAGTCGATTGGAACGGGAGAGGGAGTTGTAAACACCTTCCGAGGCACCGGAGAAATCTATGTTCAAAGTCTCAATCTTCAAAGCTTTGCGGGCTCACTCAGCCGCTATATCGCAAAAGGTTCATAGAAAGGTGTGGATGAATTTCCGCACCTTTTTTAGATTTTTCTTCCATTTTTTATAAAAAAACGTACATTTTTGCTTTATCTAGATCTGAAAACTGACAAAACACCAAAAAGATGATAAGATGGTAGGAAATGGTTTGATTATCAAATAAATTCTAGTAAGGGGAAAGAATGTCCTATTTTGAAAATTTTATGAAGGCCAACCAAGCCTATGTGGACCTGCATGGGACCTCCCACCTGCCGATTAAGCCTAAGACCAAGGTGGCAATCGTGACCTGTATGGACTCTAGGCTCCATGTGGCACAGGCTCTGGGGTTGGCGCTGGGAGATGCCCATATCTTGCGCAATGCTGGCGGTCGGGTGACGGAGGACATGATTCGTTCGCTGGTCATCTCTCAGCAGCAGATGGGAACGCGGGAAATTGTAGTCTTGCACCATACGGATTGCGGTGCACAGACTTTCAAAAATGAAGAATTTACTGCTTTTCTCAATCAAGAGCTGGGCGTTGATGTTAGCGGTCAGGATTTTCTTCCTTTTACAGATGTGGAGGAAAGTGTGCGGGAAGACGTGGAGCTTCTCCGCCAATCACCTCTAATCCCAGATGATGTAGAGATCTCAGGAGCGGTATATGACGTTGCTACAGGGCGAATGACCGTCGTTCAGTAATTACCTAGGAAAGCCAATTTATCTGTCGGTATTTCGGCATTGAAATTGGCTGCTTTTTTGTGTTAAAATAGAATACGATTTTAATTTAGTTAGGACAATAAGATGATTCTTTCCATTATTTCACAAGGTCTGGTCTGGGCCATTTTGGGTCTGGGGATTTTCATGACTTTTCGGATTTTGAATTTTCCAGATATGACGACGGAAGGTTCCTTTCCTCTAGGTGGGGCGGTAGCCGTCACTTTAATCACCAAAGGGGTGAACCCTTTCTTGGCGACGGCGGCTGCGGTGTTGGCGGGATGTCTGGCAGGCTTGGCGACCGGGCTTCTCTATACCAAGGGCAAGATTCCGACCCTGCTGTCAGGAATTTTGGTCATGACCTCTTGCCATTCCATTATGCTTATGATCATGGGGCGGGCTAATCTAGGTCTGCTGGGAACTCAGCAGATTCAGGACTTTTTGCCCTTCTCTGGAGAAATTAACAATCTCCTGACAGGCTTGATTTTTGTCAGCCTGGTCATTGTAGCCCTACTCTTTTTCCTAGATACCAAGCTAGGGCAGGCTTATATCGCGACTGGAGATAATCCGGACATGGCTCGCAGTTTTGGGATCAATACTGGCCGCATGGAATTGATGGGCATGATTTTGTCTAATGGCGTCATTGCCTTGTCTGGTGCTTTGATTGCCCAGCAGGAAGGCTATGCGGATGTGTCCCGTGGAATTGGGGTTATCGTCGTCGGCTTGGCCAGTCTGATTATCGGGGAAGTACTTTTTAGGGGTTTGACCTTGGCTGAACGCCTGATTACCATTGTGGTTGGTGCCATTGCCTACCAGTTTCTGATTTGGGGTGTCATTGCTCTTGGCTTCAACACGAGCTATCTCCGTCTCTACAGTGCGGTTATCTTGGCGGTCTGCCTCATGATTCCGACCTTGAAAAATACATTCTTTAAAGGAGCTAAGTTAAGCAAATGACAGCGATTGTAGAATTAAAAAATGCCAGCAAGCGGGTCAATAACGGCTTTGATGAAGAAAAGGTCATCCTAAACGATGTGTCGCTGGAGATTCATGAGCACGATTTTATCACGATTTTGGGCGGCAATGGAGCAGGGAAATCAACCCTTTTTAATGTGATTGCCGGCACGCTCCCTCTGAGCAGCGGTAGCATTTACATCTTGGGCGAAAATGTGACCAACTTCTCACCTGAAAAGAGAGCCAAATATTTATCGCGCGTCTTTCAAGATCCCAAGATGGGAACGGCTCCTCGGATGACAGTGGCGGAAAACCTGCTGATCGCCAAGTTTCGTGGCGAATCCCGCGGTCTAGTCCCTCGTCGGCTTAATAGCTATCGGCAGGAGTTTCAGGAGACTATTGATAAGATTGGCAATGGTCTGGAAAAACATCTGGATACGCCGATTGAGTTTTTATCAGGTGGTCAGAGACAGGCTTTGAGTCTGCTCATGGCGACTCTCAAGCGTCCGGAACTGCTTCTCTTGGACGAGCATACAGCAGCGCTGGATCCCAAGACCAGTGTGGCCCTTATGGAGTTAACTGACGACTTTGTCCGCAGAGACCAGCTGACAGCCCTCATGATTACCCATCACATGGAGGATGCTCTCAAATACGGCAACCGTCTGATTGTCATGAAGGAGGGTCAGATCATCCAGGACCTTAAGCAAGAAGAAAAAGCCAAGATGACCATAGCGGATTATTACGGCTTGTTTGAATAGGCTTGCCCATTTTTTTGGAATGCTAAAAAAATGAATAAGCAGTAAATAATTATTAAACGGATATAACTCTGTCTTCACAGGACTGTATCTTTTTTTAACATTTTCTCAAATAAATCAATAAAAACCGCTAGATTGCGGTTTTTTATCTTATGAAAATCTTGCTTACTCATCTATTTGAATAAACATCATGGCGTTAAGTAAGGATATTAACTCAACCGTATTAACGTTGTTGGAATAAATCAGCCTCTTGTTTTCAATCGGTGGGATAATAAAATTAGAAATGATGATGTCATAAGGTGATTCTTTTAAAGAATCGATGGATAGTTCTAATTTATTCCAAACTTCAAGTTCAAAATTATTACTGCAATAATAAGAAAGTGTCTCTGCTACTGATCTTGCATGATACTGATCAAAATTACTCATGACTAAAACTTTTAATTTAGGCTGATTTTGTAAAAGGTTCAGCACTAAATGTTTGCTGTGAGTGATAAGAGTATAGGATAGATGGTTGACTTTCATTGGTGTGCTATAGATATCCAAAGTCTCTAGATAATGTTCAATCCCTTTTTTAATATCTGAAACAAATTGAGGGAAAATATTTTGAAAGTTCTTGATTGTATTCCCTTTTTGATCAAATAGAATAAACTCTGTAGATAGTTCCTGACGGTGCAGATGTGCTGTATTATGCAAATGCCAAATAAGATTGTCATTATTGTCTATTTTTAGATTATATTTGCTTTCTATCTGATCAATTAAATCACTTAATAATTGATACGAATTTTTTACATAGCTGTCTGTTTTTGCGCAGCTCATAAATAGATTTTCATCAATGAAAAACATTTTTTGAAAATAGGAGACAAATAGTTGACCTATCACTTCTTTATTCAAAGAGATATGATATTCAGAATCAAAGCTCGCTACAATGTCTTCGATTCCTTCTGCCTGCATAAAAGATTCTAACAATTGATTGTTAAAAGAATCTTTCTCAACTTCCAAGAAATGACCAAACTTTATTCGGTATAAATTTGTAACCAGGAGCAATTTTAACATTCTTTGAGTTGCGAAATTGACAGGAAATGCAGTTTCTTTATAGACCAGTGCTAACAGCTTACACAAAGGTTCTACTGAAAAATCTTCAAATGGCCATTCAAGGAAATAATATTTCTCTGAAAAATACTGGGCAAAAAAGTAACGGATATCGATCTCATTTCCAATGATTCGAGCAGGATTGAGACTAATTTTAAAATTATATTGTTTTTTTATGATTTTGTTAATATGACTGATTATACGATAGAGTGAGGAAGAGCTTATATAAAACTCTTTACAAAGACTCTCAGTTTCATATCCTTCGTTAAAGAAGATGAATTCTAAAATTGAAAAATGGGTTGAATGCTTAAAAAAATGGTGATACACCATCTCAATATCACTATCATCGGTATTAATGATACGTATACCATTAGTGGACGAGTGAAAAATCAATTGAGGAAACGCAGACTTGACATGGGATAAATCATCTTTTACTGAACGTTCTGTACAATTCAATAGTTCAGCCAGTTCAGAAATATGAAACCAGCGTTTGTTTTTAAATAGTAGTTCTAATAGTTCTAATTGCCTGTGGCTCTTTTTAGACAGTAATTCTCGCATTAAAATATTATCTTTCTTTATATAGTGTTTTTATTATCAGGCAATTATACCATATTTTATGCATTTAACCTCGTTTAACAACTCTAAAATATATCTAAAAATGCTGATAAAAGCCTATAGAACAAGGAATTCTTATCTTTGCGTATCTATAGTACAGATAAACGGAAAGAAAACCAAGTTGAATTATTATGTTTCCAAGTTGGAAAATTATATAATTATGTTAATCAAAAAATAATAGTAAAAAATATTATTAAACAATTTTGATTTAGAAAAAATTAGAAAGGAGAATCAATATGCTTTGGTCTATTATTGTTGGAGGTCTTATTGGTCTTATTGCTGGATCAATCACTAAAAAAGGCGGCTCAATGGGTGTTATTGCAAACGTTGTTGCAGGTTTAGTTGGTTCTGCTGTCGGTCAGTCACTTTTGGGAACTTGGGGTCCTAGTTTGGCTGGTATGGCCTTGCTTCCTTCTATCATTGGTGCAGTTATTGTAGTAGCTGTTGTATCATTTTTTGTAGGTAAAAAGGCATAAATTGTCTTTTTACGTTCAAAATACAATTTAAAATTTAATGATGTGAGGATTCAATATGTCAAAATCAAGAAAAATACTTTCCCTTATTTTCTGTATTTTAATCTTGACAATTTTGATTCCTGTTTTGCTAGACTTTCATAAAGTCAGCGGTCTGGGGCTCCAGTTATTTAGCTGGAAGTTATTCACTTGGAAGCAGATTCCTTTTGTGGGCTACTATCTTTCTAGGTATGTTTTCTGGGGCACTGTGGTTTTAGCAAGCTTAATCTTACTACTGATGTTAGTGATAGCTTTTTATCCTAAGAGACGTTTGGAAATTCAGCTAGCTGATGCGGATGGGAAACTGATGCTGAAAAATTCAGCAATTGAAGGTTTTGTTCGTAGTCTGTTAACAGAACACGGTTTAATTAAAGATCCTACAGTTTCAGTAAATAGCCGTAAAAACAAATGCATGGTTTCCGTTAAAGGCGCAATCGTTCCTTCGGAAAACATCATCAAGAGAAGTCAGTTGATTCAAGAAGAAATTGCGTCTGGATTGACAGAATTCTTCGGAATCAATCATAATGTCAAGCTTAAAATCTCTGTCTCAGACTTCAAGCCAAAAGAAGCGGCTAAAAAAACTACTAGTCGTGTAAAGTAAGGAAGTAAAAAATGGAATGGTTTAAAAAATATCAATATCCAATCTTGTCTGGATTAGCAGGCATTATTCTAGCGTGTTTTATCCTATCCTTTGGCTTCTTTAAGACTCTATTTGTCTTGATTTGCGCTACTCTAGGGGCAGGAATTGGATATTATATTCAAAACAAAAATATATTTAAATAAGAATAAAGGAGTTTAGCATGTCAAATAAAGATGTTAAAGATGTTGCAAAAAAAGAAGTTGCTCAAGCAGCTCATGAAGTAAAAGGTGAATTGACTTACGATGATAAGGTCATTCAAAAAATTATCGGTCTCTCTTTAGAGAAAGTTTCAGGTTTGCTGGCTGTTGACGGTGGCTTCTTCTCTAACATAAAAGATAAATTGGTCAACTCTGACAATGTCACTCATGGTGTCAATGTTGAAGTTGGTAAAGAACAAGTAGCTGTTGACCTGAATGTGGTTGCGGAATATCAAAAGAATGTTCCTGCTCTATACAAAGAAATCAAGAAAGTTGTTGTAGAAGAAGTTTCTAAGATGACTGATTTGGAAGTTGTTGAAGTAAATGTCAATGTTGTTGATATTAAAACGAAAGAACAACATGAAGCTGACTCAGTTAGCCTTCAAGATCGAGTGACAGATGTTGCTGAATCAACAGGCGAATTCGCTTCAGAGCAATTCGAAAAAGCAAAATCTGGTCTTAGCGGTGGTTTTTCAGCCGTTCAAGAAAAAGTTGGTGAAGGTGTAGAAGCTGTTAAAGATGCTGCTTCATCAAGTGAAAAAGCTCGCGTACATTAATTAAAAACAAAAAGAAATAAAGGAGGACATAGTTATGTCAACAGAAGAAAAATTCAACCAAGCTAAAGGCGCTGTCAAAGAAGGTGTTGGGAAAGTAATCGGTGACGAAAAACTTGAAAAAGAAGGAGTAGCTGAAAAAGTTGTTTCTAAAGTCAAAGAAGTTGCTGAAGATGCAAAAGATGCAGTTGAAGGCGCTATTGAAGGTGTTAAAAACATGCTTCATAAAGACGACGAAAAATAAGTCTAATAGCTGATTTTCTTTTTAAAAAGCCTTATTAACTATAGCAACTTATAGGAATCATCTACAGCCTAAAGGGGACCTTATTGAAAGGTCTCCTTTCCTTTTTATATTCATTCTTTTATGTTAAAATATTTTCAACTTCTATAGTGTAAACGCTTGCAATCTTTTGCTAGGAGGAGTATAATAGAAGTAAAGATAGGGAAAGGAAAAATTAATTTCGCATTCGATTTGCTTTGCTGATATATTTATTTGTAACATATACGTCGTTGCTTTACTGGACTATTGGTTAAATCATTGGGTAGGCCTGCTTAGCCTATCTGATTATGACAGTGGGATAGAAAGTAGAAGCTTTTAGATGGTTTTCAGTCTTCGAGATGTTAACCGATAGTTGCTTTGTGATTAATATTTCTAATGCTAAGATAAAAGAAAATCATTAGCGCTTAAAGGAATTAAAAATTTAATAATCAATAATCATTGTTAGTCAGTTCCGAATGGAATAAACTGATTGCTCCCATATCAGCAAGGTGAATCAGACCTCTAGCCGAGTCACGCTAGAGGTCATTTTGATGGATTCAGGCAGTTGTTGGGGGACTCCGGCTTCACTTAGTGAGGACTAAGAAAGCAGCCTTTAAAACGCGATGAGGTAGGGCTTGCTGGGAAAGAAAATTGTCACGCAACTCTTTTACCTTCCCTTAGGCTAGGTCTCTGAAAAGTGATATAATATAGTTAGTAAAACACAAGGAGAAATGCAATGAAATCAGCAGTTTATCTCAAGGCTGGTCAAGTTGGACTAGTAGAAATGGATCATCCGCAAATTCTAGACCCAGATGATGCCATTATCCGCATTGTTCGTACCTGTGTCTGTGGCTCTGACCTGTGGAGTTATCGAAATGAGCAGGTGAAGCCTGGGCGCATGAACAGTGGACACGAGGCGATCGGTATTGTCGAGGAAGTCGGTGATGCAGTAACGACTGTGAAAGCAGGCGATTTTGTCATTGCTCCATTTACCCATGGATGTGGGGACTGCGATGCTTGCTGGGCAGGATATGATGGGACTTGTGACCGGCATATTGGTAATAACTGGTCAGATGGGGTGCAAGCGGAATATATGCGCTTCGAGTATGCCAACTGGGCTTTGGTGAAGATTCCGGGTCAGCCGTCAGATTATTCAGAGGGGATGCTTAAGTCCTTCTTGGCGCTGGCTGATGTCATGCCGACAGGCTACCATGCGGCGCGTGTGGCAGATGTGAAAGCAGGCGACAAGGTAGTTGTCATCGGGGATGGCGCTGTTGGACAATGTGCTGTTATCGCAGCTAAGATGCGGGGAGCTTCCCAAATCGTCCTCATGAGCCGTCACGAAGACCGACAAAAGATGGCGCTTGAATCAGGAGCGACAGCTGTTGTTGCAGAGCGTGGCGAAGAAGGCATTGCCAAGGTGTGCGAACTCCTCGGTGGCGGAGCCGACGCTGCGCTTGAATGTGTCGGAACAGAAGCGGCCGTTGACCAAGCCCTTGGTGTCCTCCATAATGGTGGACGATTAGGCTTTGTTGGTGTTCCTCATTGCGAAAAGCATCCGATTGGTTCCACCTTTGCTCAAAACATCACAGTGGCAGGTGGTGCAGCCTCTGTCACAACCTATGACAAGCAAATCTTGCTGAAAGCAGTCCTTGATGGCGACATCAATCCAGGTCGTGTCTTTACTTCCAGCTATAAACTGGAAGAGATTGACCAAGCCTATAAAGATATGGATGAGCGGAAGACCATTAAGGCCTTGATTGTCTTTGACTAAGGTTTGTCAAGAGTATCATGCTAGGGGATGTTAAAGGCACTCAAAGGAATTTGGAATTTTGAGATATCACTAAAACGATTTGCAAGGATTAGGACAGGATTTTCAGTCTTCCACAAATTATAGAAGAAAGAGTGGATTTTTAGGAAGTCGAAAAGGAGGCGTTGCTAGCGTCTTCTTTTTTTGCTATAGTGGAGCTAGAGAAGAGATTGACTAGGAAGAAATGAGGAATAGCGAGATTTATGAAGAAAATAGAAGAGATTGCGGATTTTGGTCCCTTGCCTTCGGCAGCCCAGCTGGCTTATCATCGAGATGAATTGGCCGCTTTTATCCATTTTGGCATCAATACCTTTTACGAGCAGGAATGGGGAAATGGTCAAGAAGATCCTCGGCTTTTCAATCCGACTAAACTGGATACAGACCAGTGGATCAGGGTTCTGAAAGAAACAGGCTTTAAACGGGTCATTGTCGTGGTCAAGCATCATGATGGTTTTGTTCTTTATCCAAGCCGTTATACAGACTATACGGTGGCTGCCAGTCCGTGGAGAGATGGCAAGGGTGATCTCCTGGCTGAGATTTCACGCTCAGCCAGTCAGTATGATATGGATTTGGGGCTTTATCTGTCGCCTTGGGATGCCCACAGTCCGCTCTATCACGTAGATACTCAAAAAGCCTACAATGAGTACTATCAGCAGCAATTAGAAGAAATATTGAGCAATCCGCTCTATGGCAATAAAGGGAAATTTGTTGAAATCTGGATGGATGGGGCGCGTGGAGAAGGGGCTCAAAAGCTTTCCTATGAGTTTGAGGCTTGGTTTGAGACCATTCGTCGCTATCAAAAGGATGCTGTCATTTTTTCAACTGAAGCGACTGAATTGCGTTGGATTGGCAATGAAAGTGGCCGAGCTGGCGATCCCTTGTGGCAGAAGATTCGACCGGAAAAGCTGAGTGAGCAGACACCGCCTGTCTATCTTTGCCATGGCGATCCAGACGGTACGCACTATTCTGTTGGAGAAGCAGACGTTTCCCTGCGTTCGGGTTGGTTTTATCATGAAAGTCAGCAACCCAAGTCCTTGGCGGATTTGTTGGATATTTATCTGGCTTCGGTGGGGCGGGGGACGCCGCTTTTGCTCAATGTGCCTCCGACCAAGGAGGGCTTGTTGGCGGAAGTCGATGTCCAGCGCCTGCAGGAGTTTCATCAGGTTATCTCTAGCCTTTACGATCAAGACTTGGCTGCGGAGGCTGATGTCACAAGTAGCAGTGAAAGGGTAGGCTATCCAGCAAGCAATCTGACGGATGGTCAAAGGGATAGCTTCTGGGCTCCGAATGCGGAGGAGGCTTCCTATGTCTTGGAGATTGACCTAGGTTACAGCTGCACTTTTAATCTGCTAGAAATCAGAGAACCGATTGCCAAAGGGCAACGGGTCGCAGGCTTTATCCTGGAAGTGAAGAAGGAGGATGGTTGGACTGTTTTTGCCCGTGGTCAGACGATTGGCTATAAGCGTCTGCTTTTGGGCGAAATGGTCGAGGCTCGTCACTTACGCTTGATTTTGACGGATTTCCAAGCCTTGCCACTGTTGAGTAAGCTGGGCGTGTACAGGACACCAGCGATCATGGAGGAAGAAAAGAGGTCTTCTGGTTTGGTGCTTTCACGAGCAGCGGACACAGTAATTGGGGGGCAATCAAGTCAGATTAGTCTGCGTCGTTTAGACGGGCTGGAGCAGGCGGAGCAGATCCGACTGGTTACGGAGCCTGGCACAGGAACGCACGGAGCGGCTTATGAGGATCAAATCTGGGATGTGACCTTTGCTCCAGGTGAGACGAGAAAAGAGCTGACCTTATCAACTTTGGCTTTCACAGGTCAGAAAGAATTGAATTTTTACCTTTGCGCCAGTCGAGAGGACGGTCGTCAAAGTAGGATCAAGATTGAGGTCAAGGGAAGTTAGAATGAGAAAAGAGAGTGGGACAGAAATCGGTAATTGGTTAGAATTCGATTTCGTCGTCCCACCTCCGCACAGTTGAGTAGGGCTGTAAAAGCTGATGAAATCAGCGTAGTAGAGCCCACTCAACCACTGCGTCTTGCTCGACAATCCAAAGACAATTGAGAGGCTAGGACTTTTGTCCCAGCCTCTTTTGCTGTTTTTATGATTGTGTAGAAGATGAATTTGGCAACCAAGACAGGTAGAAGTCAAGCCTGTCAGAAGCCAGTAAGTCCTCATGGGAAATTCGCTGCTGGCTTCGTCCGTCTAATTCTGCCTTTTTCACAAACTGGAAGTGGGGGTAGTTATCATGAGCGTAAATATCAAGCCATTTTTGACTTTGTGGCAGGTAGAGGCGCAGATGATCAAAGAGAGGAATGCCCAAGTCATACTGGGGCTTGCCGGGGCAAGTCGGATAGAGCCCCAAGACGCTCCAAATATACCAAGCAGAGAGGCTGCCATTGTCTTCGTCACCAGGAAAAGCCTGCCAACTAGCCTGAAAAGCCTCTTCTCTCAAGGCTTTAATTAACAGACTGGTGTATTCTGGCTTGGCACTATAGCGGAAAAGATAAGGGATATGAAAACTAGGTTGATTGGAAATGGCTAGCTGGCCAAAGTGAGCATTCGCCATCTCGCTCATTTCATGAATTTCGTAGCCGTAGCCTCTGACATCAAAATAAGGCTGATCCTGACAGAGCCTAGTCAGATAATCGGTAAAGGCTGCCTCACCGCCCATGAGCTCTTTTAAGCCTTCAATATCATGGAAGACGCTGAGCGTATTTTGAATAGCAGAGCATTCTGCGTAATCTCGTCCCCAGCTGTAAGGAGAAAAGTCGGCTCGGAATTGTCCTTGTCGGTCTCTGGCCCGCATATAGCCCGTTTCTGAGTCAAAAAAGTTTTGGTAATGGCGTGCCTGCTGGCCGTATCGCTGGGCTACTTGTTCCTCGTGGAGTTTGCTGGCTAGGCTGGCAATGCAAAAGTCGCTGTAACTATAGTCCAGCGTGTGGCTGACGCTTTCATGATAATCTGTTGGCAGGTAGCCCAGGGCTTGGTAGTCGCTAGCCCCGTGTCGGCCGTAACGTTGGGAAGGATCTTCTTTCTCGGCTGTGTCTAGCATGGCTTGGAACAATTCCTGTTCTAGATCGGGAATGAGATCTTTCGCAGCGGCATCCGCAATAACACCGTCAATCAAGGTGCCTGGCATCATGCCCCGTTCATCAGGAGCTAGCCACTTGGGTAGATAGCCCGTTTCTTTGTAGAAATTCAGAAATCCTTCTAGAAAGTCATGATAGATGTCTGGTGCGATAAGAGCTAGTAGAGGAAAATTGGTACGAAAACCATCCCAAAAACCGATATTAGTATAGAATTTGCCAGACTGGACAGTTTGATGGGTAAAGTCCCAATGAATTTCTTGTCCTTCAGGAGTGATTTCATAAAAGGTCTGAGGAAAGATGAAAAGGCGGTAAAGAGTCTGGTCGAATATGCGGCGGTCAACTTTCCCCTGCTCCACAACATCAAATCGGTGGAGATAGCTTTCCCAGGCTTGCTTGGTTTGCTCTTTCACCCTGTCAAAGTCAGCTTGGGGCAGATTCGTCACGGCTTGCTCTTCCGAGATAAAGGAAGTGGCTAGGACGAATTGCAGTTGTCCCTGCTCAAAGTTTAGCACCAAGTCCTCTCCAAGTCCACGACTGGCCTGAATGGGCTGGTCAAAGCGCAGGCAAATATGCATGGTCAGAGCTTGTTTGGCCGGATTGGTTTCTTCTTTCAAACTGCCTATAAGCGTGTAGGCGTCCAGCATTCGAAAATAAGTCTGAGCCCCACTGTGCAGGATAAGACTGATAGGCTGTGCCCCTTGGCTTGTGAGGCGGAAGCAGGCTCCGTAAGTAGTCGGAGTCAGTTCCGTGTTGACTTGATAACGATTGGAGTGAACTTTCAAATAATGTGGCTGAAAAATGCTCTCGTCCGGTCGATACGACGACTGGCGGTGATAGATATCAGGCTTGCTTATCTTTTCGGTGACAGGCGTGAGCAGGAGCCAAGAGAAGTCCCCAATCCAAGGACTGGGCTGGTGGGTCAGACGAATACCTTGGAAAATGGGTAAGTCTGGTTTAAAGAACCAAGAACCATCTGTATGGCTGCTCTGAGGAACGAAATAATTCATACCGAATGGTGCCCCTGTATAGGGCAGGGTATTGCCGTGGGAAAAGCTATGAGAATTGTCCGTTCCATAGCGGGTATCAATCGTTTCTAGTATTGTTTTCATGGAAAATCTCCTTCAATCCAGCTTGCTTTGTCTTGATTATAACATGAATCAGGAAGCAGCGGACAAGGCAAAAATATATGATCGAAAGGCCTTTAGTTTGTGTATATATTTTAAAAACTGTTTAGCCTATACTAGAGAATGTAAACGAGTATGAAAAAGGAGAAGGAATATGGTTTATTCTAAAGAAATTGTTGGGAAATGGTTGGAGTCTATTGCCCAGTTAGCCCAGGATCACCCAGCTTGGGTCTCTGTTTTTGAGCGTTGCTATACGGATACCTTGGACAACACGGTCGAAATCTTAGAAGATGGGTCTACTTTTGTCTTGACAGGCGACATTCCAGCTATGTGGCTACGGGATTCGACGGCTCAGCTCAAGCCCTACCTCTTTGTAGCTAAGCAAGATCCAAAAATCCGTCAAACGATTGCTGGCTTGGTCAAACGCCAGATGACGCTGATTCTCAAAGATCCTTATGCCAATGCCTTTAATATCGCTGACAACTGGAAAGGTCACCATGAGACAGATCATACAGACTTGTCTGGTTGGATTTGGGAGCGCAAGTACGAAGTGGACTCTCTCTGCTATCCTCTGCAGCTGGCTTATCTCTTGTGGAAAGAGACTGGGGAAACGAGTCATCTAGACGCTACCTTTGTTGCTGGCGTCAGAGAAATTCTACGAGTTTGGACGATCGAGCAGGACCACAGCCGATCTTCTTATCGCTTTGTCCGTGATACAGATCGCAAGGAAGATACCTTGGTCAATGATGGCAAAGGTCCTGACTTTGCAGTGACAGGCATGACTTGGTCGGCTTTTCGTCCAAGTGATGATGCTTGTATTTACAGCTATCTAGTACCGTCTAATATGTTTGCAACAGTTGTCTTGGGCTATGTGGCAGAAATCTTTGAAAAATTGAACTTAGAGGGTGCTGAGGAGATCATTCCACATGCGCAACGCTTGCAAAAGGAAATCAAGGAAGGAATTGAAAACCACGCCTACACCCAAAATGCTAAAGGCGAAAAGATTTACGCTTTTGAGGTAGACGGTTTGGGGAATGCCAGCATTATGGACGATCCGAATGTGCCAAGTCTTTTGGCAGCGCCTTATCTAGGCTTTTGCTCAATTGACGACGAAGTCTACCAAGCGACACGCCGCACCATCCTGAGCCCAGAGAATCCTTACTATTACGAGGGTAAATATGCTGCGGGACTTGGTAGCTCACATACCTTCTACCGCTATATCTGGCCGATTGCCCTAGCCATTCAAGGATTAACCACGCACGATAAGGAAGAAAAACGTCGGATTCTGGACTTGCTCGTGGCCTGTGATGGTGGCACAGGTGTCATGCACGAAAGCTTCCATGTGGACGACCCAACCAAGTATTCTCGTGAATGGTTCAGCTGGGCCAACATGATGTTCTGCGAATTAGTATTAGATTATTATGATTTAAAAATTGAGGTATAGAATTAACAAATAGAGGAACAAAAATGGAAAATATTACTGTACATATCATTTCTCATAGCCACTGGGATCGCGAATGGTATCTCCCCTTTGAATCCCACCGCATGCAGCTGGTCGAGCTTTTTGACAATCTCTTTGATTTGTTTGAAAATGATCCAGAATTCAAAACCTTCCACCTAGACGGGCAAACCATTGTTTTGGATGATTATCTGGAAATCCGTCCAGAAAATCGCGATAAACTGCAGCGCTATATTGATGAAGGCAAGCTGAAAATCGGTCCTTTCTATATCTTGCAGGATGACTATTTGATTTCCAGCGAAGCCAATGTCCGCAACACCTTGATCGGTCAGCAGGAGTGCAAGAAATGGGGCAAGTCCACTCAGATTGGTTATTTCCCAGATACTTTTGGGAATATGGGGCAGGCGCCACAGCTTCTGCAGCAATCAGGCATTCATGTAGCAGCTTTCGGCCGAGGAGTGAAGCCAATCGGATTTGACAACCAAGTCTTAGAGGACGAGCAGTTCACTTCTCAGTACTCTGAAATGTACTGGCAAGGTGCCGATGGCAGTAAAGTTCTAGGCATTCTCTTTGCCAACTGGTATAGCAATGGGAATGAAATCCCAGTAGATCCAGAAGAAGCGAGAGTTTTCTGGGAGCAAAAATTGGCTGATGTGGAGAGCTATGCTTCTACCAATCAATGGCTGATGATGAACGGCTGTGACCACCAGCCAGTTCAGCGTGATCTTAGCCAAGCCATCCGAGTAGCCAATGAGCTTTATCCAGAAATCAACTTTGTCCACAGCTCTTTTGATGACTATATGCAAGCTGTGGAAGCTGCTCTGCCTGAGGAATTGTCAACAGTTCAAGGCGAATTGACCAGCCAAGAAACCGATGGTTGGTATACTTTGGCCAATACCTCTTCAGCCCGCATCTATCTGAAGCAAGCCTTCCAAGAAAACAGCAACTTGCTAGAGCAGGTGGTTGAGCCGCTGACTGTTATCACAGGCGGTCACAATCACAAAGACCAGCTGACTTATGCTTGGAAGACTCTTTTGCAAAATGCTCCGCACGATAGCATTTGCGGCTGCAGTGTCGACGAAGTTCACCGCGAAATGGAAATCCGCTTCGCCAAGGTCAATCAAGTGGGCGAATTTGTCAAAGGTAACTTGCTGGGAGAATGGAAGCAAAAGCTGGATAGTCGTCAAGCTGAGAGTGACCTGCTTTTCACTGTTATCAATACTGGCCTCCATGACAAGGTGGATACCGTTTCTGTGGATGTGACCTTTGCGACCTGTGATTTCAAGGAAGCGCATCCGACAGAAGCCTATCGAAGAATGGCAGAATTGACGATTCCAGACTTGATTGTGAAGGATTTGGATGGCCGTTATGTTGAAGCCAAAATTGAGGATTTGGGAGCTAATTTCCAATATGACCTACCGAAAGACCGCTTTCGTCAGGCCTATATTGCTCGTCAGTTGCGCGTGACCTTGCCGATTCATCTAGCACCTCTGGCTTGGAAAACCTTCCAATTGCTTCCTGGTGCAAAAGAAGAGCATGAAGGCCTCTACCGCAATGGCGTAATTGATACTCCATTTGTGACTATCAGCTTTGATGAAAATTTGACTGTCTATGATAAGACGACCCATGAAGCCTATGAAGACTTCCTCCGATTTGAAGATCGAGGCGATATTGGAAATGAGTATATCTACTTCCAGCCAAAAAATACAGAGCCAATCTATGCAAAACTAGCTGGCGTTAAGGTGTTAGAAAACAATGCCCGTTATGCCAAGGTGGAATTAAGCCATGAATTGACCTTGCCAGTAAGCGCAGACGAACTACTGGATCAAGAACAAAAGGGCATCGTAGAGTTTATGAAGCGCTCAGCAGGCCGTTCGTCAGAATTGACAACTATGATCTTGACAACTGAGTTGACAGTCTTTGCGGACAGCCCACAATTGCGCTTTAAGACTCGCTTTACCAATACTGCTAAGGATCACCGCATCCGTGTTCTTTTCAGAACTCACAACAGCAGTAAAACCAACGATTCAGACAGCATTTTCGAAGTGGTTCGCCGCAACAATCAACCGGCTGCTTCATGGGAAAATCCAGAAAATCCACAGCACCAACAAGCCTTCGTCAGTCTTTATGATGACCAAAAAGCAGTCACAGTTGCTAATAAAGGTCTAAATGAATACGAGATTTTAGGTGACGACACGATTGCTGTAACGATTCTGCGGGCAACTGGTGAGCTGGGCGACTGGGGCTACTTCCCAACGCCAGAAGCGCAGTGCTTGCGTGACTTCCAAGTCGAGTACACGGTAGAATGCCACCAACCGCAAGAGCGTTTTGCTGCTTACCGTCGGGCCAAAGCCTTCCAAACACCGTTGACAGCTCTGCAAATTTCCAAACAAGAAGGGACTGTTGCAACGGCTGGACAAGCCTTGGATCACCCTGCTTTGAACCTAGCAGAAATTTGTCCGACAGCCCTTAAAGTGGCGGAAGACGAGTCAGGTATCGTACTTCGTTACTACAATATGACTCAAGAAGAGCAAGAAGTGACAACTGCTTCCCAAACCCTAGTCAACCTTTTGGAAGAAGAGCTTCCAGAAAAGGATGGAATCTTAGGACCACAGGAAATCCGTACAGAGCTTTTGAAAAACGATTAAAAAGAGGAGGCTAGGGTAATGGACTAAATACTTGAACATTTAGTCCCTTGCCCTATTGCCTTTCAAGTTCTAGAAAACAGAGAAAGGAGAAAGAATGCTTATTGCAACAATTGACATAGGTGGCACAGGTATCAAGTTTGCGGCTATATCTAAAGAAGGAGAGATACTGGAAAAGCAAGACATTGCTACGCCAGACAATTTAGATGACTTGCTGGCTTGGCTGGATTCTTGTCTTTCCAAGCGGGATTACCAGGGCATTGCCATGAGTGTGCCCGGGGCGGTTGACCGAGAGACAGGAGCCATTGGTGGAATTAGCGCTGTTCCTTATATTCACGGTTTTTCTTGGTATGATAAGCTGGCTCCTTATGGTTTGCCAGTCCATCTAGAGAATGATGCTAACTGTGTTGGTTTGAGTGAACTTCTGGCCCATCCAGAGCTGGAAAATGCAGCCTGTGTGGTTATTGGCACTGGGATTGGCGGAGCTATAATTATCAATGGCAAGCTTCATCGTGGTCGCCACAGTTTGGGTGGGGAGTTTGGCTATATGACAACCCTAGCGCCTGCTGAAAAACTCAATAACTGGTCGCAACTAGCATCTACAGGTAACATGGTTCAATACGTAATTGAAAAATCAGGGCAGGCAGACTGGGATGGCCGCAAGATTTACCAAGAGGCTGCGTCAGGAAATGCCCTTTGTCAAGAAGCTATCGAGCGGATGAACCGCAATCTTGCACAAGGTTTGCTCAATATCCAGTATCTCATCGATCCAGATGTGATTAGTCTGGGCGGCTCCATCAGCCAAAATCCAGACTTCATCCAAGGTGTCCGCTCAGCGATTGCTTATTATGTTGAACGTTATGAAGAGTATTCGGTGGCACCAGAAATTTTAGCATGTACCTACAAGGGGGAGGCTAATCTTTATGGTGCTTTAGTAAACTGGTTACAGGAGGAAGGCCAATGGCCACATTCTTAGGATTATCAAGCAAGCAAGAAAAGGCTCTTGCGCATTTAGAAAAATATTTGAACTTGGGTGAGATTGAAGTCAGTCTTGTTCCTAGCTCAGCCGTCTCAATCAAGGTGGAAGGCCATCAGGGACGTTATCAAGTCAGCTATCATAAGCCTCATCAGCTCTATCGTGCTTTAGCCCTCTTATCTGCCGCTCTCAAAGCAGGGCAGGATGAGGTGCAGATTGAGGAAAGAGCGGCCTATGAGGACTTGGCCTATATGGCCGACTGCTCTCGCAACGCCGTCTTGAATCTGAACTCGGCTAAGAAAATGATTGAAGTCTTGGCCTTGATGGGGTATTCCACTTTTGAACTTTACATGGAAGATACCTATGAGATAGAAGACCAGCCCTATTTTGGCTATTTTAGAGGCCGGTACACTGTTGCAGAATTGCAAGAGATTGAAGCCTATGCCGCAGATTTTGATTTGACCTTCGTGCCTTGTATTCAGACCTTGGCCCATCTGTCAGCCTTTGTCAAATGGGGTGTCAAGGAAGTGCAGGAGCTTCGAGATGTTGAGGATATTTTACTGATTGGGGAAGAAAAGGTCTACGACCTTATCGAAGGCATGTTTAAGACTATGTCCCAGCTTCGCACACGTAAGATAAATATCGGGATGGACGAAGCCCACTTGGTTGGTCTCGGACGTTATTTGATTCAGCATGGTTTCCAAAACCGCAGTCTCCTCATGTGCCAACATCTTGAGCGCGTGCTGGATATCGCTGATAAGTACGGTTTCCACTGTCAAATGTGGAGCGATATGTTCTTCAAGCTCATGTCAGCAGATGGCCAGTATGACCGTGATGTGGAAATCCCAGAGGAAACTCGAGTTTATCTGGATCAACTCAAAGACCGTGTGACCTTGGTTTACTGGGATTACTATCAAGATAGCGAAGAAAAATACAACCGCAACTTCCAAAATCATCATAAAATCAGTCAAGACATTGCCTTTGCAGGCGGTGCTTGGAAGTGGATTGGCTTTACACCGCACAATCATTTCAGTCGCTTAGTGGCTATCGAAGCTAATAAAGCCTGCCGCCAAAATCATGTCAAGGAAGTGATTGTGACTGGCTGGGGGGATAATGGAGGAGAAACCTCTCAATTCTCAATCCTGCCTGCCCTGCAGATTTGGGCAGAACTGGCCTATCGAGATGATTTAGATAAATTAGCCGAGCATTTCTTAGTTAGCGCAGGCCTTGCCTTTGATGATTTTATGAAAGTAGACTTGGCCAATCTTTTGCCAGGCTTGCCAGAAAACCTCAGCGGTATCAATCCAAATCGTTATATCCTCTATCAGGATATTCTATGTCCTTTGCTGGAACGCCATATCCGACCGGAAGAAGACAAGCAGCATTTTGAAGCTGCTGCTCAGTCCTTGCAAGAAGTCAGCCTCAAAGCTGGTGAATATAGCTATCTCTTTGAAACTCAGGCTCAGTTGAATGCGCTCTTGGCCTTGAAAATTGCCGTCACATCTGGTATTCAAGAAGCCTATCGTGCAGGCGACAAGCCTCGCTTGGCAGAACTAGCTAAGAAAGATTTGCCTTTGCTCTATCAAAAAGTAGAAGACTTTGCCGAGCAATTTAGCCGTCAATGGCAGCTAGAAAATAAAATTTTCGGCCTAGATACCATCGATATCCGCTTTGGAGGTTTGCTCAAGCGGATCAAACGGGCGCAGGAGCGCCTGCAGCAATACACGACTGGTCAGCTTGATTCTGTAGAAGAATTAGAGCAAGAAATCTTGCCTTTCAATGATTTTTATAAGGAGCAAGGTCTAATAGCGACGACAGCTAACCAATGGCACACCATCGCTACAGCGTCAACGATTTACACAACGTAAACACTTTGCTTGATCAAAGTTTTCATGGTTCTACTCTACTTTTTATCTGTATATTAGATAAATAATTTGTATAGTTTTTTCTATAATTAGGAGTTTAAATGAGAATAGAAAAAGGCATATAATAGAAACATGAAAACGATATCAAAACAATAGAAAGGGAGATTTGAATGAATAAGGTTATCAAAACACTGAAAGAAAACTTTATTTTCTTGCTCATGGTCTTACCAGGAGTTGTTTGGTTTGTTTTGTTCTTCTATATACCAGTTTTAGGAAACGTCGTTGCATTTAAGAATTTTAAACTAAGTGGTGAAGGATTCATCCATAGCCTTATGAGCAGTGAATGGGTGGGGTTCAATAACTTTAAGTTCTTATTTAATTCCAAGGATGCCTATACGATTACACGAAATACCATTCTTTATAATGGCGGTTTCATTATTTTAGGATTGATTTTCTCTGTCGGAATTGCCATTATCTTTAGCGAACTTCGTTCGAAAAAGATGGTAAAGATTTATCAGACAACCATGCTGTTCCCGTATTTCCTTTCTTGGGTTATTATTAGTTTCTTCGTAGATGCTTTCTTGAACCCTGGCAAGGGCTTGCTGAACAATTTATTGCACAATCCGAATATCAACTTTTATACAGTGGTCTCCTTCTGGCCAGCCTTCATCCTTTTCATTGGTATCTGGAAGGGCTTAGGATATAGTAGTATTCTTTACTATGCAAGTATCATGGGTATTGATCCGACTTACTATGAGGCAGCAACGGTCGACGGTGCTACAAAATGGCAGCGTATCCGTAATATCACCTTGCCATCTTTGGCTTCTCTAATCACAGTACTAACCATTCTAGCAGTCGGAAATATCTTCCGCGCGGACTTCGGTTTGTTCTATACTGTTCCGCATGATTCAGGATCGCTCTATAGTGTAACCAACGTTTTGGATACCTATGTTTATCGTGGATTGACCGGTACAGGTGATATCGGGATGGCGTCAGCTGCGGGTCTCTATCAATCAATTGTTGGCTGTATCCTCGTTATCGTCAGCAACCTGATTGTCCGCAGAATTGATAAAGAATCTGCTCTCTTTTAGAAGGAGGAACTTATGAAATCCCCAAAAATCCAAAAAGAGAAAGTCGATAATGTGGGAATTCACTCCTTTAGTAAAAAAGCCGATTTTTTCTTTAACATCTTGATTGCGATCTTCTCGCTTTCCTGTATTCTGCCTTTCTTCTTTGTCATCATCATCTCGCTGACAGATGAAAGCAGTTTGGTTCATAATGGTTTTGCCTTTTGGCCATCACAGTTTAGCTGGGCGGGCTATGAATTCTTGCTTAGCCTGAAAGACAAACTCTTGCAGTCACTCTTTGTGACAGTGGTGATTACGGTAGTAGGTACTAGTTTGAATGTCTTTTTCACAACAACTTACGCCTATGCCATCTCACGCCGCAGCTTTAAATTCAAACGTTTCTTTACCTTGTTTGCAATGGCAAGTATGCTCTTCCAAGCAGGGATGATTCCAACTTACATCGTTATGACCAACTTGCTTGGTTTAGGGGATACAGTGTGGGCTTTGATTTTGCCGCTACTGCTTAGTCCTTTCAATATCATTTTGATGAGAACTTTCTTCAAGAGAACGATCCCAGAAGCGATTATTGAATCCGCTAAGATTGATGGTGCCAGCGAGACTCGGATTTTCTTCCAAATCTGCTTGCCACTATCTCTTCCAGGTATCGCTACGATCACACTCTTCACTGCCCTCGCTTATTGGAACGATTGGTTTAATGCCCTGCTCTACATTCGCAGTGACAACTTAGTTCCCCTTCAATATTTGCTGATGAAGATTCAGCAAAATATGGACTACTTGTCTAAGAGTGCGGGAGCGAGTGCTCAGCTGGCAGGTTTGACAGGATCTCTACCTAAAGAGTCTGGCCGTATGGCCATGGTCGTAATTGCAACCTTGCCAATCGCTTGCGTCTATCCTTTCTTCCAACGTTACTTTGTTAAGGGATTGACTATCGGAGGCGTCAAAGAATAATCTGCCCCTTTAGTCTCAGAGTTTTTACTACTAAAAACTCACATTATTAAATTTGTATATAAAAAATTAAAAGGAGATTTTTCTATGAAAAATTGGAAAAAACATGCTCTAGCTTCTGCTAGCTTCTTGGCTTTCTCAGCCCTCCTAGCAGGCTGCGGTAGTCTTACTGGTAACAACCAAAAGTCATCTAAAACTGATGATGGTAAGACAGTTATCAAAATGTACCAAATCGGTGACAAGCCAGATAATTTGGACAAATTGCTCGAAAATGCTAACAAGATTATCGGCAAAGAAATCGATGCTAAGTTGGATATCGAATACATCGGTTGGGGTGACTACGAACAAAAAATGAACGTTATCACTTCATCAGGTGAAAACTACGATATCGCCTTTGCTCAAAACTATGTCATCAATGCCCAAAAAGGTGCTTACGCTGACTTGACTGATCTTTACAAAAAAGAAGGTAAAAAACTTTACGATTCTTTAGACCCAGCTTACATCAAAGGAAACACTGTCAACGGTAAAATCTATGCTGTTCCAGTTAATGCCAATGTAACTTCTTCACAAAACTTCGCCTTCAACGGACCACTTCTTGAAAAATATGGTATCAGCGATATTTCAAATATCCATTCTTACCAAGATTTGGAACCAGTTTTGAAAGCTGCTAAAGAAAAAGATCCAAAAGTTGTTCCTTTCGCTATTGGTAAGAACTTTATCCCATCTGATAACTTCGATTATCCTGTAACTAACGGACTTCCTTTCGTTATTGACTTGGAAGGCGATACAACTAAGATTGTAAACCGTTATGAAGTTCCTCGCTTCTTGGATAGCCTCAGAACTATCCATAAGTACTATCAAGCTGGCTATATTCCAAAAGATGTAGCAACTAGCGATACAGCTTATCAATTATCTGAAGATTCTTGGTTCGTTCGTGAAGAAACAGTAGGACCTGCTGACTACGGTAACAGCTTGCTTTCTCGTGTAGCTAACCGTAAGATCGAAATCAGCCAACTGACTAAGAACTACAAGAAGAGCCAAACTACTCAAGTAGCGAACTTCGTTATCTCAAACAACTCTAAGAACAAAGAAAAATCAATGGAATTGTTGACTTTGCTTAACACAAATCCTGAATTGCTGAACGGCCTTGTATATGGTCCAGAAGGCGAAAACTGGGAAAAAGTTGAAGGTAAAGAAAACCGCGTTCGTACTTTGAAAGCCTACAATGGTAATACCCACATGTCTGGCTGGAACACAGGTAACAACTGGATTCTTTACATTAATGAAAACGTAACAGATCAACAAATCGAAGATTCTAAGAAGATTCTTGCAGAAGCACAAGAGTCACCTGCTCTTGGATTTAACTTCAATGTAGACCCAGTTAAAGCAGAAGTATCTAGCATTACGAACACAATGAAAGAATACGACACTGCTATCAACACTGGTACAGTTGATCCTGATGTTGAAATTCCTAAGATGATGGACAAACTGAAATCTGAAGGAGCATACGATAAAGTATTGAAAGAAATGCAAAAACAATACGATGAATTCCTTGCTTCTAAGAAATAAGCAACATGATGAATCCTCCTCGTCTCGTTTTGGGGAGGATTTTTCTTTTTTGGAGTAATAGGAATTTTTGTAAACGGTTAAAATGTGTTATAATTTTAGAATGTGTGGAAATTTGACCAGCAGAAAGGAAGAACGATGGGAAAATTAGTTGAGTGGATTTTTCAACGAGTTTATATGGCTATGCTTGCATCCGCAATTTTTTGGGTATTGGCTCTGTGTGGAGGTCTTGTTTTTGGACTTGCTCCAGCGGGGTGTGTGCTCATGACTTTGTTTCAGCAATATCGCTATGACTATAAAAAATATCACTGGAAGGAAGCGTGGGATCTGTTTAAAGAAAATTTCCTTGCTACAAACAAAGTGTTTTTCACTTTGCTTGTAGTGCAGGCTCTTTTATCTTATGGGATTTATCTCCTTATCCAGCTTCCTCACCAAACTATTTTCTACCTTTTATTGACGATAGCAAATCTGCTCTTTTTGCTTTTGGCACCAGCAGTATACGCAGTCTATCTGAAATTGCAGGTCTTTTTTGAGTTTTCTTATAAAAATAGCTTGAAATTATCTTTGATTGGCGTTTTTCTCAATATTTCAGCCATGTTGAAACTCTTATTAGGGACAATCTTGCTATTGATTGCCAGCTACTTCATGCCGGCTTTGCTCTTCTTTGCTTTTATTGGGCTTTGGCACTTTTTTGTTAGTGATGTTCTAGACCCAATTTACCAAACCATTCAGTCTAAGTTGATAACAGAAAAACTATGAAGAAATTTTGGCTCCACTCGTTACTAAAAGTCTATGCTGTCATTATGGTGGCTATTGTGGGATGTTTGGGTCTCATTTTGTCTTATTCTGATTGGCATAGTCGTTATAAGGAAACTGAGCAGATTGCGCAGCAAGCAGTGACTCGATTGGCTGACGAAGTGGATTATTATAACCGCCGAGCGAATCAACTAGCTCAAAGTTTGGTTGAAAATCGAGCAAAATTGGACGGGGTTTATAACTACTTTATCATGAGCCCTTCTGAGTACGCTAGCTGGCGCTTATCGGCAGATGTACCTACTTATGTTCAAGTATCCCTCCATCAAAATATCAATGATATTTATGTTGAAAATGAATTTGTGACAGGCATTGATATTGCTTTAAATGATTACAAAACTGTTTTTGTTTCCACAAGGCAAGCGAGAGGTGGCAAACAGCTTCCAGCTGAGGAATTTAGACCTGCACACGATGCCTTTCCAATTGCGATTTATGATAAGGCAGTCGATCAAGTCATCGGAACGATTTACATTCGGATTGATGGGGAAGTCTTCAACAAGGTTGTCGATAATACGCGGGGCGATGTTCCACTCGCTCTCAGTGTGATTTCGCCTTACAAAAAAGAAATTCTGCATTTTGGTGATACAAAAGGAATTGGCCAAAATGATTGGATCAAAAAAGAAACTATCTACAATTACACTGTCCAGACAGCAGTGCCTGCGCATTATGTGATAGAGAAGACGGTTTTTAGCACTGGTTTGATCATTTTTTCTGGTCTGATTTTGGTTGGAGTTTTATATGCTGCTTTGCAGAGGATTTTTCTCAATTACCAAAGGCAGGTTGTTGATATTGTGGATACGCTCCATCTCATCACAGATGGTGATAATCAGAAGCGTATTGCGACAGAGACCAAGGAGCAGGAGTTGCTTCTGATTGCAACAACGACCAATACCATGTTGGATAGTATGGATAAGAGTATTCGGGATATCTATCGCTTGGAGATTAGCCAAAAAGATGCCAATATGAGAGCCTTGCAGGCGCAAATTAATCCTCATTTTATGTACAACACCTTGGAATTTATCAGGATGTATGCGGTCATGCAGCATCAGGAAGAGTTGGCAGATATTATCTACGAATTTAGCAGTTTGCTGAGAAATAATATCTCAGATGAATCCAGAAGTAGTTTGAAAAATGAATTGGAATTCTGCCGAAAATATAGCTATCTTTGCATGGTTCGGCATCCCAAATCAGTAGCCTATGGTTTCAAAATTGAAGAAGGCTTAGAAGGAATGATGATTCCCAAGTTCAGTATTCAGCCGCTGATTGAAAATTACTTTGCTCATGGCATCGACTACCGCAGGCAGGACAATGTCATCAGTGTCAAGGCTCAAAAGATAGATGGCGCTGTAAGGCTGATGATCCAAGACAATGGTCGAGGCATCCCAGCTGACCGTTTGGCCGAAATCCAAGACATTCTGGCCAGCCGAGAGCTAATGGATGCCCAGAATCGAGAACAGCAAAGATCCATTGGTATTCGGAATATTCATGAACGCTTCTTGCTCTTTTTTGGGGACCGTTACAGTATCCGACTGAAATCGCAACAGGACCAAGGAGTGATCTATATTATAGAAATTAAGGATGAATAGAAAAAAGATGTACAGAGTATTACTAGTCGATGATGAATACATGATCACAGAAGGCTTGAAGGTGCTGATTCCTTTTGAAAAGTGGAATATGGAGGTCGTGGCTACAGCCAATGATGCAGAAACGGCCCTCGCCTATATTAAGGATAATCCTGTGGATTTGGTCATCACTGATGTCAATATGCCAGGGATGAATGGTTTGCAGATGATTGAGCAGATGAAGACTTCCCTGCCCAATGCAGCTTTTATCATCCTTTCAGGCTATCAAGAATTTGAATATGTCAAAACCGCCCTCAATTTGCAGGTGGCAGATTATCTAGTAAAGCCAGTCGATAAGGTCGAACTGGCAGCAATTCTAGAAAAATTGGAAAAGGAATTTGACCGTTCTTCCAATAATCAACTAGAGCTGATTTTTAAAGAAGAGACAAGCGAAGATGAAATAGCCACCTATCTCAAATCCTTTGATAGTGTCTGGCTTGGAGCAACTGCTCAAGAAAAGGGGCTGGTTTCTGTTCCTTATAGTATTTTAGGACAGACAGGTTATTTGTTTTTATCTTCGCAAAAGGAAGAAGCGCTCTATCTGGAAGAATTTACAGCTCCCTATAAACGACAACTTCAGAATTTCAAGCTCAATCTAGAAAAAACTCTTTTTTATGGAACGGTTAGCTTGCAAGAAACCAATCCGCTTTTTAGCTACTATGAGCCCATGTATCGTGTGATTATCCAAGGAAATATTGGTCAGATTTTGGACGAATTGGACTTGCTTAAAGATATCGTGCTGCAAAATACGCCTGAAGTTTCAATTACCAAGCAGTTGTTCATTCAGTTTATCATGGATGTTTACCATCTATTTCAGCATTTGAAACCAGACGATATGACAACCATTATCAAAAAGATTGAAAGTACGAATACCTTTGAAGATTTGTTGGATTATCTGAAGGCTCAGCTCTCGGATTTGTTCGCCCAGTATCGAATGAATGAGAATGTTGCTAACGTCTTGGAAGTGATTGGTCGTGATTATCAAAAAGATTTATCCCTAAAAGATATCAGCAAAGAACTCTATATCAATCCAGTTTATTTGGGCCAGCTGATCAAGCGTGAGACGAATTCTACTTTTGCAGAATTACTAAATAAGCAGCGCATCAAGGCCGCCCAGCAGCTTCTGCTTGCAAAAAATGACAGTATAGAAGATGTTTGTTATGCAGTTGGATATAGCAATGTTGGTTATTTCTATAAAGTCTTTCGGAAGTTATGTGGCAAATCTCCTAAGGCCTATCGGAAGCAAGTCGACTGATGAAACTCGCTGAAACGATTGCCTCTCCATTTCTTTTTTATCGAATGCTAAAAAAAGTAGAAAAAAAGATATAGAAGAGTCAGTGTGAGGGCCTGCTATTCGTGATATAATCAAGCAGAAAGAACTTACAATATGGTAAAGGAGTTAGGAGAAGCTTATGGTTGAATTAAATCTGAAAAATATTTATAAGAAGTATCCAAATAGTGAGCACTATTCTGTTGAAGACTTTAATTTGGACATTAAGGATAAGGAATTTATCGTTTTCGTTGGTCCGTCAGGATGCGGGAAATCCACAACGCTGCGTATGATTGCGGGTCTTGAGGATATCACAGAAGGAACAGCGTCAATTGATGGTAAAGTTGTCAATGACGTGGCGCCGAAAGACCGCGATATCGCTATGGTCTTCCAGAACTATGCCCTCTATCCACACATGACAGTCTACGACAACATGGCTTTCGGATTGAAATTGCGTAAGTATAGCAAGGAAGATATTGATAAACGGGTGCAAGAAGCAGCTGAAATCCTTGGTTTGAAGGAATTCTTGGAGCGTAAACCAGCAGACCTTTCTGGTGGTCAACGTCAGCGTGTTGCCATGGGACGGGCCATCGTCCGAGATGCCAAGGTCTTCCTGATGGATGAGCCTTTGTCAAACTTGGATGCGAAACTACGGGTATCCATGCGTGCTGAGATTGCTAAAATCCACCGCCGTATCGGAGCAACAACCATCTACGTTACCCACGATCAGACAGAAGCCATGACACTGGCTGACCGCATTGTTATCATGTCAGCAACCAAGAATCCTGCTGGAACTGGAACCATTGGTCGAGTGGAACAAATCGGTAGCCCACAAGAAGTATATAGAAATCCAGTCAACAAGTTTGTGGCGGGCTTCATTGGCAGCCCAGCGATGAACTTTATCACTGTGACGCTTGAGGGGAATGAAATCGTTTCTTCTGGATTACGTTTGACAGTGCCAGAAGGAGCATTGAAGGTTCTGCGTGAGAAGGGCTATGACGGTAAGAAATTGATCTTCGGTATTCGACCAGAAGACATCAATACAGAGCCTGCTTTCTTAGAGACCTTCCCAGATTCTGTGGTTCATGCGACCATCTCTGTATCTGAGCTTTTAGGTTCTGAGTCTCATCTTTACTGCCAAGTTGGCGATAGCGAGTTCATCGCGCGAGTAGATGCTCGTGACCACTTGGAGACAGGTGCTGGAATTGACCTTGGTTTTGACCTGAACAAGGCGCATTTCTTTGATTTCGAAACAGAGAAAACAGTTTATTAATTAGTGAAAATGATGAAACGTAGGCAGATTTGTCTGCGTTTTTTGAATGAACTTTTAGTCTTCCAAATCAAAAATGTCTTTAATCAGTAGAGAAATTTGAATAGACTGTTGCTTTCTTTTTGCAGAAGGTCTTTATATAATGAAATGTAAAGATAAATCGAGAGGTAAATAAAATATGATTCAATTTCCAAAAGATTTCGTCTGGGGATCTTCTACATCGGGTCCGCAAACAGAAGGTCGAATTTCAGGAGATGGAAAGGGAGACAACCTTTGGGACTATTGGTTTAGCCAAGAACCCCATCGTTTCTATCATGAAGTTGGACCTGCCAAGGCGTCCACTTTTTATGAAAATTGGGAGCAAGATATCGACCTTTTAGTCGAAACAGGCCACACGGCCTTTCGGACGTCTATCCAATGGTCACGGATTTTTCCAGATGGTCGTGGTCCGGTCAATCAAGTCGGTGTTGACTTCTATCGCAAGGTCTTTGAAAAAATCAAGTCCAAGGGCATTCGCTTGATTGTCAATCTTTATCATTTTGACCTGCCCTTTGCCTTGCAGGAAGCGCAAGAAGGCTGGGAGAGCTTAGATACAGTCGATGCTTATGTAGACTATGCTCGTTTCTGCTTTGAAAGCTACGGTGACTTGGTGGATCAGTGGGTGACTTTTAACGAGCCTATCGTACCAGTTGAGTTTGGCTATTTCTACGATGGACATTATCCTAATAAAGTGGACGCTCGGGCTGCGGTTAAGGTAGCTTATCATACCCAGCTAGCTAGTTCTTTAGCAGTGAAAGCCTGTCATGAGGTTGGAGCAGACTACAAAATCGGCATTATCCTAAATCTGACACCTGCATATCCGCGCAGCCAGCATCCGGCGGACTTGAAGGCGGCTCGCATTGCTGAGCTATTCCAAGCCAAGTCTTTCTTGGATCCATCTGTTTTGGGGCATTATCCAGCAGAGCTGGTTGATCTTTTGCGTGAGCACGATCTTTTACCAGCTACGACTGAGGAGCAGTTGCAAGCGATTCGGGAAAATACGGTCGACTTTTTGGGTGTCAATTACTATCAGCCTTTACGGGTTGCGGCGCCTAAGTATTTGAAACATCCAGAGTCACCGCTTCTGCCAGATCATTTCTATGAGCCTTATGTTATGCTTGGTCGCAAGATTAATCCTCACCGTGGCTGGGAAATTTATGAGCAAGGAATCTACGATATTGCACAAAACATCAAGGAAAACTATGGCAATATTGAGTGGATGCTGACGGAAAATGGCATGGGAGTCGAGGGTGAAGAGAAATTCCGTGAAAATGGCATGATTCAAGACGATTATCGGATTGACTTTGTTAAAGGCCATCTGCGCCAGCTCCATCGTGCCATCCAGGACGGGGCCAACTGTACAGGTTACCTCATGTGGACCTTTATCGATTGTTGGTCTTGGCTCAATAGCTATAAGAACCGCTACGGCTTGATTGAGCTCAATCTAGAAACCCAAGAACGGACTATCAAAAAATCAGGGCACTGGTTCAAAGAATTAAGCCAGAACAATGGCTTTGAGTAAGTCTGTTCATCCATTCAGCCTATATAAGATAGGGCGGTTTCCCAACTAATCTTCTGATAGATTTCAGGAGATCAGCTTAGGGAATCCCGCTCGAATAGTAGAATCTAGTCTCAGACTAGGTTCTATTATTTTTTATCTTGTGAGTAGAACTAGCTTCTAAAATGAAACTGGGAGTGGGAGGCTGCCTTTCTCCGCTAACTATTCTGAGATTTCTAGCTTGCTCTATGAGTTTCCTTTGTTTTGAAAAAAGCGTGAAAAAATGCTATAATGACTAAGATGTGCAAACTCTGTTTGCAAAACTGTAATTCGACTTGGCTTGCCAAGGACCGTTAGTAATAAAATCAAGGAATCTTTGATAAAGGAGATTCTAAAATCGATAGGAGTAAAAATGAGTAAAAGCACGATTAAGCTGATTACTTTAGGTGGCGTTCGTGAGAATGGGAAAAATCTCTACGTCGCCGAAGTGGATGATTCCATTTTTGTATTGGATGCTGGGCTCAAGTACCCAGAAAATGAGCAGTTGGGAGTAGATGTAGTCATTCCCAACATGGATTATTTGTTTGAAAATAGAGACCGGATTGCAGGTGTCTTTCTGACCCACGGTCATGCGGATGCCATCGGTGCGCTGCCCTATCTTTTGACAGAAGCCAAGGTACCGGTTTTCGGTTCGGAGTTGACAATTGAGCTAGCCAAGCTCTTTGTTAAAAGCAATGACGCTGTGAAGAAGTTCAATGATTTTCATGTTATCGATGAAAATACAGAAATTGAATTTGGCGAAACGGTTGTCTCTTTCTTCCGGACGACCCACTCGATTCCAGAGAGCTTGGGAATTGTTGTTAAGACGCGTGAAGGCAATATTGTTTATACGGGAGATTTCAAGTTTGACCAATCTGCCAGCGAATCTTATGCGACCGATTTCGGCCGTTTGGCTGAGATCGGTCGTGAGGGCGTTCTAGCTCTCTTAAGTGATTCAGCCAACGCTGACAGCACCGTGCAAGTGGCTAGTGAAAGCGAGGTTGGCCGTGAGATTACGGACACGATTTCGGATTGGGATGGGCGTGTCATCGTAGCAGCAGTTGCCAGCAACCTGTCTCGGATCCAGCAGGTCTTTGAAGCTGCGGCAGAAACAGGTCGTCGCGTCGTTTTGACAGGCTTTGATATTGAAAATATCGTCCGTACGGCTATCCGCCTCAAGAAATTATCCTTGGCGGATGAGCGCCTGTTGATCAAGCCTAAGGAAATGTCTAAGTTTGAGGACCACGAGCTGATTATCTTGGAGACGGGTCGGATGGGCGAGCCCATTAACGGTCTGCGCAAGATGTCCATCGGTCGTCACCGTTATGTAGAAATCAAAGACGGGGACTTGGTTTATATCGTTACAACGCCATCTATTGCCAAGGAGGCAGTTGTGGCGCGTGTGGAAAACATGATTTACCAAGCTGGTGGCGTGGTCAAGCTGATTACCCAAAACTTGCGTGTATCTGGCCATGCCAATGCGCGTGACTTGCAGCTCATGCTTAATTTATTGCAACCCAAGTACCTCTTCCCGATTCAGGGAGAATACCGCGGACTGGATGCCCATGCTAAGGCAGCCATGGAAGTCGGGATTTTACCAGAAAATATCTTGATACCGAAGCGTGGTAGCGTCATGTCCTACGAAAATGGTGACTTTGTGCCAGCTGGAGCAGTGTCGGCTGGTGATGTCATGATTGATGGAAATGCCATCGGTGATGTGGGCAATATCGTCCTGCGTGATCGTAAGGTTCTGTCTGAAGACGGTATCTTCATCGTGGCTCTCACGGTCAATCGTAAGGAGAAGAAAATCATTTCCAAAGCCAAGGTTCATACTCGAGGATTTGTCTATGTCAAGAAGAGTCGTGACATCCTGCGGGAGAGCACTGACCTGATCAATAAGACAGTAGAAGACTATCTGGCTCAGGATAACTTTGACTGGGGCGAGCTTAAGGGAACAGTCCGTGATAGTTTGGCCAAGTTCCTCTTTGAGCAGACCAAGCGCCGGCCAGCTATTCTTCCAGTTGTCATGGAAGTTCGCTAGAATTATTCGAGGGAGCAGCTTTCCCAGTATTTTGTAGAGAGAAAGTCGAATATCGGCTTTTTCTTATCTTTTAGCAGTCGCAGAACAGGCCTTGCTTTCAGAGTGTGGCTAGCGGTGACGCCTAGCTAAGAACAGTAGTTTTTACATAGAGGAGAAAAAAGATGGCAGTGATGCAGATAGAGTATTATTCAGAAGCTTTGGAGATGGAGTGGGGAGTCAATGTCCTTTATCCAGATGCGTCGCGCGTGGACGAACCAGATGATACGGATATTCCTGTTTTGTATCTGCTTCATGGTATGAGTGGCAACCACAATAGTTGGCTCAAACGCTCAAATATTGAGCGCCTCGTTCGCTCGACTAACTTGATTGTTGTGATGCCAAATACCAACAATGGCTGGTACACTGATACCCAGTATGGCTATCATTACTATGAAGCTATCGCTGAGGAGCTGCCACGGGTGCTCAAACGCTTTTTCCCCAATATGTCTGACAAGCGGGAGAAAAACTTTATTGCTGGTTTGTCCATGGGTGGCTATGGCTCTTTTATGCTGGCGCTTAAGACTAATCGTTTTTCTTATGCAGCTAGTTTGTCTGGGGCACTCAGCTTTCACGATCAGCATCCAGATGATACTGACCTAGCCAAGCCGGCATACTGGCGTGGTATTTTTGGTGATTTGGAAGACTGGACCAGCAGCCCTTATTCACTGGAAACCTTGGCCAAGCAGTCGGATGGAAAAACCAAGTTTTGGGCTTGGTGCGGTGAGGAGGATTTCCTCTATGCGGCCAATAACCATGCCGTGGAAAATTTGAAAAAGCTAGGTCTGGATATTAGCTACAGCCACAGTCCTGGTAAGCACGAATGGTATTACTGGGAAAAGCAATTGGAGAAGGTTTTAGCTTGGCTGCCGATTGACTTTGTTCTCGAAGAAAGACTGTCTTAAAAAATCATACGATTCAGCAGATTCTGGGTCGAGAATGTGATATAATAATAACGTTTGAATACGAAAGCAGGGGCAAGACACTCCTGCTATTCCCAAATAGGAGATCGAAAATTGACAAAAGATATTCGAGTGCGTTATGCACCAAGTCCAACTGGGCTTTTACACATCGGAAATGCGCGTACGGCGCTCTTTAACTACCTTTATGCTCGTCATCATGGCGGAACTTTTATCATCCGTATCGAAGATACTGACCGCAAGCGCCATGTTGAGGATGGTGAACGTTCACAGCTCGAAAACCTACGTTGGTTGGGCATGGACTGGGATGAAAGTCCAGAAACACATGAAAACTACCGCCAATCAGAGCGATTGGAACTCTATCAAAAATACATCGACCAATTGCTAGCTGAAGGAAAAGCCTACAAATCTTACGTTACAGAAGAAGAGTTGGCAGCTGAGCGCGAACGCCAAGAAGCAGCTGGTGAGACACCTCGCTACATCAACGAATACCTTGGCATGAGCGAGGATGAAAAAGCAGCTTACATCGCAGAGCGTGAAGCAGCAGGTATCATTCCAACGGTTCGTCTGGCTGTCAATGAAGCTGGTATCTACAAGTGGACGGACATGGTCAAGGGCGACATTGAGTTTGAAGGTGGCAATATTGGTGGTGACTGGGTGATCCAAAAGAAAGACGGTTACCCAACTTACAACTTTGCCGTTGTCATCGATGATCACGATATGCAAATCTCTCACGTTATCCGTGGTGACGACCATATTGCCAATACTCCAAAACAGCTCATGGTTTATGAGGCGCTTGGTTGGGAAGCACCAGAGTTTGGTCACATGACCCTGATTATCAACTCTGAAACTGGTAAGAAGTTGTCTAAACGGGATACTAACACCCTTCAGTTTATCGAAGACTACCGCAAAAAGGGCTACCTACCAGAAGCAGTCTTTAACTTTATCGCACTTCTTGGTTGGAATCCTGGTGGGGAAGACGAAATCTTCTCTCGTGAAGAACTCATCAAACTCTTCGATGAAAACCGCCTCAGCAAGTCTCCAGCTGCCTTTGACCAGAAAAAGATGGACTGGATGAGCAATGAGTATATCAAGAATGCGGATTTTGAGACAATTTTTGAAATGGCAAAACCATTCTTGGAAGAAGCAGGACGCTTGACCGACAAGGCTGAAAAAATGGTTGAACTCTACAAGCCACAAATGAAGTCAGTGGATGAAATCGTTCCATTGACAGACCTTTTCTTCTCAGATTTCCCAGAATTGACGGAAGCAGAGAAAGAAGTGATGGCCGGCGAAACAGTTCCAGTCGTTTTGGAAGCTTTCAAAGCAAAACTGGAAGCAATGACAGATGAAGAATTTGTGACAGAAAACATCTTCCCACAAATCAAAGCAGTCCAAAAAGAAACAGGTATCAAGGGCAAGAACCTCTTCATGCCAATCCGTATCGCTGTTTCTGGCGAAATGCACGGTCCAGAGTTACCAGATACCATTTATCTATTAGGCCGCGAAAAATCCATCCAGCATATCGACAATATGTTGAAAAAAATTCAATAAGATGAACCAGCTTTCGAGCTGGTTTTTGCTTTCTAAAAAGCTGTATTTATGTTACAATAATGTTACAAGAACAGAAAAATATTGCGAGGTGCTAAAGATGAAAAAATGGATGATTCTCTTGGCTGGAACTCTGGTGGCATCGTCTGTGTTAGTGGCCTGCGGTCAAAAGAAAGACCAGCCGACTTCGCCTTCTAGCAGTTCCAAAGTTAGCTCGACCTCGACCAGCTTAGCTTCTTCCAAAAGGTCTGAGACGAGCAAAAGTTCGACAGAGCTGTCTGCCGAAACAAGTAGTTCGGACACTTCTATCTCTAGCAGTCAGGAGCCTTCGGAGCCAGCAACTAAGGAGTCTTCTGCTAAGTCAGAAAGCAAGGTGGAAAAAGAGCCTGCCGCAACCTCTAATTTAGATATGCAGGCCATTGCTTCTGGGGATTTTTCTAGCATGGCTGGTACCTGGAAAGATGCCAATGGCGTCACTTATACATTTGATGCCAAGGGACTTGTATCAGATGTTGCCAAGTTGGAGCTGGTTTACGCTGGTCTGGATGAAAATGGAATTTATCGTACAAATATTCGTTGGCATAATCTTACAGGTGCTGCCTTGTCTATTATTCCAGCAGGGAAAAAGCTGCCAGCAGGAGAGACTGTTAGCGGGCAGGATCCGACTGATAGCAGTCAAGACCGCTTCATCATTGCCCAAGGCATCTCAGAGCACCCAGACGTTTTTTACCGTGTAAAATGAGAGTGGGACAGAAATCGGTAATTCGTTAGAATTCGATTTCGTCGTCCCACCTCCGCACAGTTGAGTAGGGCTATAAAAGCTGATGTAATCAGCGTAATAGAGTCCACTCAACCACTGCGTCTTGCTCGACAATCCAAATACAATTGAGAGGCTAGGACTTTTGTCCTGGACTCTTTTTTGGAGCTGTACTGCCGGTCTCTTCTTTCCGAACAGCTTCTTTCATTCGGTAAAACTATTCAAAAAGAGGGCTCGTCTCGCACCTAGCCCTTATTGGCTTTTTGGGAAAATATGGTATAATAGAGTTAATTTTGGTGGATGGAGTTGAGTTTTGAGAAAAAACTATCGCGTCAAGAGCGAAAAAGATTTCAAGGCGATTTTTAAAGCTGGGCAGAATTTTGCCAATCGAAAGTTTGTCGTTTATAAATTAGAAAAAGAACAGCGCCATTTTCGAGTGGGGATTTCAGTCAGTAAAAAGCTGGGCAATGCAGTTGTCCGCAATAGTATCAAAAGAAAGATTCGTCATGTCTTGATTCAGCATCGGGCAGATTTGACCAAGGATGACTTTGTTGTTATTGCCCGCAAGGGAGTTGAAACTTTGGACTACCACCAAGTGGAACAAAATTTATTGCATGTCTTGAAAGTTGCAAAAATTTATCAGGAAGGGTTTGTTTGTGAAAAAGAAGAGTAAAATAGGATTTCTTTTAGTGGCTTCGCTGCTCATTCTGACGGCTTGTGGTACCAGCGAAGTGACCGCTAATTCAAGTGATTTTTGGGAGAAATTAGTTTATTTCTTTGCGGAGATGATTCAATTCTTGTCCTTTAATGGAAGTACAGGGATCGGAATTATTCTCTTTACGTTGATTATTCGGACAGTCTTGTTGCCAGTCTTTCAATTTCAGACGACCTCATCCAGAAAGATGCAGGAAGTTCAGCCTCATATCAAGAAGCTTCAGGAAAAATATCCGGGCAAAGATATGGATAGTAGAGCAGCTTTGGCAGAGGAAACCAGCAAGCTTTATAAAGAAATGGGAGTCAATCCCTATGCTGCATTCCTTCCGCTCTTTATCCAAATGCCAGTGCTTGTGGCACTTTTCCAAGCTCTGACACGAGTTGAATTTCTAAAAACAGGTCACTTCCTCTGGCTTAATCTAGGTGCGACGGATCCGACCTTTATCCTACCTATTCTCGCTGCTCTCTTTACTTTCTTTAGCACTTGGCTATCCAATAAAGCCTTGCCAGAAAAAAATGGTGGAACAGCAGTGATGACCTACCTGATGCCAGTATTGATTTTCTTCTTTGCGGTGTATGCAGCCAGCGGGGTTGCTCTTTACTGGACAGTCTCCAACGCCTATCAAGTTGGTCAGACCTTGCTTTTGAGCAATCCTTTTAAGATCATTGCTGAACGTGAAGCGAAGGCAAAGGCGGAGCGCCAATTGGAAATGAAGAAAAAACGTGCCCTTCAAAAAGCACAGAAAAAGAAAAAGTAAAAAGGAGGACTCTTGCAGATGGTTATTTTTACAGGAGCAAGTGTTGAAGAAGCGATTCAAAATGGACTAAAAACGCTGGATATCCCACGAATGAGAGCACATATTACAGTTGTTTCGCGTGAAAAGAAAGGTTTTCTCGGTTTATTTGGCAAGAAACCTGCGCAGGTAGATGTGGAGCCGATTGCTGAAACGACTGTGGCCAAGGCCAACCAACAGGCGGTAAAAGGAGTTCCTGAGGAAATCAATGCACAAAACGAGCCGGTACAGAGTGTTAGTGAAGCAACAGTCGACTTAGGGCGAGTGGTGACAGCTATCAAAAAGGCCGAAGGCGAAGGTGAAGCTGTTTCAGAAAAAATCAAGGCTGAAATTCTTAAAAACGATAAAGACGCCAGTACCATTCTGGAAGAAACAGGTGCAATTGATTTCTTAAAGACCAGTCAAGCGGTTGATGAAGCACAGACTCTGAAGGACTCAGAGGAAGATAGCTCTTTAGCAGAAGTGGCACCTAGTCAGCAAGAGACAGCTGAGTCGTCCTTCTTTGACTTGGGTATCCAGGTTGAGGATGATTGTGATATTGAGGAAGTTGTCGCAAGTGTAACCACATATGTGCAAAAGATTGTGGATGAAATGGATGTTGAAGCGACTCTTTCCAGCAGCCACAATCGCCGAACAATCAATATGCAAATTGATACCAATGAGCCAGGGCGCGTGATTGGTTACCACGGTAAAGTCTTGAAAGCTCTGCAGCTGTTGGCTCAGAATTATCTTTACAATCAATATTCCAAGAGTTTCTACATTTCTATCAATGTAAATGACTATGTGGAGCATCGGGCAGAAGTTTTACAAAGCTATGCGCAAAAATTGGCTCAGCGTGCTCTAGAAGACCGTCGCAGCCAGCATACGGATCCTATGTCCAATAGTGAGCGTAAAATCATCCACCGGATTATCTCAAGAATTGATGGTGTGACTAGCTATTCAGAAGGCGATGAGCCTAACCGCTACGTTGTTGTGGATATTGATTCGGAATAAATCTTAACCAGCTGCTCAGCTGGTTTTTAGATACAGAAAGGAGAAAATTCTATGTCACTTTTTCCAGCTATTGAGTCATTTTTGACTGCTCAAGGAAGTAAATACATTTCACCAGACAAGGCAGGGGATCTGCGAGAGACAATGTTGGATTTGAAAGCTAGAGGTCAGGATGCTCGGCAGGAGTTTGCGAACTTAGTCCGAGACTTTCAGGCTCTCTATCCTAAGCTGAGTCTGGAGCGGACCAGCAATTGGCTGAATCAGGCTCAGATTTTACGCCCACATTTTTGGAATTATCTAAGAGGCTATGGGGAAATCACAGAGCCCATGTTCGCTCTGCGCTTGTATGGAACTGCAGAAGATTTTGGGGTCTCGCTAGAGGTGAGCTTCATGGAGCGCAAGAAAGATGAGCATAGCCTTAGCAAGCAAAATCGGGTACTGAATCTGCCCATTCAACCGCCAGCTTACTATTTTGCCCAGATAGATGGCGTGAGTCAACGCTTCGAAGCCACTGAGGCAAATAGACAACATCTAAGCCAGGAGGTGGCTGCTGGGCTAGTCCGCAAGGTTTTGATCAAATATGACGTCAATCTTTCCGAGGCTACGAGCAAGCAGCAAGTTCTATCGGAGCTTGAGCAGGCTATGACAGCTTTGATTCCCTTCTATGAAGCGACACGATTTGAATGATTTCGCTTCCAAAAAGAAACAATTAGTCCAATACTATTGACAAACAGGAGAGAATCCGATAGAATAGTAAAGTATGTTTAGTAACTGATCACTTTATAGCCGGCTAAACGAATACAAAATCTATGAGGAGGTATTCATCGTGAAACGTACTTATCAACCAAGTAAACTTCGTCGTGCGCGCAAACACGGATTCCGTAACCGTATGTCAACTAAAAACGGTCGTCGCGTATTGGCAGCTCGTCGTCGTAAAGGACGCAAAGTTTTGGCTGCATAATCCAAACGATTACCATAAAGAAACCAGTGGAGACTCGAGACCGCTGGTTTTTCTATTGCTCTTGATAAAATAGGCTTCTATGGTTTAAGGGTGGCTAGTATTGCTAGAAGGAATCTGTGCAGTTTGCGTAAAAGGGAAAGCAAGTGGGATGGTCTAGGTGGGGTTTTCGCTTGTCTATTAGCTAGTTTGAATAAAAGAAAAGAGAGTGGGACAGAAATCGGTCATTCGTTAGAATTCGATTTCGTCGTCCCACCTCCGCACAGTTGAGTAGGGCTGTAAAAGCTGATGAAATCAGCGTAATAGAGCCCACTCAACCACTGCGTCTTGCTCGACAATCCAAAGACAATTGAGAGGCTAGGACTTTTGTCCCAGCCTCTTTTTGATGATTATTTGGAATGTAAGTACGCTTTCTATCAAGCAACTAAGAGCAGGGGATAGAGATAGCAAAGTAGCGTGAAACTAATAAGGGCGTAGAAGATACCGATTCGGATCGCTTGGATGGGCTTGTAGAAACGAATCAGGGTCAGAATACACCAGACCAGCAGAACAAGGATAAACCAAGCTGAAATCAGGCGCAATGGTGTTGGACCGTAAAGATAGATGTAGATACCAAAGAGTTTCCAGCCGGCAAGCAAGGCCAGTAAAAAGGCAAAAATAAAGAGGACAGTGCTGGCTAGACGAGTACCTTTCTGGTCCCAGAGAGGTTTTTGAGCCAGCAAATAAAAGGCGGCTAGCACAGCGAAATTTAGAAGTGATACACGAACGAGTTGCCAGAAGCCAGCAACAGCAACGGTTGAGGCGTTTTGTGGAGAAATAGTTTGGAGGCTAGTACCAGCACTAAGGAGTTCGCTTAATTCTCCTAAACCAACGAGGAAAAAGAGAGCGTAGGTCAGGCAGAGGCTGCCGATGATGATATAGGCTGTAAAAGCAGGGAACATCCGCAGTGGCTGAATTTTATTTTGGAAGCTTTGGTAGGTAACTTTGATATTTTTTTGATTCAATAAGCCACCAACAATCAGGCTGTAGAGATAAAGGCCGATAGGTAGGGCCAAAAAGATGCGAAGAGCGATGGCGTCTGTATCAAGATTTGAAAAGATCAAGTCAAAGAAAAGATGCAAGGCATCAGCTGTATCACTAAAGAAAAGAGCGAATCGATCAGAGACTTGGCTAAGTTGTGACCAAACGAAGAAGACAAGCATACCAGCAATGAGAAGGCTGCTTGCGATCATCGTACTTTGGATTGCTTTTTTAGAAGAATCGACGTCTTCAGCAGTCGTATCTGAAGTCTTGCCAGTCCGAGCAAAGACCTGAAGACCAGCGAAAAAGTTTTTAAAAGGTAGAATGACAAAGGCCTGAATGCTATCGTACCAAACCATGATCCCCAAGCGACCTTGATTG
Organism: uncultured Streptococcus sp.; assembly: GCA_963547765.1. Lineage (GTDB taxonomy): Bacteria > Bacillota > Bacilli > Lactobacillales > Streptococcaceae > Streptococcus. The sequence goes on along the minus strand of CAUUSJ010000003.1, from coordinate 12,985 downwards.
AGCCAACCTGTCCGCGACAAGATGTAAAAAGAAAAGGAGATGTGGAGAGTCAAAGCTTGAAAAATCTCTAATTGCGGGTGAAAGCCCCAGATACTGAGAGCCAGTGCCTGAGTCAGGCTGAGAATCAGGAAAAGCTTGGACTCGAGCCCAGCAGAGGCATCCTTTTCGATTTGAGGCAAGCTTGTCGGCGTTTTTCTTACTAACCACTCGGTCAGGCTAATTAGACCAATCGTAATAGGAAAAAAGTAAATGGTTTTGTTGCCGTCAATAGCAACTGTATAAAAGTAGGCCAAAAAATAGAGAATGAGAGAGCTGATTCTAAAATTCTTCAGTTCCTTTATGTTTAAAGCTGTGAAGATGCTTTTTCGCTCTTGGTCTTTTTCAAAAGGAAGGTAGGGTTGTCCCGTCATATGTCCTTGTGATGGTGTTTCCATGTTTATTCCTCCTCGGTTTCATCTGTGATATATTCAAGAATATCGCCGGGCTGGCAGTCCAATTCCCGACAAAGGGCATTAAGTGTTGAAAAACGTATTGCCTTGGCTCGGTTATTTTTCAAGATGGACAAGTTGGCAGGAGTGAGGTCAATCAATTCTGCTAAGCGTCCAGCACTAATCCGTTTTTGAGCCATGACAAGGTCTAAATTTATCTGAATCATAGTCCCTCCTAAATCGTGTAGTCTACTTCTTCTTGCAGCTCAATTGCCTTGCCAAAAGCATTGCGGATAACCCGAATAATCAAGGTTAAAATGCAGCAAGAAACGGCTACGAGGAGCATGGGCATATAGACTGTCAAGCCCATAAAGAAAGAAATGAGGGCGACCATTCCAACTTCCCAGCCCAGATAGCGCATATACTGTACATTCTGTCTGATAAAGACCTGATTTTTCCCGATACGGCTAAGGAGCCGATAGAGATGCACGATACAGGTCAGAGCTAGACAGCCTAAGACATAGCCTAGAAGCAACAATATCCAATAGCGACTTTCTCCTTGAACGAAAGGAGAAGGAAATTCGATGACTAGGCTGACTACCCAAGGTCCGATGGCTATCAGGACAATGGAAGCAATAAATAAAATGCTGAGGCTGATTTTTGTAAGCACAATGCTTATATCTTCAGCTGTTTTTTGTCTTGTCTTTGACATGGATTCCTCCAAATAATTTCTATTTTTATTTACTATATCACAAAATATATCGATAATCAATAATAAAATATCGAAAAATAATAAAAAATTATCAAAAAACAGTAAGAGTGTTTTTGACAGGCGCCGAAAAAATAACAAATACCCGCTGGAATAGATGGAGAGAAAGTTAAGCTCTTGCCCCTTTATCTGACTTTTTTGGTATAATGAGAGACAGGAAATGTAAGGAAGTAAAGCATGAAAATTTTTGATACACACACGCATTTAAATGTGGAAGAATTTGCTGGCCGAGAGGCAGAGGAGCTCCAGCTAGCTGCAGAAATGAGCGTCAGCAATATGAATGTTGTCGGTTTTGATCGGCCGACCATCGAGCGCGCCTTGGAGTTGGCCGACAGTTATGAGCAGCTCTACGCAACTATTGGCTGGCATCCGACGGAAGCAGGGACTTATGATGAGGAGGTGGAAGCCTATCTGTTGGACAAGCTTGCTCATCCAAAAGTGGTGGCTCTGGGCGAGATTGGTCTAGATTATCACTGGATGACATCGCCCAAGGAAGTGCAAGAGCGAGTGTTTCGCCGACAAATCCGGCTGTCGAAAGAGTTAGACCTGCCCTTTGTCGTCCACACACGCGATGCTTTAGAAGACACCTATGAGATTATCAAGAGTGAGGGTCTAGGCCCTCGGGGTGGCATTATGCACTCTTATTCGGGTTCTTTGGAAATGGCAGAGCGCTTTATCGAGCTAGGGATGATGATTTCTTTTTCTGGAGTCGTTACTTTTAAAAAAGCGACGGATATTCAGGAGGCTGCGCAGAACCTGCCTTTGGACAAAATCCTCGTCGAGACGGATGCGCCTTACTTGGCGCCTGTTCCCAAGCGTGGCCGAGAAAACAAAACAGCCTATACCCGCTATGTTGTAGAAAAAATTGCTGAACTTCGTGGGTTGACGGTCGAAGAAGTAGCGCAAGCGACTTATGACAATGCAAAGAAGGTGTTTGGGCTTGACTGAGAAGATAAAAATCCCCCAAGTGGTCGTTGTGGAAGGGCGTGATGACACAGCCAATCTCAAGCGCTATTTTGATCTTGAAACCTATGAGACCAGAGGTTCTGCCATCAGCGATACGGATATCGAGCGAATTCGCCGCTTGCAGAACTTGCATGGAGTCATTGTTTTTACAGATCCTGACTTCAATGGCGAGCGGATTCGCCGTCTGATCATGACGGAAATTCCCGCTGTCCAACATGCCTTTCTCAAGCGTAACGAAGCAGCTCCCAAGTCCAAGACCAAAGGACGCTCACTAGGTATTGAGCACGCTAGTTTTGAAGACTTAAAGACAGCCCTCGCTGGGGTAACCAGCCATTTTGAGTCAAGCAGTGATTTTGATGTGACAAAGAACGACCTCATGCGACTGGGATTGCTCCTAGGAAGTGACAGCCGTCAGCGCCGAGAGTATCTGGGTGAAGAACTCCGAATTGGATACTCCAATGGCAAACAATTGCTCAAGCGGTTGGAACTGTTTGGCGTGACCTTGGCGGAAGTGGAAGAAGTGATGAAGAGGTATTAAAGATGGACCAAAAAGAATATGATTTAGAACAAAGTAGAGAAGAGCTAGATAAACTCGTTAGTTTATCAGCAAACCAAACAGATGAAGCATCTTGTAAATCTATAGCAGAGAAGGCAAAATCTATTTATGAACAATGTCCTGAATCAGAAGAGCTTGCTTTACGATATACCATGGCTTTAGTGAATTTGTCGATTAAACAAGAAAATGTAGAAGATTTATGGAATACCACTAATTCAGTCAAAGAAATTTTTGAACAGTTCAAACATTCTGAAGAGCTTGCTTTACGATATGCTATGGTGTTGACCAATTTGTCAGCTGGGCAAGAAACTGTAGAGGAACGGTTGAATACCGCTAATTCAATCAAAGAAATTTTTAAACAGTTCAAACATTCTGAAGAGATTGCTTTACAATATGCTATGGCTTTGTACAATTTATCAATTAAACAAGAAAGTGTAGAAGATTTATGGAATACCACTAATTCGGTCAAAGAAATTTTTGAACAGTTCAAACATTCTGAAGAGCTTGCTTTACGATATGCTATGGTGTTGACCAATTTGTCAGCTGGGCAAGAAACTGTAGAGGAACGGTTGAATACCGCTAATTTAGTTAAAGAAATTTTTGAACAGTTCAATCAGCCTGAAGAGCTTGCTTTGCGATATGCTATGGCTTTGGTCAACTTATCAGCTGGGCAAGAAACTGTAGAGCAACGATTGGCTACCGCTAATTTAGTTAAAGAAATTTTTGAACAGTTCAAACATTCTGAAGAGATTGCTTTACAATATGCTATGGCTTTGTACAATTTATCAATTAAACAAGAAAGTGTAGAAGATTTATGGAATACCACTAATTCGGTCAAAGAAATTTTTGAACAGTTCAAACATTCTGAAAAGATTGCTTTACTTTATGCTAGAATTTTGTTCAATTTGTCAACTGAACAAATAAATGTAGAAGATTTATGGAGTACCGCTAATTCAGTCAAAGAAATTTTTGAACAGTTCAAACATTCTGAAGAGCTTGCTTTACGATATGCTATGGTGTTGACCAATTTGTCAGCTGGGCAAGAAACTGTAGAGGAACGGTTGAATACCGCTAATTCAATCAAAGAAATTTTTGAACAGTTCAAACATTCTGAAGAGATTGCTTTACGATATGCTATGGTTTTATTCAATTTATCACTTGCACAAAACAACTTAGATACATTGAGCGATACTGCTTCTAAACTAAAGAAAATAGCTTTTAATTTTGAAAAAAATGAAGATATCGCTTTATGCTACGCTGAAGCTCTTGCCAAAATTATCACCAAACAACAAAATGAAGAGGAAAAACTTGAAATCATAGATAAACTAAAAAGATTACGCGATAGATTCGTACAATCTGAAGAAATTACTGTTCAATATCTTACAGCTCGGATGGATTTGGTAAAAAATAATCAAATAGATAAATCAAATCTCCTAAACGATATCTATCAGTCACTAGAATCTATTCCGAGTATTAAAATTTTAAATATGCTCATCGAGATACTCGAAAACGAAGAACAATTTAAGCAAGATCAAGTTCAGATTTCCACTACTAATATCGTAAAAGCTCTGGATAAACTTTGTTTTGATTCATCTATTGAAGAAGGAGAGGATGAAAAAGAGAAAAATTTGCTTATTCGCACCTTAAAACTTGGTATTATCTCCGATACAAAATACGATATTTTAAAGGCCTGGATAGAATATTACGGAGAAGACTCCAAAAAAATCAATCAGTTAATTAAAATTTATACACTTGTCCAACAAATCAAGTATGAGCTTGGATTGAAGGCTGACAACAAAAATAGAAAACTAAAATTTGGTCACTATACTTCAGGAAAAGCACTCCAAAGCATACTAGGAAAAGAGGATAAAGTTCCATTTTCCATCTCAGGAAAGACACGCCTGAATAACGCCAACTATATGAACGATCCTGAAGAAGGGGTCATTCTAGAAGAAATTTTAAAATTAGAAAAACGCAATCCTTTGGAGCCTAGCTCTTGGTTTTTAATGAGTTTCACTAGCAAGACAGATGACCTAGCCATGTGGTCGCAATATGGGAATAATGCAGAAGGGGTCTGTATTGTACTGAATGAGAATGATTTTGCTCGTTATCATTCACTTAGTGACCTTCCTTGGTATCAAAAAAACTCAGATAAACAAATCGGTCATAAAATGAATTCAAGTGTTGAAATTCAAAACGATAACCCTCTAAACGAATCCGACAAAGAGAAGTCAACTAGAGGCAATGAAAATGTACAAAATTCTGAAGACAAACATTCTACACTGAATACTAATATGGATTATCTATATCGCGTAGCTTATGTTCATTACTCCAATGACCAATTCAACATTGAAGAAAGTGAACTATTCACCAATGAAGAAGTAACGCGATTAAAAGGACTGTTAGAGGATTTAAAATCAGAATTAAGGGACTATAGAAATTCCGGGGATCCATTCTATAAAAAAGCCATTGGTGACTGTATAGAAGAAATCCGCTACTTGTTCAAATCGGTCGATTACAAGTATGAAGAAGAATTACGCATTCTGCAATATGCTAACCTAATACCAGATAATAACAAAATAAAAATTGATTATTCTCCTGAATTCGGTAAACTTTATCTCGAACGAAAAGGAACTATTCAAATCTCTGAAGTTATTTTTGGTCCTAAGTTCGCAAATCCCGAATATGTGACTCCTTTGTTGAAACTTTTAGATAAGGATATTGTGTTTAAAAAATCTATGATAAAATTTAGATAAAGGGATCCATAAGCCAAATATAAGGATTCAATAGGCAAACTGGAGCTAGAGCATTTCCAAGCTTTCTGAAATATGCTAGAATAGAAGCAGATGAGAGAAAGGAAGAATGCAGCTTGACTGTATTCGTAATAAAATGAGAATAGCAGATTATAGTGTGACCCGTGCCATTCTGGAGCGTCACGGTTTCACCTTTAAAAAATCGTTCGGTCAGAATTTCCTGACGGATACCAACATCCTCCAGAAGATTGTGGATACAGCTGAGATTGATAAGCAAGTCAATGTCATCGAAATTGGTCCTGGTATTGGTGCCTTGACGGAATTTTTGGCGGAAAGTGCCGCCGAGGTCATGGCCTTTGAGATTGATGATCGTCTGGTGCCGATTTTGGCGGATACTCTGCGTGATTTTGACAATGTGACTGTGGTCAATCAGGATATTCTCAAGGTTGATCTGGCTCAGTACATAGCAGAGTTTAAGAATCCAGGCCTGCCTATCAAGGTAGTAGCAAATCTGCCCTACTACATCACGACGCCGATTCTCATGCACTTGATTGAGAGCGGAATTCCTTTTAGTGAGTTTGTCGTTATGATGCAGAGGGAAGTGGCGGATCGGATTTCGGCTCAGCCTAATACCAAGGCCTATGGCAGTTTGTCAATCGCGGTGCAGTATTACATGACGGCCAAGGTTGCCTTTATCGTGCCACGGACAGTCTTTGTGCCAGCTCCAAATGTGGATTCGGCCATTCTCAAGATGGTACGCAGAGACCAGCCAGCAGTTACGGTTCAGGACGAGAAATCCTTTTTCAAGGTTTCCAAGGCCAGCTTTGTTCACCGTCGCAAGACGCTCTGGAATAACCTGACCAGTTGTTTTGGAAAGTCAGAGGAGACTAAAGGTAAATTGACAGCGGCTTTAGAACGAGCTGACTTATCTCCAAGTGTCAGGGGAGAAGCCTTGACTTTGGCAGATTTTGCCCGTCTGGCGGATGCCTTGAAGGAACAAGGATTATAAGACTTGAAAACCAGCTCTTTTTGAAAAGGGCTGGTTTTTCTGAAAGAAATTTCAAGATGATTTCATACTTTTTCAAAAGAAAAACTCTTGTCAATTTGGACAAGAGTTCATGTTCAATGCGGAGGAAGGGATTTGAACCCTCACACCCGTACGGGCACATGCGCCTGAAGCATGCGTGTCTGCCGTTCCACCACCTCCGCTTGCTTTTTATTATAACATATTTTTTGAAAATGCCAATAGTAAAAGCCAAATATATGTTTTTTTGATATAATAATTGTATTAACTTTAAAGGAGCAGTCTTGCAAGGAATCATTATCAAAGCCTTGGCTGGCTTTTATTATGTAGAGTCAGATGGGCAGGTGTATCAGACGAGGGCGCGCGGGAATTTCCGCAAAAAAGGGCAAAGGCCTTATGTTGGCGATCATGTCGAATTTTCAGCGGACAAGGATTCTGAAGGCTACATTTTAAAAATAGCCGAGCGTAAAAATAGTTTGGTGCGGCCACCTATTGTCAACATTGATCAGGCAGTTGTCATTATGAGTGCCAAGGAGCCGGACTTCAATGCCAATCTCTTGGATCGTTTTTTGGTGCTTTTAGAGCATAAGCGGATCCATCCTATTATCTACATCAGCAAGTTAGACCTGCTTGAAGATGAGCAGAGCTTGGATGTCTATGTACAGGCCTATCAGGCCATCGGCTATGAGGTCGTTAAAACCACTGAGGAGTTGCTGCCACTTCTGACAGGGAAAGTCACTGTTTTCATGGGCCAGACCGGTGTTGGAAAGTCCACTCTGCTCAATAAAATTGCACCAAACTTGCAATTAGAAACAGGAGAAATTTCTGAAAGTCTGGGGCGGGGTCGCCATACGACACGGGCGGTTAGCTTTTATAACCTAAATGGCGGAAAAATTGCGGACACTCCAGGCTTTTCTTCCTTAGACTATGAAGTAGACAAGGCAGAAGACCTGAACGCCGCCTTTCCAGAAATTGCCGAAATCAGTCGGGATTGCAAATTCCGAACTTGTACCCATACGCACGAGCCGGCTTGTGTTGTCAAACCAGCCGTAGAAGCCGAGCAAATTGCTGCTTTTCGTTTCGAAAATTACCTGCAATTTCTCAGTGAAATCGAAAATCGTCGTGAAACTTATAAAAAGACGGCTAAAAAACTTCCTAAATAAAGAAAGGAACTATCATGAAAACATTTAAAATTGCTCCCTCTGTTCTGAGTGCGGATTATGCTAATTTTGAGACGGAGTTGAAAAAGCTAGAAGCTAGCGGAGCGGAGTATGCCCATTTGGATGTCATGGATGGTCATTTTGTACCCAATATCAGCTTTGGGGCTGGGGTTGTGGCCAGTATGCGTCCCCACAGTAAGATGGTTTTTGATTGCCATCTCATGGTATCCAATCCTGAGCACCATATTGAGGAATTTGCTCGGGCGGGTGCGGATATTATCAGTATCCATGTCGAAGCGACTCCGCATATTCATGGAGCTTTGCAGAAGATTCGTGCGGCGGGTGTTAAGCCTAGCGTTGTTATCAATCCTGGAACTCCAGTCGAAGCGATTAAAAATGTCTTGAATCTAGTGGATCAGGTCTTAGTGATGACAGTCAACCCAGGCTTTGGTGGCCAGGCTTTTCTGCCCGAAACCATGGGTAAGATTCGTGAACTGGTCGCTCTGCGAGAAGCCAATCATCTGAACTTTGATATTGAAGTTGACGGTGGGATTGACGATAAGACGATTCGGATGGCCCGAGAAGCTGGCGCCAATATTTTTGTGGCCGGTAGCTATGTCTTCAAAGGTGATGTCAGCCATCAAGTTCAGACCTTGAGGGATGTACTAGATGCTTAGGATTGCTCTGTTTGCTGGCGGTGATTTGACTGCGGTCAATCGAGATTTTGATCTTTTTGTCGGAGTTGATCGCGGCGCCTTTTATCTCTTAAAGCAGGGCTTGCCTCTGGGCTTAGCGGTTGGCGATTTTGATTCTGTTTCTGATGAAGAATTGCTGCGCATCAAAGGCAAGGCCAAGGAGGTCATTCAGGCTCAACCTGAAAAGGATGATACGGACTTGGAATTGGCTGTTCTGGCTTGCTTTGAGCGCTATCCAGATGCTTATCTGACGATTTTCGGCGCTTTTGGCGGTCGTCTAGACCATGCTCTGGCCAACATTTTCTTACCCAGCAACGATAAAATCGCTCCCTATATGGAGCAGCTGACTTTAGTGGATGCCCAGAATTGCATCCGCTACGTGCCCTCTGGTCGTCATGAAATTAAGCCAGTGGAAGGCATGGACTATCTGGCCTTTCTGCCGACAGAGGATGTGGCTCTGACCATTGAAGGAGCCAAATATCCTTTGAATGAAAGGAATTTTTTCTTTAAAAAAGTCTATGCTTCTAACGAATTTATAGATAGACCTGTATTTCTATCCTTTGACAGGGGTTATACGGTTGTTATTTACAGTAAAGATAGGAGTTGATATGGAGTATATCATCATCATCCTGCTTATCATCAATCTGGTCTTTCTCTATTTCTTCTGGCAGAGACAGGAGCAGCAGGAACAGGAAATCAAAGTCTTGCTAGAAGAGCAGGAGGATCACTTGTCCGACCAGCTGGATTACCGCTTTGAGCAGGAAAGACAGCAGGAGGCTCTTCGACAAAAAGAGTTGGAACTTGTTCTGGGAGATCGGCTAGCCGAAGTTCGAACAGATTTGCACCTTCATTTGACGGATTTGCGAACCGAAATGGCGGATAGTTTCAGCAAAAATCGAGACAAGACTGATGAGCGGATGCGTCAGATTCAGGAGTCCAATGACCTGCGGCTGGAGCAGATGCGCCAGACAGTTGAGGAAAAATTGGAGAAGACTCTGCAGAGTCGCCTGCAGACTTCCTTTGAGACGGTGTCCAAGCAGCTGGAATCTGTTAATCGTGGTTTAGGAGAGATGCGGACGGTGGCTCGGGATGTGGGCAGCCTCAATAAGGTTCTTTCCAATACCAAAACCCGCGGCATTATGGGCGAGCTCCAGCTGGGACAAATTATCGAAGACATCATGACACCCAGCCAGTATGAGCGCGAATTTGCCACAGTGGCAGGATCTAGTGAGCGCGTAGAGTATGCCATCAAATTGCCGGGACAGACGGAGCAGGACTATGTCTATCTGCCCATCGATTCCAAGTTTCCTCTGGCGGATTACTACCGCTTGGAAGAGGCTTACGAGTCTGGCAACAAGGAAGAAATTGAACTTTACCGTAAGTCGTTGTTGGCTAGTGTCAAGCGCTTTGCCAAGGATATCAACAGCAAATACCTAGCTCCACCAGCTACGACTAATTTTGGGATTATGTTTTTGCCAACGGAAGGTCTCTATTCCGAAGTGGTTCGCAATCCAGAGTTTTTCGACGGCTTGCGGCGAGATGAGCAGATTGTCGTGGCGGGTCCATCTACCTTGTCAGCCTTACTCAACTCTCTCTCGGTTGGCTTTAAAACCCTAAACATCCAGCGTAGCGCAGATGACATCAGCAAGGTTCTGGGCAGTGTCAAGCTGGAATTCAATAAATTTGGAGGTATTTTAGCCAAGGCTCAGAAGCACCTGAAGAACGCTTCTGGCAGCATTGATGAGCTACTGACTCGACGAACCAATGCCATTGAAAGAACGCTGCGGCATATTGAATTGTCTGACCAAGACCTCCATTTACACTTACTCGATATTCCAGATGAAAGGGAAGACTATGAAAATTAATCAAATGAAAAAAGATGAGATGTTTGAAGGCTTTTATCTGATTAAATCAGCCGAAGTCCGACAGACCAGAGCTGGGAAGAATTACCTCGCCTTCACTTTCCAAGATGACACTGGAGTGATTGAAGGGAAATTATGGGATGCCCAGCCCCATAATGTGGCAGAATTTACAGCGGGGAAAGTCGTTCACATGCAAGGCCGCCGCGAAGTCTACAATAACACCCCGCAGGTTAATCAGTTGACCCTGCGCCTGCCAAAAGCGGGTGAGCCTAATAATCCTGCTGATTTCAAAGAAAAACCACCTGTTGATCAAAAAGAACTGCGAGAATATTTGGCGCAAATGATTTTCAAGATTGAAAATCAAGTCTGGCAAAGGGTTGTGCGCTCCCTTTACAGCAAATATGATAAGGAATTCTATTCCTACCCAGCAGCGAAAACCAATCACCATGCTTTTGAGTCAGGATTAGCTTTTCACACAGCTACCATGGTCAAACTAGCGGATGCGATTGGTGACATCTATCCTCAGCTCAATAAAAGCCTTCTTTTTGCGGGGATTATGTTGCACGACTTGGCCAAAGTCATTGAGTTGAGCGGTCCAGAAAATACGGAATACACCGTGCGAGGCAATCTGATTGGCCATATTGCGTTGATTGATGAGGAACTGACCAAAACCTTGGCGGAGCTGAAAATTGATGATACCAAGGAAGATGTCATTGTTTTGCGCCACGTCCTCCTCAGCCATCACGGTCTCCTCGAATACGGCAGTCCCGTTCGTCCAAAGATTATGGAAGCAGAAATCCTACACATGATTGACAATCTGGATGCGGAAATGATGATGATGACCACGGCTCTGTCTCTCGTTGCTCCAGGAGAAATGACCAATAAAATTTTCGCGCTGGAAAACCGTTCCTTCTATAAACCAAAAATTGACAAGTGAAATACGAAAAATGGGCATTATATTTAGTATAATGTTCGTTTTTTTGATATAGTATGATATAATGAAAAAAATAAAATAAATATTCATCGAAATCACTCCAAACTTTGAAATTAAAAGAATTGAATTACTGCTCTATGCGAGAAGAACTAGGTTCTCAGATTAGTTTGTGGCTGATTTTGATGGAGTCGAATTGGTGAAAAAATGAAATTAAGAAGAAGTGAGCGCATGGTGGTTATTTCCAATTACTTGATTAACCATCCTTACCAATTAACAAGTTTAAACACATTTGCAGAGAAATATGAGTCTGCCAAGTCTTCCATTTCAGAAGACATCGTGATTATCAAACGTGCCTTTGAAGAAATCGAAATTGGTACGATTGAGACAATTACTGGTGCTGGAGGAGGTGTGGTCTTCACTCCTTCCATTTCAGAAAAGGAGGCCAAGGCTATCGTTCAAGACCTCCGCGATCAGCTCTCTGAGAGTAATCGAATCCTTCCTGGCGGCTATATCTACTTATCAGACTTGCTCAGTACGCCATCTATCCTCAATAATATTGGCCGCATCATTGCCAAAGCTTTTAAAGATCAAAAGATTGATGCCGTTATGACAGTGGCGACCAAGGGTGTTCCCTTGGCCAATGCTGTCGCTAATGTCTTGAATGTTCCCTTTGTCATTGTCCGTCGCGATTTGAAAATCACTGAGGGCTCTACGGTCAGTGTCAACTATGTCTCTGGCTCTAGCGGAGATCGGATTGAGAAAATGTTCCTCTCAAAACGTAGCCTAAAGGCTGGAAGTCGGGTACTGATTGTTGATGACTTTCTCAAGGGAGGCGGAACGGTTAATGGGATGATTAGTCTTCTGTCTGAGTTTGATTCGGAGTTAGCAGGAGTAGCGGTCTTTGCCGACAATGCGCAAGCCAATCGCGATCATCTGGAATACAAATCGCTGTTAAAGGTGACCAATATCGATGTTAAATCAAGTACGATTGATGTTGAGATTGGGAATATATTTGATTAACTTTAGGAAAGAATTATGAGAAATATTTTTGATAAATTAGAGGGAATTTCTGTTTTTGTTCGTTCTGGAATTATATTGATCTTAGCGGCTATCTTGATTTCTGGTCTTTTATTTTTAAAACCAGCTCAGAAGAATACTGGCTCTACTAAAAACGTTAGTTACAGTAGACGTTCAAGCTCTAGCGACGCTGGCTCTACGAATCAAGCATCATCAGAAGATAATACGATTCAGGACGCTGAAGCTGCTGTTAAAAAATTAGAAGAAGAGCGTACCGATGAAAGTTTAGCTCAAGCACAAGCAGCGGTTGATAAGGTAAAAGATGAGGAAACTAAAGCTAAGTTCCAAGGTCGAATTCAAGCCGTAAAAGATGCAATGAAAACACCTGAGGAATCCTCTGAACCTGATTCAGCCCAGCAGCCTGTTCCAACGCCTTCACCAGCCTATGTAGCTCCCGCAGTTGCAAGTGAGACACCATCACAACCACAGGAAAATCACAGTCCAGCCCCTGCTACAAGTTCGGAGCATACTCCCAGCTCGTCTTCTACTTCCTCAGGGACTTAAGCGACACAGTGATTACTAGTAGAAGAATCATGATAAAAATAATGAGAACTCTCAATCATGCAATATGAAGCATGTTCTGAGAGTTTTTTGGTTTGTTAGTAGTAAAATATTTCTATTTTAAACGCTTATTAAAGATTACAAGAATAAGCAAAAAATTAAGAAAACCTATTGACGAGGATAGGCTTCTGTGTTACAATGATAAACGGTACTTTTTACTTTTGGTCTCTCAAAAGTGTACAGAGACGTGCTGACAAATG
>CAUUSJ010000002.1:0-63055 GCA_963547765.1 uncultured Streptococcus sp. | reverse complement strand
TGGAAGACGGAACTGTCAACGTTCGTCGCTATGGACAAAAAGAAACACAAACTGTTTCAGTTGATGAATTTGTTCAAGCTATCCTTGCTGATATTGCTAACAAATCACGCGTGGCTAAAGAAGATTAAAATAAAAAAGGCAAATTCGATTGAGAGAGCTCCTCAATAGACTTTGCCTTTTCAATTTTACAATTTTGTTAAACGTAATCCTCTCTCATCTCAGTGTTTTGTCTAATCCCATGAAAAATGATATAATAGAATAAAAGGACAGGGGAGAGAGATGTTAAAGAGAGATTTACTGAGAAATATTATCATTGTGACGGTATTTATTGCCATTCTAGTGGGATTGCGTTTGTTTGTCTATACACCTTATCGCATCACCAAGCAAGATGCCAATTCTTTCTTAGCGGAAAATGATTTGGTCTTGGCGGATAAGACAGCCAAACTTGCTCGTGGGGAATTTGCCCTCTATGAGGTCGATGGAAAAGAATATGTCGGCCGTGTCATTGCTATGGAAAATGACAAGGTGACCTATATGGATAACTTGCTGTATCTGAACGATCAGGTGCAATCAGAGCAATATATCGAAAAGATGCGAGAGAAATATCTGGCTTCAGCTGCCAGTACGGGCTATTATACCCACGATTTTTCTATTGTTGACTTAAAAGGAGCGACTTCTGATACCATCCCTAAAAATTCTTTTTTAATCTTAAATGATCGGCGAGAAAACACGAAAGATAGCCGTGAGTTTGGTCTGATCAAAAAAGATCAAATTAAGGGCAGTGTAGAATTTCGCGTGTCTCCCTTAAACAAATTTGGTTTTATTGAAACGAAGTAGCAAAAAAACTAGGCTGGAAATTCCAACCTAGTTTTCTTTTTGAGATGTTTTAAGACTTTCTTTGGTTTTCTTAAGCTCTTTTTTCAGCGAGAAGTTTTTAGACATGCTGATGAGAAAGGTTGTAATAGAGCCTAGGAGGACAGAGACCAAAATCAAAATGATTAAGGGAAGTTTAAAACTGAAGAGGATAAAGCTAACATTGACGCTCTGCATATTTGCTAAAGAAATACTAGCAACCAATAGGATGGTAATCAATAGCAGGATATAGTGCAATTTTTCTTTCATAACGATCTCCTAATTATTCAAATTCAGCCTTGCTCTTGATATCGCCATATTCTTCTTGAGTTTCTTGGGCTAGGATATCTTCATAAGCTGCTAATTCAATGTTAGAGCCATACTTGTTTTTCAGAGCAGTGGTCACGAGACGATAAGCTAAGTTTGCGTTGCGGGACAAGATCGGGCCATGGAAGTAGGAGCCGAAGACATTTTTATAATGAACGCCTTCATTGCCGTCTTCTTGGTTGTTGCCATTTCCATAGACGACCTTGCCCAGAGGTTTCTCATCGTCAGAGAGGAAGGTTCGTCCTTGGTGGTTTTCAAAGCCGTAGTAGGTCTCGTTAAATTCTTCGTTATGAATCTTGATGTCACCAATATAGCGATTCTTGACTTGGTTGAGAGTGTAGTGTCCCATGATGCCCAGTCCTTCGATTCGACGGCCAGAAGCCTCGATATAGTATTGGCCAAGAAGTTGGAAACCGCCGCAGATAGCTAGCATAACGCCGTTTTCATTGATAAAGCTTTCCAAAGCTTCTTTTTTAGCTGGCAGATCACGAGCCACGATCGTTTGCTCATAGTCTTGACCTCCGCCAAAGAAGACGATGTCGTAGCTATCCTTGTCAAAGTCATCTTCTAGGGAGACAATATTGACCTCAACTCTAGCGCCTAGCTTTTCAGCTACATACTTGAGCATAAGGACATTACCGTTGTCGCCATAGGTATTCATAAGGTCGCCGTAGAGATGAGCGATTTTTAAGTCATAGTGATAGTCCTGGTTTTCAGGAGAAACGAGGGATCTATAAACCATTAGTTCATCTCCTTTCTGATTACTTGTCGCTCTGCTAGCAACTCGCGGAATTCCAGCATGGCGGTATAAGTAGCTAGGATATAGGCGTGTTTGGTTTCTTGCTCTTCAATCAACTTAAAGACTGCTTCTAAATCTTTGACTTCGGTAATCTGATCTGCTGGATAGCCCGTCACGCGCAGTCGACGTGCAATCTCTGAGTGGCGCACACCGCCTGCAATGACCTGAGGAATATTCATTTCTAGAATTTTCTCAAAATCTGCATCCCAGATCCAGCTAGTATCAATACCGTCCGCATAGTTGGCATTAAGCAGGACAGATAGACTAAAGTCAAAAGGTGCCAGCTCAATCATTTCCAAGGCTTGGGTGGCTCCGACCGGATTTTTGATCAAGACCAAGGTACATTCCTTATCGCCGATTTTGAAAGTTTCCTGACGGCCAAAGACAGCCCGGCTCTTGTCAAAGCCAGCCTTGATAGTAGCCGGCTCGACTCCAAAGAACTGAGCAACTGACACAGCGGCCAAGGCATTGTAGATATTGTAGAGACCACCGATATTGATCTGATAGTCTTGACCATCAATGGTAAAGGCAGAGCGATTGTGCTCAAGTGCTTTGAGAGCGGTCAGGCTGTAGTCAAGCTTAGGACGCTTGAAGCCGCAGTCCTCACAGATGTAAGCTCCGAGATTTGCATAAGTATTGAGCTCGTACTTGAGGATATGCTCGCACTTAGGACAGAGGATACCCTCGGTATTGTAGTGTGCTAGCTTAGGTTGGCTTTTCTCCGTATCAAATCCATAGTAGCGGACAGGATTTTTCAGGCTGACCGAGTTAAAGAGAGGGCTGTCACCATTCATCAGCACAGTTGCTTCAGGTACTTTAGCTGCAGCATCTAAAATCATCTGGTAAGTTGTGTAGATCTCACCATAGCGGTCCATCTGGTCACGGAAAATATTGGTAAAGACGAAGAGGCTAGGCTTGATATAATCACAAATCCGAGATAGGCTGGCTTCATCTATTTCCAGCACAGCGATATTTTTGCCAGATTTGCCTTTTTTAGCAGTCAGGAAGGTTGTCGTGATTCCGGTAATCATATTGGCACCGCTGGGATTGGTCACCACTTCTCCAAAGGCTTCCTTGAGAATGCCTACTGTCAGAGCTGTAGTCAGTGTTTTACCATTGGTTCCGGTAATAACCACGACCTCATAGTTTTTTGCTAGGTTTTGCAAAATATTTTTATCAAATGTCAGGGCAACTTTCCCTGGCAGAGTCGATCCACGCCCCATTTTGTTGAGAACAAAGTGGGAGGACTTGCCCGCCAAGAGGCCCAAGGCTGTATTTATCTTCATAAGAAATATTTTATCATAAAAAAGTAAAGAAGGTTACAGAAAAATATCCTTAAAAGTGATATAATGGTTGAGAACTGTTTGTTTTTGACTGGGAGGGCCACTATGCAATGAACTTTCAACAATTAACCAATCTCCAATACTGGTCTAATGTATTCAGTAATCCTTGGAATATTTTAATCAACATTATTGATATTGCTCTAGTTACATGGATTTTATATCATTTTACTAAAGCAATTGCCGGGACCAAAATTATGATTCTGGTTCGAGGAGTGCTCTTCTTCATCTTGGCACAGTTTTTAGCGAATATCATTGGTTTGACGACCATTTCATGGTTGATCAATCAGGTTATTACCTACGGGGTCATTGCGGCGGTGGTGATTTTCTCGCCTGAGATTCGGACTGGTCTTGAAAAGTTGGGTAGAGCAACTGAGATTTTTTCAGCCACGCCAGTCAGCAGTGAGGAGAAATTGATTCAAGCCTTTGTTAAGGCAGTAGCTTACATGAGTCCGCGTAAGATCGGTGCCTTGGTGGCTATTCAGGGCACTCGAACGTTGCAGGAATACATTGCAACGGGAATCCCACTGGATGCGGATATCTCTGGGGAACTGTTGATCAATATTTTCATTCCTAATACACCTCTGCATGATGGGGCAGTTATTATCAAAGATAATAAGATCGCTGCCTCTTGTGCCTATTTGCCGCTTACAGAAAGTACAGGTATTTCCAAGGAATTTGGGACTCGGCACCGGGCTGCGATTGGTCTTTCGGAAGTTTCAGATGCCTTTACTTTTGTCGTGTCTGAGGAGACAGGCGGTATTTCTACGACACATAATGGAGTCTTCAAGCATGACTTGAGTTTGAGCGAGTTCGAATCACAGCTGCGGGAAGTTCTCTTATCAGACAAGCATGAGAAAATGAGCCTAAAGAATCGTATTCTAGGAGGATGGAAGAATGAAACAAAGTAAAAAAATTCTCTATATTATCTCCTCCTTATTTTTTGCTTTGGTTTTGTTTATTTATGCGACGTCTAGTAGTTTTCAAAATAGTATCAGCATTCGCCAAGTGACCTCGGAAACTTACAGCAATACGATTTCTAATGTCCCGATTGATATCAAGTATGATAGTGAACGGTACTTCATTAGCGGCTTTACTTCCGAGGCTAGTGTTGTTTTGACGGGTTCTAATAGGGTGGCTTTAAGTAGCGAAATGCAGGAGAGTACACGGAAGTTCCATGTGGTAGCGGATTTATCCAATGCATCAGAAGGAACAGTCGAAGTGCAGCTGAAAGTCGAAAATCTACCTAGTGGTCTGTCTGCTACGGTTAATCCGCAAAAAATTTCAGTCAAGATAGGTAAAAAAGCAAGCAAGAAAGTGCCAGTGAAGTATCTCATCACAGGCAGTCAGGTTGCAGAAGATATCTTTATCACAAATGTGAGCTTGGAGCACGAAGAAGTGACAGTGACAAGCGATGAAGAAACTTTGGAAAAAGTTAATCATGTCGCAGCAGTTTTACCAAGCAATGTCACTATTTCAGGAAATTATAGTGGGGCAGCTTCCTTGCAGGCTATGGATGCCAATGGGAATGTTTTGCCAAGTGTTGTGACACCGTTTGAAACAACGATGAAAGTTACGACCAAAACCACACATTCGAATTCGTCAAGCTCAAAATCGAGCTCAAGTTCGAATTCATCTAGTAAATAAATGCAAGATTTGAAAGGAAAATTTTAAAAATGGGTAAATATTTTGGAACCGATGGTGTTCGTGGAGAAGCTAATGTGGAATTAACGCCGGAATTGGCCTTTAAACTGGGCCGTTTTGGTGGATATGTTCTGAGCCAACACGAAAGTGAAGTTCCTCGAGTGTTTGTTGGCCGTGATACACGTATTTCGGGAGAAATGCTGGAGAGTGCCTTGATTGCAGGTCTGCTTTCTGTGGGGATCCACGTCTACAAACTTGGTGTGATTGCTACTCCAGGTGTTGCATACTTGGTCAAATCCGAAAAAGCTAGTGCAGGTGTCATGATTTCAGCTAGTCACAATCCTGCTCTCGATAATGGCATCAAATTCTTTGGTGGCGATGGTTATAAACTGGATGATGAGCGCGAACTCGAAATCGAAGCATTGCTGGACGCAGCAGAAGATACCCTTCCACGTCCAAGTGCTGAGGGCCTAGGGAAAGTCGTGGACTATCCAGAAGGCTTGCGTAAGTACCAACAATATATCGTTTCAACTGGTTTAGATCTTGAAGGAATGCACGTTGCCCTTGATACAGCAAATGGCGCTGCCTCAACTAGTGCCCGTCAAATTTTTGCTGATTTGGGTGCCCAGCTGACTGTTATCGGAGAAAATCCAGATGGTCTCAACATTAACTTAAATGTAGGCTCAACTCATCCAGAAGGCTTACAGGAAACAGTCCGTGAATCAGGGGCGGCGATTGGACTCGCTTTTGATGGCGATAGTGACCGCTTGATTGCCGTTGATGAAAATGGCGATATTGTAGATGGTGACAAGATTATGTACATCATCGGCAAGTATCTGTCTGAAAAAGGTCAATTGGCTCAAAATACAATTGTGACCACCGTTATGTCCAACCTTGGTTTCCACAAAGCCTTGGAGCGCGAAGGCATCAATAAAGTAGTGACTGCCGTTGGTGACCGCTATGTGGTAGAAGAAATGCGTAAGAACGGTTATAACCTAGGCGGTGAGCAATCTGGACATGTCATTATCATGGATTATAATACCACTGGTGATGGTCAATTGTCAGCGGTGCAATTAACCAAAGTGATGAAAGAAACTGGCAAGAGCTTGTCTGAACTTGCGGCAGAAGTGATTATTTACCCACAAAAATTGGTCAATATTCGTGTCGAAAATGCCATGAAAGATAAGTCAATGGAAGTGCCGGCCATCAGAGACATTATTGAAAAAATGGAAACTGAAATGGCAGGAAATGGCCGTATCCTTGTCCGCCCAAGTGGGACAGAACCGCTTTTGCGTGTCATGGCTGAAGCGCCAACTCACGAAGAAGTGGACTACTATGTGGACACGATTGCGGATGTTGTCCGTGCTGAAATTGGTATCGAATAAAAGTCAAAAGATTGGAGAAGTCTCCTATTTGGAGTGAGTTCTTCAATCTTTTTAAATTATTTCCATAAATATCCTTTAGGATTCTTTGGCTAATGGAGTAAAACTTCTCTTTTTCTTTTTCATCTCGTAAATATTTGAAAAAGTATACTAATCGTGTTAAAATATAGGGAGTAATCTAGGAATTGAGGTAATAAAGTGGCTTTTGGAGATAACGGACAACGTAAAAAAACTGGATTTGAAAAATTGACAATGCTGGTCGTGGTAATCATGTTACTTGTAACGATTGGTGCAATTTTTGCACAAGCTATCGGCGTAATCTTCTAATCCTAAACGCTGCAAGGCGTTTTTTTAGAGTAAAAAAGAAGCGAGAATTTATATGAGTATGTTTTTAGATACAGCCAAGATTCAGGTCAAGGCTGGCAAAGGCGGCGATGGCATGGTAGCCTTTCGTCGAGAGAAATATGTACCTAATGGCGGACCTTGGGGCGGCGATGGCGGTCGTGGTGGTGATGTGATTTTTGTCGTGGATGAAGGTCTGCGCACCTTGATGGATTTCCGTTACAATCGTCATTTCAAGGCTCAATCAGGCGAAAAAGGAATGACCAAGGGAATGCATGGTCGAGGAGCGGAGGATTTGATTGTCCGTGTACCGCAGGGGACGACCGTGCGTGATGCTGAAACTGGCAAGGTCATTACGGATTTGATTGAACACGGTCAACGTTTCGTCGTAGCGCATGGCGGTCGTGGCGGTCGTGGCAATATTCGCTTTGCTACACCTAAAAATCCTGCTCCGGAAATTTCTGAAAATGGGGAGCCTGGTCAGGAAAGAGAATTACTGCTGGAACTAAAAGTACTGGCCGATGTTGGTTTGGTTGGTTTTCCTTCGGTTGGCAAGTCAACCCTTCTGAGTGTGATTACATCAGCCAAGCCGAAAATCGGAGCTTATCACTTTACTACGATTGTTCCTAATCTGGGCATGGTTCGGACTCAGTCTGGAGAATCTTTTGCGGTAGCCGATCTGCCAGGATTGATCGAAGGAGCCAGTCAGGGAGTAGGCCTAGGCACCCAGTTTCTTCGTCATATCGAGCGGACACGGGTCATTTTGCACGTTATTGATATGTCTGCTAGTGAGGGACGCGATCCTTATGAAGATTACCTTGCGATCAACAAAGAGTTGGAATCCTATAATTTACGCTTAATGGAACGGCCACAAATCATTGTAGCCAATAAGATGGATATGCCTGATAGCGCAGAAAACTTGAAAGAATTTAAGAAAAAATTGGCTGCCAACTATGATGAATTTGAAGAGTTGCCACAGATTTTCCCTATTTCTAGTCTGACCAAGCAGGGGCTTGCCACGCTCTTAGATGCGACAGCTGAGCTGCTGGATAAGACACCTGAGTTTCTGCTTTATGAAGAATCTGATATGGAAGACGAGGCTTATTATGGCTTTGACGAAGAAGCGCCAGCCTTCGAAATCTCCCGTGATGATGATGCTACATGGGTGCTTTCAGGTGATAAACTAGAAAAACTCTTTACAATGACCAACTTTGACCGTGATGAGTCCATTATGAAATTCTCTCGTCAGTTGCGCGGTATGGGCGTTGACGAAGCACTTCGTGTGCGTGGTGCCAAGGACGGAGATTTGGTGCGCATTGGTAAGTTTGAGTTTGAATTTGTTGACTAAGGAGATATGTAATGGGTGATAAACCAATATCTTTCCGAGACGAAAATGGCAACTTTGTCTCAGCAGCAGATGTTTGGAATGCAAAAAAGCTGGAAGAACTCTTCAACCGGCTAAATCCGAATCGTAAACTTCGCCTTGAGCGAGAAAAACTGAAAGAGAATCAATAATTGGATCCAATCCTTTGAGATGAAGGAATGAGTGATAGTAGTCATGCTGCCTCATTCCACATTTCAAAGGATTTTCTATTGGAAAAAACAAAAAAGCCAAATCCGATTTCTCGGAAATGGCTTTGTATCAACATTCTTTTTAATGTCAAGACGGTTCTTATTTGAGACCGTATTTTTTGTTGAAACGATCCACACGTCCATCTGCTTGAGTGAACTTTTGACGTCCAGTGTAGAATGGGTGTGAGTCTGATGAAATTTCGACACGAATCAATGGGTAAGTTTCACCTTCGAATTCAACAGTTTCGTTTGAACGTTTAGTCGAACCGCTAAGGAACTTGTAGCCAGTAGTAGTGTCCATAAATACAACTTGACGGTATTCTGGGTGAATGTCTTTTCTCATTTTAAAAAAATCCTTTCTGCCATGGACTCTTTGCGAGCCATAGATTAGTTACTTTGATAGTTTATCAAATTCTAATTGATTTGACAAGTCTTTTGGATGATTTTCTTACTTTTTTGCTCTTTCTTTTAATTTTTGATAAATTAAGTCCACTTCATCTTTGGAATAAGCATTGGCACCGCTGGCAAGTGGATGGCCGCCGCCGTTGTGTTGCTTGGCAATTTCATTGATTGGAGTAAATTTACTGCGCATCCGCACACGATAATGGCCGTCAGGCTGTTCGACAAAGATGGCCCACATCTGGACATCTTCGATCCGTCCGGGTGCAGCTACAATGGCTGAAGTATCAGCATCTGTCAGCTGATTTTCTTTCAATAATTGCTGAGATAGGATGACGCGTGCAGCACCATTCTCATCAATTTCTAGATTATCGTAAACATAACCTTGCAGTTTGGCAACTTGATGCGTGATGGAGTCCATTTTTCGAGAAAGCTCTGAAAAATTAAAGGCGTATTGGCGAAGTTTGCCAGCTACCTCAAATGTGCGTGCAGTAGTCGCTGGATAGAGGAAGCGCCCTGTATCTCCAACAATGCCAGCATAGAGAAGTTTGGCGATATAGTCATTTACTTCTAAGTGATTTTCGAAGGCAAAAAGAGCGATAATTTCGCTAGTGCTACTAGCATCTGTATCAACCAGCAGCAAATCTCCGTAGGCATCATCATTGGGATGATGGTCGATTTTAATCAAAAAGTCGCCCATGCTGTAGCGCTGATCATCAATGCGGGGAGTGTTGGCTGTATCGCACACGATTACCAAGGCCTGCTCATAGTCAGCATCTGTTACCTCATCCATCTTTGCTAGCCAAGTAAGACTAGGCTCGTTGTAACCTGTGACTTTGATGGATTTTTCAGGAAAGTTGAGCTGGAGAAGTTTTTGTAAGCCGACTTGACTGCCAATTGCATCTGGGTCAGGGCGCATGTGGCGGTGGATGATAATTTTATCGTATTCCTTAATTTTTTTCAGAATTTTACTATAGATACTCATTGTAAACCTCTTAAACTTTCTCTAGTTATTGTAGCACAAGAATTTTTATTTTTAAAATAAAAAAGATGTGTTATAATGAATGAAGATTATAATTTGGAGGGAACTATGACCTTAGCGAAAATTGTATTTGCCAGTATGACTGGAAACACCGAGGAAATTGCCGATATTGTGGCGGATAAGCTAAGAGAACTAGATGTAGAAGTTGAAGTGGACGAGTGTACCACTGTCGATGCAGAAGATTTCTTGGAAGCGGATATTACGATTGTAGCGACCTATACCTACGGTGACGGTGAGCTACCGGATGAGATGATGGACTTTTACGAAGACTTGTCTGGATTGGACTTGACTGGTAAGGTCTACGGAGTGGTTGGTTCAGGCGATACTTTTTATGATGAATTCTGCAAGGCTGTTGATGACTTTGATGCTGTTTTTGCGGCTACAGGAGCAGTGAAAGGTTCAGAATGTGTCAAAGTAGATCTTTCTGCAGAAGAAGATGATATAGAGCGCTTGGAAGCATTTGCGGAAGAGTTGGTAAGTAAAGTTTAAAATGACAATATGGAAAGCGGCTGTGGCCGTTTTTCTTTTCTTAAAGTATTATTTTCTGACAATTCTCATGATTAGGAGTATAATATAAGTAAGCGTTATCCCTTAGATAAAGGAGGAGTTCCTATGAAAGAACGCGACTATGCCTTTGGTTTTCATGATAATGTCAAGCCACTCTTTTCAACTGGTAAAGGCCTGACAGAAGAAGTTGTTCGAGAAATCTCAGAAATCAAGAATGAGCCCCAGTGGATGTTGGATTATCGCCTCCGCTCTCTGGAACTTTTTCATAAGCTACCCATGCCTAACTTTGGACCAGATTTATCAGGTATTCGCTTTGATGATATTATCTACTATCAGAAACTAAGCGGAGATCGGGCTCGTAGTTGGGATGAAGTCCCAGAAGAGATTAAGAAGACCTTTGACCGCTTGGGAATTCCAGAAGCCGAGAAGCACTTTCTATCTGGAGCGGTTGCACAGTATGAATCTGAAGTGGTTTACCACAATATGAAGGAAGAGTTTGCCAAGCTGGGGATTATCTTCACCGATACGGATACGGCTGTCCAGGAATATCCCGACTTGGTCAAGCAGTATTTTGGTACTGTGATTTCAAACGCTGAGCATAAATTTTCTGCGCTTAATAGCGCAGTTTGGTCTGGCGGAACCTTTATCTATGTGCCCAAGAACGTCCAGTGCCAAGTTCCTGTTCAGACCTATTTTCGAATCAATGGCGAAAATGCCGGCCAGTTTGAGCGCTCCTTGATGATTATCGAGGAGGGCGGTTCTATCCAGTACATCGAGGGCTGTACAGCACCGACTTACACAAGCAATAGTCTTCATGCGGCAAATGTCGAAATCATTGTCAAAAAGGATGCCTTTTTCCGATATACGACCATTCAAAATTGGTCGGACAATGTCTATAACCTCGTAACGGAGCGGGGGATTGTTGATGAAGGCGGCACCTTAGAGTGGATTGATGGGAACTTAGGCAGCAAGGTCAATATGAAATATCCCTGCAGTATTCTCAACGGCCGCAACGCAAGGACTTCTGTTTTATCCATGTCTTTTGCCAACTATGGTCAGCACTTGGATGCAGGCTGCAAGGTTTTTCATAATGCGCCCAAGACTTCCAGTACTCTGATTTCTAAATCAGTTGCCAAGGATGGTGGAAAGACAGACTATCGTGGTCAGGTTCGCTTTGGGAAGAATAGCGCTGGCTCCAAATCTCATATCGAGTGCGATACCATTCTGATGGATGGTGAGTCCAGTTCGGACACCATTCCTTTTAATGAAATCCATAATTCCAATGTCGCGTTAGAGCATGAAGCCAAGGTTTCCAAAGTATCTGAGGACCAGCTCTACTATCTCATGAGCCGAGGTATCAGCGAAGAAGAAGCCACAGCTATGATTATCAATGGATTTATGGAACCCATTACCAAAGAACTACCAATGGAATACGCCGTCGAACTCAACCAACTCATCAACATGAGTATGGAAGGCTCAGTTGGTTAAAAAGGTTCGGGGAACCTTTTTAATCTGCGGATAAAAACTCGCTTTTGCGAGTTCTCATTAATAGGTTCGGGGAACCTTATTAATCTGTAGATAGGGGCTCGCTTCTGCGAGTTCCTTTTAATCTGAGGTCCGGAGGACTGTTTTAGGTTGCGGATAAAAACTCGCTTTTGCGAGTTCTCCTTAATCCAAGGTTCGGTGGACTTTTTTAATCTGCGGATGAGAACCGACGGTAGTCGGTTTACCCTGAGACAAGCCTAACGGGTATTTTTAGGTTGTGGCTAAGCACTCGGTTAAGCGAGTTCCCTTTAATCAAGGTCCAGTGGACCTTTTTATTTAGAATTGAACTAGAAAATTTTACTATTTTTTGTTATGATAGATAGAATACAAGGAGGAAGTAGATGTTGTTAGAAGAAATCAGACAGGAAATTGATCAAGTTGATGATGCAATCGTTGCCCTGTTGGAGCAACGCATGAATCTGGTTGGCCAAGTCGTGGCTTTAAAAAAATTAACGGGCACAGCAGTCTTGGATAGCAAGAGAGAAGATGTGATTTTTGCCAGAGTGGCGGATAAGGTTGAAAATAAGGACTACAAGGAAACTGTTGTTGCGACCTTTTCTGACATTTTAAAACGTTCGCGTGAATTTCAGAATAAAAATATCTCATGAAAGAAGTACGGAACTCGATAGCTGTGGCTTTATCTGCGATGGCAGGCGGTTGGCTACGTTATCAGATAGCTCTTTTATTAGTTGTTGCTGATTCATTTCCGCTGGGTACCTTACTGGTCAATTATTTGGGAACTTTTTTGCTGGTCTATATTATCAAGGACTATCTTAGCAGTAAAGTTAAGTCCCAGCGTCTGCTTTTAGCGCTTTCGACCGGTTTTTGCGGAGGTTTGACGACTTTTTCTGGTCTTCTGCTAGACAGTATCAAACTAGCTGATTCAGGGCGCTATATGGAGCTTTTTATTTATCTAGTTTTAAGTGTAGGTGGCGGCCTTGCAATCGCCCTATGGGTTGGAAAGCAGGTGAAGTCATGATCTGGGCGATGTTAATCTGTTGCGGCGCTGGTGCTCTCGTTCGTTATGTTTTCTCCAAGGTTAATAGCAGAGCATCTCTGCCGATTGGGACTTTATTGGCAAACTTGCTAGGTGCTTTTCTAATCGGTTACTTTTATAATCATATAGAAGACAAGCAGCTTTATGTGATTTTGGCAACAGGCTTCTGTGGCGGTTTGACGACCTTTTCGACCTTGAATGCTGAGCTGGCAGAGCTCTTTTCGGAGCGAAAGAAATTCCTTCTCTATTTGGCTTTGACCTATATCCTCGGTTTTTTAGCGATTCTTTTGGGAATTTTCATTTAAACATCTTTACATTTTTAGAAATTTTGATATAATATAGTTTGTGCCTAATGGAAGCACAAAAAACGGCTAATCCGCTGCGGTCATGAACCTTAAGATTAGTAAGATAGGAGTAGAAAAAATGAATCCATTAATCCAAAGCTTGACTGAAGGTCAACTTCGTACTGACATCCCTGCATTCCGTCCTGGTGACACTGTCCGCGTTCACGCAAAAGTTGTCGAAGGAACTCGCGAACGTATCCAGATCTTTGAAGGTGTGGTTATCGCTCGTAAAGGTGCTGGTATCTCAGAAACTTACACCGTTCGTAAGATCTCTAATGGTATCGGTGTTGAACGTACTTTCCCAATCCACACTCCACGTGTTGACAAGATTGAAGTCGTTCGTTACGGTAAAGTCCGTCGTGCTAAATTGTACTACCTTCGTGCATTGCAAGGTAAGGCAGCGCGTATCAAAGAAATCCGTCGTTAATATCAGAAATGACTCTGTCACTTGGCAGAGTTTTTCTCTAGTCCCCTTAGTTCAATGGATATAACAACTCCCTCCTAAGGAGTAGTTGCTGGTTCGATTCCGGCAGGGGACATTAAACAACACTTAAAACCCTTGATTAACAAGGGTTTTTGTTATATTTGCCCCAAATCCGCTCCAAAAGTTTCGAAAATATTTCTTATTCGGTTATGATTTTTTTCTTCTTATATTTTTCTAGCAAAAGTAGGGTGTGCTGATCAAGTGGAATTTTTTCGGATGCTGCTTTTGGTTTTAGTGGGTTTGAAGCCAGTATTAGTATGATAATCCCATGTCTTATTGATAGATATGGTCTTTACTTGCTTGTCTATATCGTCCCAAGTAAAGCCAAGGCACTCCCAAAATCGAACTCCAGTCACAGAAATTATATAAAGGATAAAATAGGACTTGTATTCTAACTTCTGGCTAGTAATTTCAAGTAATTTTAATATTTGAATTGGATCCTTGTTCTCCACATTATCAAGAATTTTTAGGTTTGCGTTGATCTTGTTTATCTTTGTCCAAATATAAAATATCTTGTAGTAATTGCTCGTTATCATGACGCTCAATATACCATTTTTGCATAAGTAATTCTATAAACTTCAGCAACTTGTGAGCCTCATTCGGTTCGATATCCACTATAAGATTTATATCTTTTTCTGGATGGGCGCCAATGTTTCCAAGTTTTCGTAGAGCATCGAGTACATTTTTAGTGCTTGGGTCAACAGACTCTTTTAAAGCATCTATCTCATCTACTAACCTTGTTTTAGAAATTCCCCAAAAATCTCTAATCATTCCTTGTAGACAACGTCTAGAGAGGGTAGCAGAAGCTTTAGGGCTGAGATTTAAGATAGCGTGAGCTTCTTGATAATCACTCCTGATAGCCTGAGGAATGTAGTCTGGGTAGATTTTAGCAAGTGAAATTGGATTGAAGTGCATAATGCGATTTGGAAATTGACTACCAACGCCCACGATATCAATCGAAACTTTATGACAGTTTGGACAGTTTAGGCTTTGAATTAACACTTCATCTTTTCTTGATTCTGGAGTATTCTGGTGGGGGAAAGCATCTAAGAAATAGTGTCTCTTTTCTCGATAGGTATTGTTATGATACGGAACAGGGCAACCGCAGAACAAGCAGAATAGTTTACTAGAATCCATAAGATTTCTCCAATCATTTTATTTTGATTATACCACATTTGAAAGAGGGTGAGGGGGGGAACTTGAATAATAAAAAGCCTTGACCTACTTTACACTAGATCAAGACCTGCACACTTTGATAAGATTTCACAGTCGGTGTAAAGCGACTGGTTGAAACTTCGCTGGTCATGCGTCCAGCACTGCAATCAACGTGGTTTGGCTAGTCTTTGAATGCCGCCCGGTAGTTGTCTGTCAGTCCCGCTATAAGCAGAGCTGCAGTCCCTCTTATAGTCAGCGGCAGGCTCCGTGCAGTCTCACTCGCAGTAAAAACGTGTTGGTTACCTAGCCAAACTGAATCACTGAACCACAGTCCCCTTCAAAAATTTTGCCAATTTGCATCAGCTCCTTTCTTATTAAGGATAATATAACCATATAATATTTTTAGAGAGGTTACATCGGTCCCAAGACTGATTTTTGGAGACGATCATGGAAGATAAAATCATCGAACTTGCTGACTACTTCATTAGTGAGAACACAACATACAGAGAAGCTAAAATAGCGTGTGAGAAGCTATTGAGACAAGTCAGCCATGAGATAGAACTCAGGGCGCTAGAAAGTAAATCGAGGGTATGAAATGAGATCAAGAAAATATCCGTACAAAACAATAAGACCCCTTCCATCAACGAAAAGGGTCAAGGATGTCATTAAACAATTACAAATCATCAAGTCGAGTTATCAGAATCCTAGTGAATGCACGAAGCCAAGAGTGAAAGCCTTAGCTGAACTCACTAGTGAAGATATTAGAGATTCCGATTTGGAATTTGCTCCATCAAAGCTTGTATCTCAACTTTGTGATTTACAATCATCTTTCTAAGATATTGATTAACGATTCTTGAAAAGAGAGTCGGATTTTAATTTTATTCGACTTCGATTTTTGTGCTATAACTTTTTTGTAATATCTGCTTGTATTTTCTTGATATTCTGCTATAATGGTATAATATTTATTTAGGAGGAAGAGAATGAGCTATATTTTGGAAATTTTACCCAGTCTTCTAAGTGGAGCGGCAACTACCTTGCAAGTGTTTGCTTTGGTCTTGGTTTTTTCGATTCCTTTGGGAATTATGCTGGCTTTTTCGATGCAAATTCGCTTGAAGCCCCTGCAATGGCTGCTTCATATTTACATTTGGATTATGCGTGGGACGCCGCTTTTATTGCAGTTAATCTTTATTTACTATGTTTTGCCAAGTATCGGAATTCGACTGGATCGGATTCCGGCAGTGATTATTGCCTTTACACTAAACTATGCCGCTTATTTTGCGGAGATCTTCCGCGGCGGCATTTCTTCCATTCCGACTGGACAGTATGAAGCTGCGAAGGTTTTGAAGTTTACTCCAGTTCAGACGATTCATCTAATTATTTTGCCGCAAGTCGTAAAAATTGTGCTACCAAGCGTATTTAATGAAGTCATGACTTTGGTGAAAGATACCTCTTTGGTGTATGCTTTAGGCATTTCAGACTTGATTTTGGCCAGTCGTACAGCGGCCAACCGAGATGCAAGTCTAGCACCGATGTTTGTTGCAGGCTTGATTTATTTACTCTTAATCGGTCTGGCTACGCTGGTTGCAAAACAGGTCGAAAAGAAATTTAGTTATTATAAGTAGGTGCTATTATGTTAGAATTACGAAATATTAGTAAAAAATTTGGTGATAAGCAGATTCTAAAGGATTTTAATTTGATTGTGCCTGAAAAGCAAGTATTGGCCATTGTTGGACCTTCTGGTGGAGGGAAGACGACCCTTCTGCGTATGCTGGCAGGCTTGGAGACAATTGATTCGGGACAAGTAATTTATAATGGAGAGATTTTGGATGTCGCAGAGCTTGAAAAGCGTAATCTTCTAGGCTTTGTCTTTCAAGATTTTCAGCTCTTTCCTCATTTGTCTGTCTTGGAAAATTTGACTCTATCACCTATACATACAATGAATGTTTCCAAAGAAGAAGCTGAAGAGAAGGCGCAGGGCTTATTGGCTCGCTTAGGCTTGTCTGAGCATGCCAAGGCCTACCCTTATTCGCTGTCAGGCGGGCAAAAACAGAGGGTCGCTTTGGCTCGTACTATGATGATCAACCCAGAGATTATCGGATATGATGAGCCGACTTCTGCCTTGGATCCTGCCTTACGCTTGGAAGTAGAAAACTCATCCTTCAAAATCGTGAAATGGGAATGACACAGATTGTGGTCACACATGATTTGCAGTTTGCGGAAAATATTGCGGATTCTATTCTCAAAGTCATACCAAAATAAGGGAGGTCCGAATGAAACTAAAGAATATTCTTTTGACCTGTCTGACTCTGATCCTAACCTTCCTGCTTGGTGCTTGTAGTTCCAAAGTCAGTGATCCCAGCTTAGATAACTGGAGCAAGTACGAGGAGAAAAAACAGATTACAATCGGCTTTGATAATACCTTTGTCCCCATGGGATTTGAGCAAAAAGATGGCACTTATGCAGGGTTTGACACTGATTTGGCCAATGCCGTTTTTAAGGAATATGGGATTGAGGTGAAGTGGCAGCCGATTGATTGGGATATGAAAGAAACAGAGTTGACCAACGGCACGATTGACCTCATTTGGAATGGCTATTCCGCAACGGATGAGCGAATGGAAAAGGTACAATTTACCATTCCTTACATGAAAAATGAGCAGGTTTTGGTCAGCAAAAAGTCCTCTCATATCTCACAGCCCAGTGATATGGCAGGAAAAGTATTGGGTGCCCAAACAGGATCTTCTGGCTATGTAGCTTTTGAAAGCAATCCTGAAATATTGAAAAACTTTGTCAAAAATCATACAGCGACCCAGTACCAAAGCTTCAACGAGGCTTTAATTGACTTACAAAACGACCGGATTGATGGACTCTTGATTGATCGCGTTTATGCCAATTATTATCTGACAGAAGAAGGAATTTTAGATCAATATTCAGTCTTTTCAGTTGGATTTGAGAGCGAGGCCTTTGCGGTCGGGGCTAGAAAGGCGGACCGTACTTTGGTTGAAAAAGTAAATGTTGCTTTCGGGAAATTATACCAAGAGGGAAAATTCCAGAAAATCGCTGAAAAGTGGTTTGGAGAAGATATTGCAATAGATCAAGTGAAAGCATATAAAAACAACTAGTTTTCTGCTAGTTGTTTTTTCGTGTTTCTTGGTGGAAGATATTTTGCCAGACTTCGTGGCGGCGCCAGAGGCTGGTGTGGATGACATCCCCGATTTGATAGCGAATCAGCTTGGTCTTTTGGCTGATAGATGTAATTTCTAAATTTTTAATAGGAGAAGTTTGGGCTCTCTCTAGTTGAAATTCTTCTTTGTTCAGCTGGCGACCATCTTGGGAAATGTAGACAAAATCAGAGGAAAGAAGTGCATCCAATTGACTGCCTTGGTCGACTAATTGCTCACGCATCAGGAGTTTCTGATAGACATTATCCAGAATCTCATCTTCAGGAATAGGAGCTGGCTCAATATGAATATCAATGTCGAAGACGCCAAAGTCTTCCTTGAGCATGTCCTCTACCTGATCAGCGATTTCGTGGCTTTCAAAGACGGAGAGGTCAGGATTCATTTCCAGTATAATATCCAGATAGATATTGCTACCATAGGTTCGGCCACGCTGGGATTTGACGCGTGTGATTTTAGGAATTTCCAGAATGGCACGCTTGTAATCATCTAAAAGGTCTTGATCAAAGCCATCTGACAGGCTGAAGGAGGACTCCATGAAAATATCATAGGCTGTTTTCAAAATGAAAAAAGTAATAATGATGGCTGCTAGCTTATCAACGATAGGAAACTTCAGGGAGCTGGCAATAATAGCAACCGATGTGCCTAGAGAAGTGATGGCGTCCGAGAGATTGTCCTTGGCAGCCGCATCCAGAGCTTTGGATTTTACTCTTTTTGCTAGGTTTTTATTGTAAAGATAAACACCAAACATGATGATGGCCGATACAATCCCAACGATGGCTCCCACAGGATCAATCAAGGTTTCTTCCTTGTTAATGATTTTTTGAGCCGTATCAATGAGGACATTGAAACCGACAAAAAACATGATGAAAGAAGTAATTAGGCTGGCCAGATCTTCAATCTTCCAATGGCCGAAGCGGTGGTCCTTATCCGCTGGTTTTCTTGCCATGCGTAGGCCGATTAAGACTGCTAGATTGGCAACGATATCGGAGACGTTGTTGAAACCATCCGCCATCAAACTGGAGGATGTCAGTGTCGCACCTGCAATGATTTTTGTAACGGATAGGCCAATGTAGGTGGCAATGGCTAGGAGGGCGCCTCGTTCGGCAAGTTTGAGATTGTCGCTTGGATGATTGTGCATGGCTGCTCCTTTCTAGACTACTATTATAGCTTTTTCACATTCTAATTTCAATTGAGGACAGTTGCCTTTTCGATAACAAATTCACTCGAATTTTGATATAATGGAAGCATTAATTTTCAGTTTGATTTTACATTGAAAGGATAGAAGATGAATCCCTTATTAAACGGTATGAATGACCGTCAGGCCGAAGCGGTCCAGACGACAGAAGGCCCCTTGTTGATTATGGCGGGGGCTGGTTCAGGAAAGACTCGTGTCTTGACTCACCGCATCGCCTATTTGATTGATGAGAAGATGGTCAATCCTTGGAATATCCTAGCCATTACCTTTACCAATAAGGCAGCGCGGGAGATGAAGGAACGAGCAGCAGCGCTCAATCCAGCCACCCAAGATTGCTTAATCGCCACCTTCCACTCCATGTGTGTACGTATCCTGCGGCGAGAAGCAGATCATATCGGCTACAATCGCAACTTCACCATTGTTGATCCAGGTGAGCAGCGAACTTTGATGAAACGGATTCTCAAAAACCTCAATCTGGATCCTAAAAAGTGGAACGAGCGCGCCATTCTAGGGACCATTTCCAATGCCAAGAACGACCTGATTGATGAGGTGGCCTATGCAAATATGGCTGGTGATATGTACACAGAGATTGTAGCCAAGTGCTACACGGCCTATCAAAAGGAATTGCGCCAGTCTGAGGCCATGGATTTTGACGACTTGATCATGCTGACTCTGCGACTTTTTGATCAAAATTCTGACGTCCTGACCTACTATCAGCAACGTTACCAGTATATCCATGTGGACGAGTATCAGGATACCAACCACGCTCAGTACCAGCTGGTCAAACTCTTGGCTTCTCGCTTCAAGAATATCTGTGTAGTCGGGGATGCTGACCAGTCTATCTACGGCTGGCGGGGAGCCGATATGCAGAATATCCTAGACTTTGAAAAGGATTATCCAGAAGCCAAGGTAGTCCTGCTTGAGGAAAATTATCGCTCGACTAAGACCATTCTTCAGGCGGCTAATGAAGTCATCCGAAACAACCGCAACCGCCGTCCTAAAAATCTCTGGACTCAAAATGAAGACGGTGAGGAAATTGTCTACTATCGGGCTAATGACGAGCAGGACGAGGCTCTCTTTGTTGCTCGGACTATTGATCAGCTGAGCCGAGAAGGCTACAGTCATAAGGATTTTGCGGTTCTTTACCGAACCAATGCCCAGTCACGGACGGTGGAGGAAGCCCTGCTCAAGGCCAATATTCCCTACACCATGGTGGGCGGAACCAAATTCTACAGCCGTAAGGAAATCCGTGATATTATCGCTTATCTCAACCTCATCGCCAATCCTAGCGACAATATCAGCTATGAGCGCGTGGTCAATGAGCCCAAACGTGGTGTCGGACCGGGAACGGTAGACAAGATTCGGAATTTTGCGGCTAGTCAAGAAATTTCTTTGCTGGATGCGTCAGCTAATATCATGCTTTCGCCAGTTAAGGGCAAGACAGCTCAGGCGGTCTATGAGTTTGCCAATCTGATACTCGACTTGCGGGATCGTTTGGATGACTATAGCGTGACTGAACTAGTCGAGCTTGTTCTGAAAAAAACAGGGTACTCAGCCGCTTTGGCAGCTCAGGCAACCTTGGAAAGCCAAGCTCGGATTGAAAATATCGAAGAATTCCTGTCCGTGACCAAGAAATTTGATGAAAATCCAGACAATCCTGCTGATGAGACGGGTCTGGATAAGCTCAGCCGTTTTCTCAATGACCTAGCCTTGATCGCGGATACAGATGACGGAGATCAGGAGAGTTCTGAAGTGACTTTGATGACCCTCCATGCGGCCAAGGGATTGGAATTTCCTGTCGTCTTTCTGGTTGGAATGGAGGAAAATGTCTTCCCTCTGAGCCGAGCCTCTGAAGATGAGGATGAGCTGGAAGAGGAGCGACGTCTGGCCTATGTTGGCATTACCCGAGCAGAAAAGGTTCTCTATCTGACTAATGCCAATTCTCGCCTGCTTTATGGCCGAACTAACTACAATCAGCCGACCCGATTCTTGAGAGAAATCAGTTCAGACTTGCTGAACTATCAGGGGCTGGCTCGACCAGCAAACAGCTCCTTTAAGGTTAGTTACACCAATAGCGATACTAGTCAGTTCGGTCAGGGCATGAGTCTGGCACAGGCTCTACAAGAGCGGAAGCGCCAAGCGGCTCCTAGTTCGATCTCTACCAACAGTCTGCCTTTTGGCAAGAGTAGCGAGTCATCTAAGCCGGACGTTGCTTGGGCTATCGGAGATATTGCCCACCATAAGAAGTGGGGAGATGGAACAGTTTTGGCAGTCTCTGGGAGCGGAAACAGTCAAGAGCTTAAGATTAATTTCCCAGAAGTCGGGCTGAAGAAAGTGCTGGCCAGTATAGCACCGATTGAGAAAAAATCATGATGAGACAGTCGATTGAAGCCTGGATCTATCATCCAGAGTATGGAGAAATCTTGCTCTTGAAAGTTGAGAATGAGAAAGTTTCCTTTTGGCAGCCCATTACTGGTGGGATTGAGAGTGGTGAGAGCCCAGAAGAGGCCTGCCTTCGTGAAATAAAAGAGGAGATCGGCTTGGTCTTAGCTTGTTCAAGCCTGACGGGGCTTGGAGATTTTATGGTAAAGATTGATGAAAATCTGTCCATCCACAAAAATCTCTTTCTAGTTTTGACAGAACAGAAGGAAATCCAGCTTTCAGATGAGCATGTAGGAGCCCAGTGGGTAGCTTTAGACAAAGTTTCGTCGCAGTTGTACTGGCCCAGCAACCAGGCGACTTTTGAGATTATCACCGAGAAGCTATAAGATATAGCTTCTCTTTATTTCTTTTGATAAAGAAATTCTATTAGTCAAGCGAGGCTTTTAATGGTAGACTTATCACATAACTATAGTGAGGTGACCTTATGACACGTGAATTTAAATTTGAAACCCTGCAACTTCATGCCGGACAAACAGTGGACCCGACAACAAAGTCGCGCGCTCTGCCTATTTACCAGACAACTTCCTATGTGTTTGACGATACTCAAGAGGGAGAAGATCTCTTTGCCCTGCGCAAACCGGGAAATATCTACACTCGGATTACCAATCCGACCCTGTCTGCTTTTGAGGAGCGGATTGCGGCTTTGGAGGGTGGAGTCGGAGCTCTAGCGACAGCTTCTGGTATGGCGGCCCTTACCTATACCATTTTAGCTTTGGCGCATGCTGGCGACCATGTAGTGGCAGCCTCTACCATCTACGGTGGCACCTTTAATCTGCTCAAGGAAACCCTGCCTCGCTATGGCATTACCACGACTTTTGTGGATATTGAAAATCTAGCTGAAGTAGAAGAAGCTATTCAGGACAATACAAAGTTGGTTCTGATTGAAAGTTTGGGCAATCCTTTGATAAATATTCCTGACTTTGATGCTTTGGCAGAGCTGGTTCATGCTCACAAGATTCCGCTGATTTCTGACAATACCTTTGCCACGCCTTATCTGATCACTGTCTTTTCTCATGGAGTGGACATCGCGGTACATTCTGCGACTAAGTTTATCGGTGGTCACGGAACCAGCATCGGAGGTGTGATTGTGGACAGCGGTCGTTTTGACTGGGAAGCTTCTGGCAAGTTTCCGCAGTTTGTGGATCCAGATCCAAGCTATCATGATATCAGTTATACGCGAGATGTCGGAGCAGCAGCCTTTGTTACTGCTGTCCGGACCCAGCTCTTGCGCGATACGGGCGCAGCCATGTCTCCCTTCAATGCCTTTCTCTTCCTGCAAGGATTGGAAACTCTCTCTTTGCGTGTAGAGCGACATGTGTCCAATGCCGAGAAGATTGTTGATTTCCTAGCAGGGCATCCTAAGGTCGAGCAGGTCAATTATCCCAAACTTGCTGACAGTCCTTATCATGCTTTGGCAGAAAAATATTTCCCTAAAGGCGTAGGCTCTATCTTCACCTTTAATGTCAAAGGCGGAGAGAAAGAAGCTCGTAAGGTTATTGACAGCCTAGAGATTTTCTCTGACTTGGCCAATGTAGCAGATGCTAAGTCCCTGGTTGTCCATCCAGCTACAACGACTCATGGTCAGATGTCGCCAGAGGCTCAGCTAGCAGCAGGCATTACACCAAATCAAATTCGTCTCTCTATCGGCTTGGAAAATGTGGATGACTTGATAGAGGATCTCAAACTAGCTTTGGAATCTATCTAGTTTTCAAGACCTCTAGACTGAGCAAATAAGATTAAAACTAGGTTGCAAATAAGCTGCACCCCAAAAGCTAGATTTTTTTTGTGTCTAACTTTTGGGGTGCAGTGCATTTCGCCTAGTTTTTTGTTATAATAGGATGAAATATATAAAATAGTAGGAGATTAAAATGACAATTTCGGTGATTGTTCCGTGTTTCAATGAAGAAGAATCTATTCCTTTGTTTCATGAAGCTATGGAAGCGGTCAAATATAAAATCCGTGACCAGTTTGAATATATTTTTGTCAATGACGGATCGACGGATCAGACTTTGCCTGTTTTACGTGAGCTCAGCAGTCGCTGTCCAGATGTACACTATCTGTCCTTTTCTCGCAATTTCGGAAAAGAAGCAGCTCTATATGCTGGTTTGCAAGAGGCGAGTGGGGATTTTGTGACGGTCATGGATGTGGATTTGCAGGATCCGCCAGAGCTCCTGGTTGAGATGAAGGCTATGCTGGACTCGAATCCTGAGCTGGACTGTGTGGGGACCCGTCGTACTACCCGAGAGGGAGAGCCGCCTATCCGAAGCTTTTTTGCCAATTTGTTTTACAAGTTGATAAACAAGATTAGTCAGGTAGAGATGGTGGATGGTGCGCGTGACTTTCGACTGATGCGCCGCCAGATGGTAGAAGCTATTCTGGAAGTTTCAGAGTACAATCGCTTCTCCAAGGGAATTTTTGCCTGGGTTGGCTTCAATACTGAGTACTTGGAATACAAAAATGTTGAACGAGTGGCTGGCAAGACCTCTTGGAATTTCTGGTCTCTATTTAACTATTCTTTAGAAGGCATCGTCAATTTCTCTGATGCGCCTCTCAACATCGCCTTTTTAGGGGGCATCCTGTCCTGGATTTTAGCCTTTATCCTGATGGCAGTAATTATTATCCGTACCTTGGTTTTTGGTGATCCGACATCGGGTTGGCCGTCCCTTATGACTGTCATTCTCCTTATCGGAGGCTTCCAGCTGTTGACCATCGGTATATTGGGCAAGTACATCGGCAAAATCTTCATGGAAACAAAGAAACGCCCTGTTTATGTGATTAAGGAGAAGAGTAAGTGAGTCTTTGAGAGAGTTTTTAGGGCTTATATGACTCTTATTTAGCTGAGGAGAGATTGTGGAAAATAAAAAAATTAATATTGTCTTGTGCTTAACTTCGTTTATTTATGCGATACAGTTTTACATCAATAATAAAATCACCCCAGTAGGAGACCAAACAGCATTTTTAGAATATGCTAAGGAATTTCATTACAATTATTTATTCTTTGGGATTGATCGTTATTTCACTTGGAGCAGTAGATTACTCATTGAATCAGCCACCTTACTATTTTCTGTTCACGAAAAGCTATTTATAGCAGCAGCCTTTCTGGCAACGTTGCTTTTGGTCTATGCTTTAAGGAAGCTGACTCCTTCCT
Organism: uncultured Streptococcus sp.; assembly: GCA_963547765.1. Classification (GTDB taxonomy): domain Bacteria; phylum Bacillota; class Bacilli; order Lactobacillales; family Streptococcaceae; genus Streptococcus. The sequence goes on along the minus strand of CAUUSJ010000002.1, from coordinate 38,360 downwards.
TACCTTGGCTGCCAGCTTTACTTATTTTTATATTCCTTCCGGCAACTGAATTTTTAAGTGCGGGTTCTATTCCAACCTATGTCAATTACATTTTCCCTGCTTCCTTGTTGCTTTTTGCACTTTTTTTCAGAGAATCTAAAAATATTTGGATTAATATAGCTAGCCTTTTGTGCTTTTTAGTTGCTATCATGCAGGAACAATTAGCAGTCTATGCTTTTTTATGGCTTCTGTTTGAAACTGTCCTTGCGAAGAAAGATAAAAAACCTTTACTGGGTAATCTATGTTATTTGGCACTAAGCGCTTTAGGAATCTTATCAGCCAAGCTGTCTCCGGGGAATGCTCTGCGTTTGGAAAAGAACATTGTCAGTTGGTTCCCCAACTTTCCGAACTTGAATATCTTCCAAAAGCTTGGGCTGGGCTTTCTGGAGACAGGGGATAATCTGCTTTCCACGTCCTTTGCCTTTGTGATGGTCTTCTTGCTTGTGCTCTTTGTTTATGCTCTTCATAAGAAAAATGTAACAGCCTTAGCTCTGAGCGGTTTTGTTATACTCAATATTTTTTCACAAAAAATGGGCTGGAATACTATTTTTGGTACCTTAACAGGTATCAGTAAAGTAGCCAGAGAATCAGGGACATTTTCTTTTAATATCACGTATATGAGCGCGGTAGCTTTTTATGGCTTGCTGCTATTAATGATTCTTTACGCTTTATGGCTTGTAGTCTCTGACTGTAAAGAAAAGATATGGCTGACCTATTTGTTTGTAATTGGCTTTATTGGCCACATGGTCATTTCATTATCTCCGACTCTCTACGCTTCAAGCACTCGAACCTTTTTGCCTCTGATGATAAGTCTATTCATTATTACTTGCAGATTGTTGTATTACTTATATACGGAGTATCAAAAGGAATAAGAAACTATTCTTTTGTGCTCCTACCGGATAGATTTTCCGATAATGATTCGATTAAGCAGATTTTTTCTGCTTTTTTTGGTATAATAAATTCATCGAATTTTTATGATCTGAAAGGAAGAACAAATGATTTTAATTACAGGTGCGAATGGACAGCTAGGTACAGAGCTTCGCTATCTTTTGGATGAGCGCAATGAGGAGTATGTGGCTGTTGATGTGGCGGAAATGGACATTACCAATGCCCAAATGGTGGACAAGGTCTTTGCGGAAGTCAAGCCAAGCTTGGTCTATCACTGCGCAGCCTATACCGCAGTTGATGCTGCTGAGGACGAAGGAAAAGAGCTAGACTATGCCATCAATGTGACCGGGACCGAAAATGTTGCAAAAGCAGCAGAAGCACACGGAGCGACCTTGGTCTACATCTCAACAGACTATGTCTTTGACGGACAAAAGCCTGTCGGAGAGGAATGGGAAGTAGATGACCGGCCGGATCCACAGACAGAGTATGGCCGTACAAAGCGCATGGGTGAGGAGCTGGTTGAGAAATATTCCAGCCGTTTCTATATTATCCGTACTGCCTGGGTCTTTGGTAACTACGGTAAAAACTTTGTCTTTACCATGCAAAATCTTGCTAAGACACATAAAACTCTGACTGTAGTCAACGACCAGCATGGCCGTCCGACTTGGACTCGTACGCTGGCTGAGTTTATGACTTATCTGGCTGAAAATCAAAAGGAATTTGGTTATTACCATCTGTCTAATGATGCGGCTGAGGACACGACGTGGTATGACTTTGCAGTGGAAATTCTCAAAGATACGGATGTGGAAGTCCAGCCAGTTGATTCCAGCAAATTCCCAGCTAAGGCTAAGCGACCTTTCAACTCAACTATGAGTCTGGCCAAGGCCAAGGCTACAGGCTTTGTTATTCCAACTTGGCAGGATGCTTTGAAAGAGTTTTACAAGCAGGAAGTGAGAAATTAAACATTGAGCAACCTTGCGGTTGCTTTTTTTAAGGGGAATTTATGGTATAATTGGGTATAGTTTTATTTACATTGAAAGAGAGTTCTATCAAATTGAAAGTACGATCATTGCCAAAAATTTTCTTTTGGAATATGCTCGGGAGTTTATCTTCAGCAGCTGTATCTGTTATTTTATTGTTTATAGTTACTCGCACCTTATCTAGTGAATCAGCTGATCTTTATAGCTTTGCTTACGCAATTGCAAATTTGCTAGTTATTGTTGCAGGGTTTCAAGTCCGAGATTTTCAAGCAACGGATATTAAAGAAAAATATTCTTTTGATGCATATTTGACTACTAGATTTCTAACTAATATTTTAATGATACTAATTTTGTTAGGCTATTTAATTTTAAATCCTTCGACTTATGAAAATTTTTGGATTATATTTTTGGTCTCCTTTTTTAGAGTTAGTGAGGCGCTTTCGGATGTATTTCAAGGATTATTCCAGCAGAAAGAACGATTGGATTTAGCTGGCCAATCATTATTTTTTAGAAATATAATTTCAACAATAACATTCGCTGTTCTGTTATTATTTTCTAAAAATCTTCTTTTATCTATTGTTTTTCAAACACTCACCTCTTTCATTGTAGTTCTTTTTTTTGATTTTCCAAAATCTAAGTTGTTTCATCGTATTAATATCTCTACAGTAAAATTCAAAGATATTTATAGTATTTTAAAGGACTGCTTACCTTTATTTATAAATGCTTTTCTATTAGTTTCGATCTATAACCAACCTAAGTATGCATTAAACGATATTTTTAATAGGGGATTGATTGAAGCGGGAGTACAGAGAGACTTTAGTATTTTATTCACTCCAATTTTTGCAATGAATCTAATGATTGTTTTTTTACGTCCAATGATTACACAACTAGCAATTTTCAAGGAAGAGAATAAAATTTCTCATTTTATTACGTATAAAAATAATCTATTTAAGATTTTATGGGGAACAAGTATATTAATTTCTATTGTTGGAGCTCTTGCTGCCATACCTGTTTTAAATATTGTTTATGGAACCAAGCTGAATCAATATCAAATGAGTTTCTTTATATTGTTGCTAGGCGGCATTGCTAGTACGTTTTCTACAGTATGTGATAATATTTTAACTGTTTTTAGAAAACATCATTATTTAGTCATTTCATTCTTAGCGGGATATCTTGTATCCATTCTTACAGCTGAGCCACTGGTATCCCAATACGGAATTTTTGGAGCCTCTTTGTCTTTCCTTATCTCTATGATTGCTTGGTTGAGTGTCTCGCTAATTATTTATTTTATGACGAATCCATATACTTTTTTGAGAAGGAAAAAATAAGAAACTTATGAAATTTTCAATTATTATACCTGCCTATAATGTAGCGGATTATTTAGAAAAATGTGTTAAAAGTGTCTTAATTCAAGAATTTAAAGATTATGAAATTTTAATCATAAATGATGGTTCAACTGACACTACTGCAATAGTCGCTGATAAATTGTCTGCGGAGAATACCAATAAAGTAAGGGTGTTAAATCAAAAAAATGGTGGAGCTTCAAAAGCAAGAAATACAGGTATTGAGTCTGCTCGGGGAGAGTACTTATTGTTTTTAGATGGTGATGACTTTTGGAGTGATCAACACTTTTTGAATCAACTTGATGGAATAACTACAGAATGCATTGATGATGTTATCGTTTTTGGCTACAGTTATTTTTATGATGATAGAATTTTAGATTTCCCTATATCTATGTTTGAGGAAAATATTTTAAAAGCTACTTGCTTTGGAATATTTAATGGTCCAAATTGGAATAAGTGTGTATCGAAAAAATTATTTCAAAACGGCTTGAAATTTCCAGAGGGAATGGTATCTGAGGATAGTTTATATTGTTCTCGGATCTTAAAAATGACAAAGAAATTTTCAATTCTTAATAGTACTCAATACATGTATAGACAGAACCGCAAAGGAAGTTTGACTAATGTCGTGAAAGAAAAAAATGTTCAAGATACTCTTGAAGGAATCAGGATGGGACTTTCTGACTTGAAAAACTATTCAGTTGAAATTCAAAAAGCTTTAAATATCTATTTTGCAATCTCATATATTTCAATATTACCTTATGTAAATCAATCCATTGATAATTTTAAAATTAAAGAGTTGCTTTATCAGTATAAGTATTTGCTCCATTATGCAAAGTATATAGAGAACCGAGTATTTAAATTAACAGGTCTATTGGCCAATTTATTGGGGATAAAATTTTCAATAAAACTATTTCCTGTTTTATTGAAGTTTTATAAATAGAGTGGATTAGTTATGAAAGGAAAAATATGTCTAAACCAGCTATTTCAGTCATTATTCCAGTTTATAATGCACAAGACGGGATTAAACGCTGTGTAGATTCTCTTTTGAATCAATCATTTAAGGATTTTGAAATTATTCTTCTGAACGATGGTTCGAAAGATAATTCTTTAAAGATTCTAAAAGAATATGAATCAAAGTATGGTTTTATAAGAGTAATTGATAAACAAAATGAAGGAGTTGCAGTAACTAGAAATAAAGGGATTCTTCTAGCTGAGGGAGAATATACTATGTTCATGGATAATGATGATTTTGTTGATAGTGATTACATTGAAACTTTTTATCAGGCTATCCATGAGAAAAATCTAGACTTGGTTATTGGTGGATACAAACGTGTCAATCAGGATAACCAAATTATCTTTAGCCAGGATATACAGCAGTCAGAATGGTCCAAGTATATTATAATGGCTCCTTGGGCCAAAATTTACCGAACGGAGTTCTTGAAAACGAATAATTTAGAATTTTTTGACTATGGTATAGGAGAAGATATCATTTTTAACCTAGCTGCCTATAAGGCAACAGACAAAATAGGTTTGTTAGATTATAAAGGATATAATTGGTATTACAATAGTCAGAGTATTTCTAACACTTCTCAGAGAGGTTTCTCTCCTAAAATTGATATTTTAGTTCTTTTTTCAAAAATATTAGAGTTGGGTAAGCCATCTGAGCTAGAAGTATATTACTTGAAAAGATATTATGTTTGGTATTTGCTTTTTTCTGGGAGAACCTCATCCAATCAGGAGTTTATTCATCAGTATATTAGGATTAAGGAATGGTTAAAAGAGAATAAACTCATCAGTACGATCTCTCCCTTGTCTAAGAAGGTTCAGGGCGAAAGATTTCAGACTAAAATTTCACTTATTGTTTTTTTGAGCTTAGAGAAGTTAAGGTTAGTTCCACTATTTGCTAAAATTTATTGTAAAGGGAAGAAAGATAATTGAAAGTTTTAATGATAATTCCGGCTTATAATGAGGAAGAAAGTATTTTAAATACGGTTATGAGCATTGTAGAATATCGGAAGAAAGTTGATTTTGACTTAGACTACGTAGTTATCAATGATGGGTCAGTTGATAGAACTAAGGAGATTTTGGACAGCCATCATCTGAATGCTATTCATTTGGTTATGAATTTAGGGATTGGCGGAGCTGTTCAGACGGGCTATAAGTATGCTCTTGAGAATAATTATGATGTGGCCGTACAGTTTGATGGAGATGGTCAACATGATATTGAGTCGCTGGATGCTTTGCTGGAGCCTATTCGTCGTCAGCAGGCGGATTTGGTTATTGGTTCTCGTTTTATCGGTGACAAGTCTTCGGAATTTCAGACGACTTTTATGCGACGTTTTGGCATTACTATTATCTCAGCCTTTATTAAATTAACAACAGGCAAAAGGATTCTGGATACCACCTCAGGCTATCGTTTGGCCAATCGAGACATAATTCGACAATTCGCTGCGCGCTATCCTATCAAGTATCCTGAGCCAGAATCGATCGTCCATATCTTGAAGCGGAAATATAAAGTGGTGGAAGCACCAGCCAATATGTTTGAACGTGCAGGAGGAGTCTCTTCGATCACTCCGATTAAGTCCATTCGTTATATGATTGAAGTTTGCTCTTCGATCTTGATTGCTGCTTTTATGAAAGAGAGTGAATAATGTCCATTTTGTCTATTGTCATGCTGGTGGCGTCAGTTTTATTCTTGTATTTTGTCTTTCGGAATATCAATCAAAACAATATTTTATTTGAGCAAGCCTTTATGTGGATTGTTATTGGCTTCGTGCTGATTATTATCTCTGTTTTTGATCGGATTCCAGTTTCTATTGCCAAATTGTTGGGCTTTGAGCTGACATCAAACTTTGTGATGTCTTTGGCTATCTTTTTCCTATTGATTATTGTTTTTTTACATACTATTTCCATTTCCAAGCAAAAGGAGCAAATCAAGCAGTTGGTGCAAGAACTGTCCATCATGAAGCAAAGAATGTCCAAGTTAGAGAGTGAAAAAGATGAAAAATAATCATACCTGGGTGATTTGTGCCTATGGCGAAAGTGAATTTTTAGAAGCTTGTATCCTGTCTTTGCAAGCTCAAACTTTGTCATCAAAGATTATCTGCTATAGCTCGACACCGTTGGATTCAATCAAGCAGCTGTGCCAGAAGTACGGTATTCCTTTTTACACGAAAGAAGGCGGTGGTATTGGTAAGGACTGGAATAATGCCCTTACCTTTGTTGAGACTTCTTATGCTACCATTGCTCATCAGGATGACTACTATGAGCCAACTTATCTAGAAGCAGTGATGCAGAAGATAGAGCAGTCGAAGGATATTCTCATTGCCTATACAGACTATTTTGAAGAGAAAAATGGAGTCAAAATTCCGGCTAATACTAATCTGAAAATCAAGACTCTCATGCTTAAAACCTTGAATCTGATGCCGGCCAGCCGTTTTTGGAGAAATCGTGTCCTGGCTTTTGGAAATCCTATTTCCTGTCCGGCGGTAACTTACAACTTAGAGGCATTAAAGGATTTTCGATTTGATGAGGAAATGCGCGTGAGTCTGGATTGGTATGCTTGGTACAAGATTAGCGCCTATAAGGGTCGCTTTGCTTATATTTCTGAGAAGCTTATGTGCCACCGAATTCATGGAGAGTCGGAAACAACCAAGACTATTTCAGATAATACTCGAACCAAAGAGGACTTGTTCATGTACCAGCTTTTCTGGCCCAAGTGGGTGGCTAATCTGATAAATAAAGCATACATGAAGAGTCAAGATGCTAACTCAAACTAATAGAGTTATTTACAAGGAAAGTATATGAAAGATTTAATATCTGTTGTTGTAACTTGTTACAACCATCAAGATTACATTGAACAGTGTTTGCGCAGTATTTTTGAGCAGACCTATCGAAATATTGAGTTACTGGTATTGGATGATGGCTCCTCTGACCATTCTGCTGAAATCATAGAGTCTGTCTTGGTGGATTCCCCTTTTCCGACGCGGTTTGAAAGCCATGAAAATATGGGGGTTGTCAAGACAAGAAACAAGGCTTTGCAGCAAATTCAAGGCACTTATTTTATTTTTGTGGATAGTGACGATTTTCTGGATTCGGACTATATTGAGAGCTTCTACACAAGCATGGTGCAAGAGGAGGCAGATATTGTCTATGGTGATTTGTATGATCCTGATAAAAAGGAAGTTTACCTTAAATCACGGCCATTTGACAAGCTAGCTTTCTTAACGGAGAATTATATTTCCAACTGTTCCCTCATTCGTCGTTCGGTTGCTGATGGTATTTATTATGATGAAGCGCTGAATCGTGAAAAATTGGAAGACTATGATTTTCTTTTAAACTTAATTATAAATCAAGGTGCGAAACCTGTTTATGATGCAAATACAAAGCTGAATTATCGGGTCTTTGACAAGGAATCTATCTCTAAACGAGATTCTACTCGTTACCATTACGAGATCTATCTGAAAATCCTGCGTAAGTATGTTAAACAGTTGCCAGATGAGATTTATCAAGCTTTGTCTGAAAACATCTTTACTCTGGAAGGTCGACTGGATAATTTAATTCAGCATATGAATCAGGTATCCGATTATATTTATGAGCTAAAGGAAAACTGGGAACGTGATAGTGAATTGATTTATCAATATCAGGATGACATTGAAGAATTACGTAACTCACTCTCATATCGCGTTGGGAATGCTATCGTCACTCCAATTAAGCAGGTAGGGCAGATTGTCAAAAATCCGCGGAATATCCAAACTGTCCTATCTCAAATGAAGCGTCAGTGTATTACCATAAAAAGAAATATCAAATCGCCAAAAAACTATTATTATCGAGTTTTACGGAATTCTCAGCGAAAGCAGCTTCAACATGTGACTGGCAAAAAGTGCCTAATCTATGTCATTTTTGAGGCAGAAGAAAATCTTCAGCGCTACAAGGTTCTATTTTTAGAGAAATTAGCAGCTTTAGTAGATGAAACATTGATTGTAGTAAATGGAGGATTGAAATCAGAGGATTTATCTGTCCTAGAACAATATGGACAAGTTCTGATAAGGGATAATACAGGTTATGATGCTGCGGCATTTAGGGAAGGTATTTTAACCATTGGTAAGGAAAAGTTGCAAACTTCTTCTCAGCTTCTGTTAGTCAATGATACGAATATTGGTCCAATGAGAGATTTGAATGAAGTCTTCCAAACAATGGCGGATAGAAATCTCGATTTCTGGGGGATTTCCTTTGGTGAAGTACAGGAAGATGCTACAAATTTCAATCAATATGGCTATATTCCAGAGCATCTGCAGTCTTATTTTCTTGTCATTGAGCCTTTATTGCTTCGGTCAGAGGAATTTTTCGACTATTGGAACAACCTAACGGATACGGATTCACGCGATAAGGCTATCGGGAAACACGAAACAACTTTTACTAAGTATTTTGCAGATTTAGGTTATCGCTATGATGCTTTGGTGTCTGAAAACAAAGACAGTGCTATGTATATTCATCCTTTGAGAATGCTTAGGGCTGGTAGTCCTTTGGTTAAATACACCTCATTACAAAATTATAATGCGCAACAATTCCGTTGGCAGGGATTGGAAAGACGAACAGAAATACCTGATTTGCTCAATTATGTACAAATGGAAACAGATTATCCAGTTGAAATATTGGAAAACATTGTACAAAAATTCAAATCAATCTCCAGAGAACAATATATCTTGATTATAGATGGGGTTGAAAACATCATTCCGCAATGTACACGTTACCGAGTGCTGAACAAAGCAGAACAGTTGCGAAAAAACGGTTTCACGGTCAAAGTAGTAAATGTATCAGAATTTGAGATTTCTCAGGCTCGATATGCAAGTCATATTATCATCTATCGGGCTCCATGGTCTTATCAACTTCAATTCTTGTGCGATACAGCTAAAAGAGATAAAAAACCAGTTTATTTTGATATTGATGATTTGGTTTTTGATACAGTTTATACAGATCAGCTGAGCTATACTCAAGGCTTGTCAGAAAAGGACAAGGGCAACTATGATGCTGGTGTCAAAAATTATGGCAAGATGCTAGCTGCCTGTGATGGAGCGATTACTTCGACTGTCCAACTGAAAGAAGAGCTGCTCAAATATAAAGATAAGGTGTTGCTGAACAGAAATCGAGCTTCCAGTGACTTGATTGAAATCAGTTCTCACTTTATCAAAGATTATGGTCAGCAGGATTCAAAAGTCAAGATTGGCTATTTTTCAGGTTCAATCAGCCACAATGAAAATTTTGAATTGATAAAACCAGCCATCCAATCCTTGCTTGCAGTCTACAAGAATGTGGAGCTTCATATCGTCGGACATTTGGATATTCCAGAGGATATGAAGCCGTATCAACAGCAGATCGTTGTACATGACTATGTGGACTGGAAGGATTTACCCCAGCTGATTAGTAGGGTAGATATCAATTTAGCGCCGCTGGTTGACTCGGTCTTTAACCGGGCTAAGTCTGAAATCAAATGGATGGAGGCTGCCTTAGTAAAAGTTCCTACAGTTGCTAGTCATATTGGAGCCTTCTCTGATATGGTTAAAGATGGGGAGACTGGACTTTTAGCTAAAAACGGGGAGTGGAAAGAAAAGTTAGAGAGTTTGATTCTTTCGTCTGACCTACGTCAGGAATTAGCAGAAAATGCCTATAATTTTGTTCTTGAAAACTGCAGTTTAGATAGTAAAGATGAAATGGTGAATGATTTTGAAAAGAAGTAAGACGATAAAAATAGAAAATATCTTTTTGGTCTTGGCGACAGTCTTTGTCTTGACATTTATGGTGGTTCAACCGATCAACCGTGTTCCGGATGAAACGAATCACGCTCGCATGACTTGGGAGATTTTCTATAAACCGACAGAGAAAACCTACAAGTGGATGGAAAATATCTCTTCGGAACCGCATGTTTCTCCAACAGAGTACAAGAAGCTTTTTACGGAAAAATTGGATTTATCTCAGGAAGAGTCTACTTTGGGGATTAATCTCAAGACACTTTCCTTTTTACCGCAGCTAATTGGCATGACCTTGGGATCGTTTATCTATCCATCAGTGGGAGTTATTATCATGATGGGGCGATTTTTTAACGGTCTAGCCTATATTTTGGGTGTTTACTTCCTGATTAAGTATTTTAAGTATGGCAAGAAGGCTCTCTTTTTCATTTCACTTCTGCCGATTATGGTTCAGCAGGCAGCTTCTCTCTCCTATGATGTAATGAACTATTTGGAGCTTATGCTAGTTATTGGTTTTTTCACTAATATTGCTTCCAGCAAGAAATTTACCAATAAAAATGTTATCCAGCTTTTGATTATATCTGTTGGACTCTTTGCAACCAAATTAAACAATGTTCTGTTATTGGGCTTGTTGCCTTTCATTGATTTTGAAATGGAAGGATTCTTAGCTGTTTTGAACAAGCCTTTTCTTGCGACCAAGGCATTTATCGGTCGTCATCGTTATGTTTTTTACAGTTTGGCTCTTGTCGCAGTTTTATTAGCCTTGCATCTGGTTGTCCGCCATCAAGGAGGGATTTTCCACTACAGTAGGGTTCTGCTCAACACTTTGTTTAAACAGCGCATGAACGGTGACCTCAATACCATATTGACTATTGGTCTCTTTGGATTTTTGGGTAATTTCACCATTCAGTTGCCCCTGTGGCTAATCTTTCTTGATGTAGCGGTACTGACTATCATTTTCTTGCAGTCTAAGAAAGATTTTATGACGAAGTCCTATGCAACTGTCTCCGCTTATCTTTTCCTTTTGCAGGTCATTGCCGTTGTCACCATCATGTATCTAGAGTGGACTCCGATTGTTTTAGGAAAAGGTGCTCAGATATCCGTTGGAACTCAGGGCCGCTATTTCACACCTTTCCTAATTCTCTTCTTACCCCTTCTTGCGAATATGGGCAAGCTAGAGATTCAGGAGCGGACAGTTAAAAACTTGCTTATAGGCACTTTGTCAGCTAACTTTTTAATTTCAATCTATTTAATGATTCCATTCTATTGGAATTGGTAAGGATAAGCTATGAAGAAAAATATTTTATTCATTTCGCCGACTGGAACCTTGGATAATGGGGCAGAGATTTCTATTTTCCATCTGATGAAGTATTTGGTTCAAGATGGCTATCACGTTATCAATGCGATACCAGATTATCATGTCCAAGTCCAGCAAGACTATATTTCTACTCTTGCAAAAGAAGGAATTAGAACCATTGCTCTGCCATCCGTAAAATGGTGGTGGGAGGATGCACCAGGTGGTCTTCCTGGAACTCATGAAGAGAGGGTGAATTCTTACCAAGAAAATATTGCTGCGCTGAGAAAGTTAATAGTAGATAGCCATATTGACTTGGTCATTACGAATACAGTTAATATGTTTCAAGGAGCGGTAGCAGCAGCTTGTGAAAATATTCCGCATTTTTGGCTGATTCATGAATTTCCCGAGGGAGAATTTGGTTATTATAAAGAGAAAATTGATTTTGTGGATGAATATTCTAAGGAGATTTTTGCGGTAACAGGTTCTCTGCAAAAAAGACTAGCCCAGCTTCTCCCTCATAGAAAAATTCATCCATTTGCCCCGTTTACTGAGATTGAAGTTAAAAAGGAGCACAAACTTACTGGAACTGAGTGTCGTATTCTGTCGGTTGGTCGTCTGACAGAGAGAAAAAATCAACTAGAACTCCTTCAAGCTTATGCACAACTCCCTCAACCAAGACCAGAACTAGTCTTTATTGGGGCTTGGGACAATGAATATAAGAATAAGTGTGACTCCTATATAGCTGAACATCAGTTAGAAGGTGTCCAGTTTTTAGGATATCGTGATAATCCTTGGGCTGAGGCAACAACGGCCGATGTGGCAGTTTTTCCATCCGCTATGGAGACCTTTGGCCTAGTCTATATAGAATCCATTATGAATGGCCTGCCAACTATCCTATCAGATAATCCTGGCCATCTATCAGCTTATGAAATGTTCGAGGAGGGTCAACTCTATCCTACGGGAAATGTAGATGAATTAACAAATCAAATCCAGCAATGTTTAGAGAATTTCGAATACTTGAAGCAACGCTCTTTAGATAGCATAGAAAGAGTAAAGAATCTTTACAAGGTTTCCAGTGTTTATCGTGACATATTAGAGGCAATCGCTCATTCGGATATAAATAGTGGACATTCTTTGCGACATATAAAATTTTTATTTGAACCGCGTCCTTCCGCTTCACCAATAAGTACTCTTTTGAACAAAGTAAAGAGAAAAATAAGTTTTTTAAAAAATTAAAGAATACTTTTAAGTGATAGTAGTCTACTACAGATGCTATAAAAGTCGAATCAAACGATAATTTTGCTTAGGCAATATTATGATTTGTTCGACTTTTTTCTCTGTAGCCCACAAATCACCAAGAAAATGATATAATAGACTAGATTGTAAATCTTTGAATTGAGGAAAAGCATGAGACATGTCTTCATCATCGGGAGTCGCGGACTTCCTGCTAAATATGGCGGATTTGAAACCTTTGTTGAAAAATTAGTAGAAAATAAGGTTTCTTCCCAAATCCAGTATCATGTAGCTTGTTTGTCGGATGATGAAGCTTTTCATCATTTTGACTACAAGGGAGTGGATTGCTTCACCATTAAGGCTCCTAAGTTGGGGCCGGCTCGGGTGATTGCCTATGATATGATGGCCATCAATTATTCCTTAAAGCTAGTGCAAGAGCAGCATATTAAGCGTCCAATTTTTTATATTTTGGGTAATACGATCGGAGCCTTTGTGGCACCTTTTGCACATAAAATTCATAAAGCATGCGGGACTTTCTTTATTAATCCAGATGGCCTGGAATGGAAGCGAGCTAAGTGGCCTAAGCCAGTTCAAGCCTATCTTAAATATTCTGAGAAGGTTATGACCAAGCATGCTGATCTGGTCATTGCGGACAACCAAGGTATTGAAAGTTATATAAAAGTATCCTATCCTTGGTCCAAGACGGCTTTCATTGCTTATGGGACAGACCTCCAGCTATCTTCTCTTGACCCTCAGGATGCTCGCGTGCGTGATTTTTTTGAGAAATGGCAGAGCAGAGAAAAGGAATATTATTTGATTGTTGGACGTTTTGTGCCAGAAAACAACTACGAGACCATCATTCGGGAATTTATGAAATCCAAGACCCAACGTGACTTGCTGGTTATTTGCAATCATGAGGGAAATCCTTATTATGAAGAGCTCAAGCAAAAAACGGATTTTGATAAGGATTCTCGGATTAAGTTTGTCGGGACTGTTTATGATCAGGAATTGCTCAAATATATCCGCAATCAAGCCTTTGCCTACTTGCATGGCCACGAAGTCGGCGGGACTAATCCTGGGCTTCTGGAGGCACTGGCGCAGACCGCTGCCAATTTGGTTTTGGATGTGGACTTCAACCATCAAGTAGCCAAAGAAACAGCTTTGTATTGGCAAAAAGAAGAGGGGCAGTTGGCCCAGCTGATTGACCGAGTAGATGCTCAAACAGCCTTTTCTGAGCTAGGTCAGGCGGCCAAAGAAAATATGAAAGAAAACTACACCTGGGAAAAAATTGTAGGTGAATACGAGGAGCTATTTTTATCATGAAAGTGACTATTCTTCTGTCTACCTATAATGGTGAGCAGTTTCTAGCAGAGCAGATTGAAAGTATTCAAGCCCAAACTTATAGGGATTGGCAGCTCTTGATTCGAGATGATGGCTCTAGTGATGGGACGCGAGCGATTATTGAGGATTTTTGCCATCAGGACGACCGAATCCTCTTTATCAATCCAGAAGAAGCTCAAAATTTGGGCGTCATTAAGAGTTTTCATAGCTTGCTTAAATATCAGGATTCGGATATTTACTTTTTTAGCGATCAGGATGATGTCTGGTTGCCAGATAAGTTGGCGCTTCAGTTGGCGGCAGCAGAAAACTATGATGCTTCTGTACCTTTGTTGGTTTATACGGATTTAAAAGTAGTGGATCAGGACCTAAATGTTGTTCACGAAAGTATGATTCGGACGCAGTCTGACCATGCCAATACAGAATTGATTCAAGAATTGACGGAAAATACGGTGACAGGTGGCGTTTCGATGATCAACCGCGCTCTGGCTGATTTGTGGACAGGGCAGGAGGAGCATGAACTGCTTATGCACGATTGGTATCTGGGCTTGTTGGCTTCGGCCTTTGGGAAACTCGTTTATCTAGATCAGCCAGGTGAACTCTACCGCCAACATTCGAATAATGTGTTAGGAGCCCGAACCTTACGCAAGCGGATGAAGAACTGGATTCATCCTAGCCGTCTATTTGCTAAATATTGGAAATTGATAAAAGACAGTCAGACTCAGGTCCGCAACCTTCTCAGCCAGCCTCTGACAACTGAAAATAGAGAAATTATTGAAAATTTTGTGACAATCATGGAAGCCCCTTTTGCAGAGCGACTGCGACGGATTCGAAAGTATGGTTACAGAAAAAATCGTGCCTTTCATACTTTGGTTTTCACGACGCTCATTCTCACAAAATTTGCTTATAAGGAGTAATATGCATGCTAGATTATTTTAGCCAAAAAAACTGGATTCTCTTGAGAGAGTTGGTTAAAACAGATTTCAAATTGCGTTATCAAGGCAGTTTCATTGGGCATTTGTGGTCGATTTTAAAACCCTTAATGCTTTTTACCATTATGTATCTTGTTTTCGTTCGTTTCCTGCGTTTTGATGATGGAACGCCTCATTATGCAGTATCGCTTCTTCTAGGGATGGTGACGTGGAACTTTTTCTCGGAAGCGACCAATATGGGCATGATGTCCATTGTTGCACGAGGAGACTTACTACGAAAACTGAATTTTTCTAAATCAATTATCGTTTTTTCAGCTATCACTGGTGCAGCAATCAACTATGCTATAAATTTAATGGTCGTTTTTGCTTTTGCACTGATTAATGGCGTGTCAATCACGCTAGGATGGCTAGTTATTATCCCGCTGTTTCTGGAATTAGTTTTGATTTCAGCTGGCTTTGCTTTTATGTTGGCAACTCTTTTTGTTAAATATCGTGATATTGGACCCATTTGGGAAGTGGTTTTGCAGGCAGGCCTGTATGCGACACCGATTATTTATTCACTGACTTTTATTCTGAAGGGTGGGCATGTTTTGGTCGCTAAGCTGATGATGCTTAATCCAATGGCTCAGATTATTCAAGATCTTCGTCATTTTATCGTTTTCTCAGGCAGTACTTGGGGCTGGGATTTGATGGATCATTACTGGATTGCTCTGATTCCTTATTTATTGCCAGTAGTGATATTTGGGCTTGGATATTATATCTTTAATAAAAATGCTAAGAGATTTGCGGAGATTTTATAATGTCAAATAATATTGCAGTAAAAGTTGACCATGTCAGTAAGTTTTTTAAACTGCCAACAGAGTCAACACAAAGTTTAAGGACAAGCCTAGTCAACCGTTTTCGAGGCATCAAGGGTTACAAAGAGCAGAACGTTCTTAAGGATATTTCCTTTGAAGTGGAAAAGGGAGATTTTTATGGAATTGTTGGGCGAAACGGTTCTGGCAAGTCCACTCTTCTGAAAATTATTTCAGAGATTTATATTCCCGAAAAGGGAACAGTGACCATTGATGGCAAGTTGGTTTCCTTTATCGAGCTGGGTGTTGGATTCAATCCAGAGCTGACTGGCCGCGAGAATGTCTATATGAATGGTGCCATGCTAGGCTTCTCAACTGAAGAAGTAGATGCCATGTATGACGACATCGTTGAATTTGCTGAGCTGGGTGAGTTTATGAATCAAAAACTCAAAAATTATTCTAGTGGGATGCAGGTTCGTCTGGCTTTCTCTGTGGCAATCAAGGCTCAAGGTGACATTCTGATTTTGGATGAGGTTCTGGCTGTTGGGGATGAAGCCTTTCAGCGCAAGTGTAATGATTATTTTATGGAACGGAAGCATTCGGGAAAGACAACTATTTTAGTAACTCACGATATGAATGCTGTTAAAAAGTATTGTAATAAAGCTGTTTTGATTGAGAACGGCTTAGTCAAAGTTGTCGGAAATCCTGATGATGTAGCTAACCAATACAGTTTAGACAATGCAAGTGACACCAAAGCCATGAACGAAGATTATGTTGCTGAAACGGAATCTGTCGCAGTCTCTGATTTAAAGGTTCGTCTACTAAGCTCTCCTCAGATAGCACCGACTGAAGAAATTGAATTTGAGATTAGCTATCAAGTCAATCAAGATATGCCAACCTACATAGCCTTTTCACTGACTGATATTGACCGCACGATTTGGTTATATAATGATAATTCAATGGATAATTTGACAGAAGGAACAGGCAAGAAGACATTTAAATACAAATGCCATCTTTCCCAAATTAATCATGCAAAATTGAAATTGCAGGTTTCTGTACGTGATGAAGAGAATCAGATTTTAGCCTTTGCAGATTCTAAGAATACTCCAGTCCTTATCATCAGCCGACGGGATCTTAAAGATGACGATACCTCTGCAAAAGACTCAGCAACGGGCTTGATTCAGCGTAATGGGGTCTGGGAAATCTCTCAATAAAATGATAAGGTGTTTTCATGGAACGAATATTACTCTATGTTCATTTTAATAAATATAAGCGCGTGAGTAATCATGTCTTCTACCAATTAGAACAGCTCAAGCCCCTGTTTTCCAAAATCCTTTTTATTTCAAATAGTCATATTGAAGAAGCAACTAAGAAAAAGTTACAAGACGAATTTGGAATAAGCAATTTGCTGGAACGGGACAATCAAGGCTATGATTTCGCGGCTTGGCGGGATGGAATGAGCGCAGTAGGTTTTGAAGAGCTCAAAAACTACGACTCTCTGACTCTGATGAATGATACTTGCTTTGGCCCGCTCTGGGATTTGGAGCCTATTTATAAGCGTTTTGAGGCGGATACTCAGGTTGATTTTTGGGGTATGACCAACTTTCGAAAAACAAAGTATTTTGAAGAACATTTGCAGAGCTATTTTGTTACCTTTAAGCAGCAGATATTGAGGGCAATTTCTTTTCAAGAATTTTGGACAAAAGTAAAAGATTTTACTGATGTTCAAGATGTGATTAACCACTACGAGACGAAATTTACCCAATATTTTACAGGGGCAGGCTTTACCTATCAAGCTTTATTTGATACTCGTCTAGAAGAAGTAGCGGATTTAATTCATCCAGACTTTACTTATTATAAGCCTTTTACTATTCTTGAGAAAAAGGTTCCCTTTTTGAAAGTGAAAGCTATCAGTGGCAATTCTTTTTCTGCGAGGTATCTGCTGGAAGAAATCAAAGAGAGAACTTCTTATCCTGTTTCTTTAATTTCTGAGCATATATTTGAATATATTGGTCCAGATGTCCCCTGCCTTCTGCAGGATAAGCAGCTTGCGAAAGATGATAAGAATGACTCGCCAGAAAAGTCGGTAGCGCTTCATATTCATGTGACAGACCTTCAAGTCTTCGAGCAATTTAAAGAAAAATGGGAAGTTCTTCCTCTACAATACCAATTTGTGGTGACGACAGCTGACGAAGAAATCTTTGTTCAGCTCCTAGAAACTATATCAGACCGTTATCAAGTTCTTCTAGGCAAAGAAGAAAATTCTATGCAGGCGATGCTTGAACAGAGCGACTTATTACAGAAATTTGCTTTCGTTGGGCATATTTCTACTGTAAATTTAGTAGATAGAATACCTCAGCTTGATAATGTGATGCGTAGAGAACTGATGGAGATGATGTTTGAAAATGCCAATTCTAGTATTAAAGCATTGGAACGAGATGATAAGCTTGGTCTCGTTATACCAGATCTTCCAAGTTTAGTCAGATATGGCTTGTTTGAGCAAAAAACATATCGGAAAGAAATGGCTACAATTTGGCAAGAGCTCCATTGCCAGAAAAATTTTGATTTTGAACAATATCCTGTTTTTACTAGGGGGTATGGTGGCTTTCTTTGGTTTAAGCCTTCTGCCCTGATTAGACTTTTTCAAAACGACTACCAGTTATCAGTTCAAACTGAACCTCAAGTTTTAGAAAGTTTGTTAGTTTATTTGGCTTGGGATCAGGACTATGATTTTAAAATCATGTCTGGAACCCCATTGACTTCTGTATTAGATTTACAAAGAGAAACAGAGCGATTAAACCAACAGAAAGGAAAACTGGCTCACAAGAGCCTAGCAAAAAAAGTTAGAAAGTATTTATCGAACCTTTTAAAAAGTTAGATAATGGTTTCTGTAGAAAGAATAATGAAATTTTTAGTCAATTATTATAAGCAGATTTCCTATTTGCTTATCAGTTTTTTAGTTTTGGATACCATAGCTGTTGCGACTTTATTCTTATTTCAAGTAAATAAGGGTTTAGATAATTATGCAAGCCTCGGTTTGGTTTTTCTCGTTTTAATAGCGGTTTTATTTGGTGTAGGTCAGATTATTGCCCAACTGCTAAATCGAAAATTATTAGTCTGGTCTTTTCTCGTTTATGGAATCTACACCCTGTTTTCTTATTTGCTGACGGTGACGCAGCATGTGAATGATTTTGATTTTAAAGCAGAGAATCTTTTCAGTAATCACTTTGTAGAAGTTAACGGTTTACCTTACTTATTGCTGACATTTTTATTTGCTTATCTCATAAACCGCTTTTCTTCTCTGCAAAAATATCATTCCCAAAGCTTTCTAATTGTTGATGAATTTAATATTGGTTTTCTAGAGATACTTTTCTTGTCCCAATCTTTTCTTCTCTTATCGCTAACAGATAGTAAGATGACCGCTATTTTTCAGCAACAGAGTTTGTTGATGAATTATCTTTCAGATAGCGGCTTTGCAATTTCTCAGGATTCGATTTTTAAGTTAATTGGTTTTATTATTTTACTCTTTTTCTTATTTTCGATTCCTAGCTTTTTAGCGGTAAAGGGTTTGATAGATATTTCGAGAAATAAAGGAAGCCTTTCAGTCGCAGTCTTAAGTAGCGCAGCTTTTTCTGTTATCTTTAACTACACTATCCAAAATAGTATTCGAGCGGATGTTTCTGTGTTAGAACTTCATTTATTTACTGGGGCAAGTCTCTTTCAGATAGCAGTCTTTTTTGCACTATTTATTTTTATCTATCTTGCTTTTAATCAAATTTTTCTACCTACAATTATCATATTGGTGATAGGTGTTAGTTCAACAATTGCCAGCAGCTTGAAATTTCAATATCGACAAGAGCCAATTTTGCCAAGTGATATCAGCTGGCTAAAAGATCCTAAGCTTTTATTTGATTTTCTTGGTGGTAACTATGGAATCTACGCGATTGCTAGTGTGGTAGCTATTGGTCTTTTCTATTGGTTTTTCCGTAGGAAAATTTTACCTGGAAAAATAATCGCCATGGTAAAAATTCAACTTATTTCACTGGTTATTCCTATTGTTTTTTTCTTAGGTGTTTTACAGATATTCTCTTCGAAAGAGAATGGTAAAGTTGCCGACAATATTCCAGTTGTATCCATTTTGAATAATTACCATGATTTGACTTGGTTTGGTAATACAGTTAATTCGCAAATGCGGTCTGTTTCTTTTGTTTGGTTTACTCAATTATCTGATAAGCCTATGATTCAGCCGGCGGGATACTCTAAAGAAAAAATTCAAGAATTAGAAAAGAAATATAGGGCACTAGCTGATTCTATCAATCAGGAACGTAAGCAGAAAATAGAAGAACAGACGGTCATTTATGTTCTTAGTGAGAGCTTTTCTGATCCAGCACGGATTTCTGGTGTATCTATGTCACAGAATCCGATTCCAAATATTCAGGAAATCATGTCTAAGACTACCAGTGGGTTGATGCAATCAGATGGCTATGGTGGTGGAACTGCGAATATGGAATTCCAAACGCTGACCGGTTTACCGTTTTATAATCTATCACCCTCTGTCTCTGTCATTTATACAGAAGTTGTACCAAAGATGAACAAGCTTCCGGCAATCAGTGATTCTTATTCTTCTCAAAATCGTACAGTGATTCATTTAGCATCACCAAGTAATTATTCCAGAAATATCATATATAAAGATCTGGGATACGATACCTTCATTCATTATGGAACTCAAGGATTACAGGGAGATCATATTGGTGGAAACTATAGTGATAAAACGACCTATAATCAAGTTCTAGACCATCTCAAAACAGACCAAAGTCAATTTTTCTCAGTTATGACGATGCAAAATCACATGCCTTGGACGGAAGTTAATCCGATTTACATGTCTGCTAGTTACCCAGGTTTTACGGAGGCAGGAAATAAAACCTTATCCAGCTATGTAAGGATGCTCTACCACACAGACAATGCGACCAAAGAGTTTTTAGATAAGCTTTCTAAAATTGATAAAAAGATAACAGTAGTCTTTTATGGTGATCACTTGCCAGGTTTGTATCCTCAGTCAGCTTTTAAGGATCATCCTGAAAATCAATATTTGACCGATTACTTTATCTGGAGTAATTATGAGACACCTAAGTTGAACTATCCTTTGGTTAATTCTAGTGATTTTTCAGCCCTATTACTTGAGCAGACCAATTCGAAAGTATCTCCTTACTACGCTTTATTGACGGAGGTTCTTCATAAAGCTAGTGTAGACAAGAAGGCGCTGGATTCATCAGCTCAGGAAATTGCAGATGATTTGAAATTGATCGAGTATGATATGGTTGGTGGAAAAGGATATCTTTCGAAGGATTTCTTTGCTGTACCAGCAAAATAAAAAATAGAATAGGTTTACCAATTCTATTTTTTATTATTTTATGCTAAACTAGTAGTAAGGGGGTGAAGATATGATAAAGATTTTTGGGAAAGTACGCTATCATTGGCAACCAGAAATGTCGGTGTTAGTGATTTATTGGTCTTTGTCAGTCATTCCGATTTTTATAGGACTGGCCTTGATGTACGAAAGCTCCAGTGTTCCGACTCTTGTCCTCTTTTCATTCTTTTTGTTCATGATCTTACTGGCTATCGGTGTGCATAGATATTTCACGATTTATGATGACGGTATTTTGCGCATTATTACGGCAAATCCTTTCACGCCAATCAAGATTGATATTTCAACGATTGAGAAGTTAGAAGTAACAAAAACGTCTATCACCCTTCATTTTACAGGGAAGAGTCGTAGCAGGACTTTCTGTATGCGGAAGTGGCCAAAAAAATATTTTGTCAACGCCCTAGCTTTAAATGAGCATTTTAAAGGCGAAGTGGAATTAGTAGACAATCTGACTCTTCTAGATTATTTCGAGGTCTACTATGGTGACCAATCTAAGAAAAATTAGTCTTTTAGCAGAGCTCGGGTTGGACAGTTTTTAATAGCCTCGAGAATCTCAGGCTGACTCTCAACCTCTTTCTCTAAGAGCTGGTCGTCTTGATAAAATTTGACAATGCCATTATCGTGATAATCAAAGAGATCTGAGTAGGTCTGGCAGAGTCCGCAAGCAATGCAACGTTCGGGAATGAGTGTAACTTTCATACTCATATTGTAATAAGATTTTTAGAAAAACTCAAGGAGGAAGTCATGGAAAAAGAACCGTGGGAAGCAGATGTATATGATAATGGAGCAGAGAAATTGAATCGCAGAAAGAAAAGTCAGGCGAGTAAAGTTGATCGCTGGCTGACCATATTAGCAGCTATTTTTCTAGTGATGGTCATTGCTATGGCACTCTTTTTCGCCTATCTATCTACTGGTGGAAGTAATAAAAAGACTGTTATGGATGGATTTTATGGCACTTCTAATGCAGCTGCATCTTCAAGTAGCAGCGCGGAACAACCAGCTCCATCAGAACAACCAAGTGAATCAGAAGAAAAGCCAACTCAGTCTTCAGAAGGTACTTTGACTGTTCAGCCTGGTGAAGGAGAAGCTGCGATTGCAGCGCGTGCAGGTATCTCTATTGCAAAATTGGAGCAGTTAAATCCGTCGCACATGTCTACTGGTTCTTGGTATGCCAACCCAGGTGATATTGTTAAGATTCAGTAGGAGCAGGTTATGAAACAGATTCAGATTGCTATTGATGGACCTGCTTCAAGTGGGAAATCCACTGTTGCAAAGATTATTGCCAAAGATTTTAATTATACCTATTTGGATACGGGTGCCATGTACCGCGCAGCCACTTATCTGGCTCTGCGAAATCATCTGACTGAAAATGATGCAGATGAGATTGTAGCTTTGCTCGAGACTTATTCGGTTAGTTTTGGTCGTTCGGAGAATGGTGAGCAGCTAGTGTTTGTAGGAGATGTCGATGTTACTCATCCGATTCGAGAAAATGAAGTAACCAATAATGTGTCGTGGGTATCAGCTATCCCAGAAGTGCGTGAAAAATTGGTTCATTTGCAGCAGTTGATTGCTGCACAGGGCGGTATCGTTATGGATGGCCGTGATATTGGAACGGTCGTCTTGCCAGATGCAGAATTGAAGATTTTTCTAGTTGCTTCAGTTGAGGAAAGAGCAGAACGCCGCTACAAAGAGAATCTCGAAAAAGGGATTCCGACTGATTTGGAAACTCTCAAAAGAGAAATAGCGGAGCGGGACTACAAGGATAGTCATCGCGAAGTATCACCCTTGAAACCAGCAGCTGACTCCATTCATTTTGATACGACTGGCATTGGAATTGCAGAAGTTGTCAAATTTATTGAAGAAAAAGCGAAAAAAATTATTGACAAATAAAAAGAAACTTGGTATGATAGTGGAGTTGAGAAAAGCAGAAGTGAGAACTTCTCGCCTTGCGACTAACGTTGTCTGGCTCTACAGGATTCAGTTTCAGTGATGAAATACTATCATGTAGTGCGGGTTTGCGTTAGCAGGTCCGCACTTGTTTTTCTCTAAAAATAAAAAAAGAGGTGAAAACCATAGCAAAACAAGACTTATTCATCAATGATGAAATTCGTGTGCGTGAAGTTCGGTTGATCGGTCTTGACGGCGAACAATTAGGTATTAAACCGCTTAGCGAAGCCCAATCTCTTGCGGATGAAGCAAATGTCGATTTAGTCCTGATTCAGCCACAAGCTAAACCACCTGTTGCGAAAATTATGGACTATGGCAAGTTCAAGTTTGAGTATCAGAAAAAGCAGAAAGAACAACGTAAAAAACAAAGCGTTGTCACTGTGAAAGAAGTACGTCTCAGTCCTACCATTGATAAAGGGGACTTTGATACAAAACTTCGTAACGCACGCAAGTTCCTTGAAAAAGGAAACAAAGTTAAGGTATCCATTCGCTTTAAAGGACGGATGATTACCCATAAAGAAATTGGAGCTAAGGTCTTGGCAGACTTTGCTGAAGCAACTCAAGATGTTGCGATCATTGAGCAAAAGCCTAAGATGGATGGACGTCAAATGTTCATGCAAATGGCACCGATTAGTGACAAAAAATAAACTGTCAAAAAGTTAGAAAAAGGAGATTTTATCATGCCAAAACAAAAAACACACCGTGCATCAGCTAAACGTTTCAAACGTACAGGTTCTGGTGGCTTGAAGCGTTTCCGTGCTTACACTTCTCACCGTTTCCACGGAAAAACTAAGAAACAACGTCGTCATCTTCGTAAAGCATCTATGGTGCATTCAGGAGATTTCAAACGTATCAAAGCAATGCTTACTCGCTTGAAATAATAGCCTAACAGTAAGTAAACAATTCTAGGAAATATTTGGAGGAAATAAAACATGGCACGTGTTAAAGGTGGCGTTGTATCACGCAAACGTCGTAAACGTATTTTAAAATTAGCTAAAGGTTACTATGGAGCAAAACACATCTTGTTCCGTACTGCAAAAGAGCAAGTAATGAACTCTTACTACTATGCATACCGTGACCGTCGTCAGAAAAAACGTGACTTCCGTAAATTGTGGATCACTCGTATCAATGCGGCAGCTCGTTTGAACGGACTTTCATACTCACAATTGATGCATGGTTTGAAATTGGCTGAGATTGAAGTAAACCGTAAAATGCTTGCTGACTTGGCTGTTAACGATGCAGCAGCTTTCACAGCTCTTGCAGATGCAGCTAAGGCTAAACTTGCTAAATAAGAATACAAAAAGTTGAAACAATGTTTCAACTTTTTTCTTGTCAGGATGACAATCGCCAAGTGTTTTAGTATAATATAGTGAGAATGGATGGAGGACTGAATGATGATGTCAAATCGGTTAGCTTGGGATGAATACTTTGCAGCACAGGCACTTTTGATTGCCAATCGTTCGACCTGTAAGCGCGCCAAGGTCGGTGCGGTCTTAGTCAAGGATAATAAGGTCATATCGACCGGCTACAATGGCTCTGTTTCAGGAACAGAGCACTGTATTGATCATGAGTGTTTGGTCATCGATGGTCACTGCGTTCGAACCTTGCATGCAGAGGTCAATGCTATCTTGCAGGGAGCGGAGCGGGGCGTTCCTAAGGGATTTACGGCTTATGTGACTCATTTCCCTTGTCTCAACTGTACCAAGCAACTGCTTCAAGTCGGCTGCAAGCGGGTGGTTTACATCAACCAATATCGGATAGATGACTATGCTCAGTATCTTTACAGGGAGAAAGAAGTGGAACTGGTGCATTTGCCACTGGAAGATGTGAAAGAAGCCATTGCTCAGACAGAGTTAGTATAGTTTGCTTGAAATGTTTAGCACTAATAATCCGCTTAGATCGAATAAATCTAAATGATAAAGTTATAGTTTTGAACTATAACTTTTCTTTTTAAAATGATTCAGCATAATTCTAAAAATCATGATATAATGGAGAGGTTATATAGTCCCGATAAGATGGTAGGAAACTTCTATCAGTACTTTGTAACTCGCAAACAATGACGGCTCCAAAGTCACTCGTCATTCAACGGTTGCAGCTATGCAGCGGTCACCCTATGCGCCTTACTAGCTTCAGAAATAAAAAGGTATCGTTTTTATTCCTTTTGCGTCGTAACTCGTGGGCGAGATGATTTGCAATCATTTTGGAGTTTGTTTACTTGTTTAATATTTTTTAAGGGGGGACATTTCTATGTCAGAACGTAAACTTTTCACGTCTGAGTCTGTATCGGAGGGACATCCCGATAAGATTGCAGACCAAATTTCCGATGCTATTTTGGATGCTATTTTAGCTCAGGATCCAGAGGCTCATGTCGCAGCTGAAACTGCTGTTTATACAGGCTCCGTTCATGTTTTTGGAGAAATTTCGACTACAGCCTATGTAGATATCAATCGGGTGGTTCGTGATACCATTGCAGAGATTGGCTACACCAATACAGAGTATGGCTTTTCTGCAGAGACAGTTGGAGTCCATCCATCTTTGGTGGAACAGTCGCCAGATATTGCTCAAGGGGTCAATGAAGCATTTGAGGTGCGAGGAAATACTCAAAAAGATCCGTTGGATTTGATTGGGGCTGGTGACCAAGGCCTTATGTTTGGTTTTGCGGTGGATGAAACGCCAGAGCTCATGCCATTGCCTATTTCTCTCAGTCATAAACTGGTGCGTCGCTTGGCAGAACTGCGCAAGTCAGGTGAATTGTCTTATCTGCGACCAGATGCCAAGTCTCAGGTTACGGTCGAATACGATGAAAATGATCGACCAATTCGTGTAGATACGGTAGTTATTTCTACTCAGCATGATCCTGAAGTCAGCAATGAACAGATTCATCAGGATGTTATCCAAAAGGTCATTGCTCAGATGATTCCAAGCGAATACTTGGATGGTCAGACCAAGGTCTTTATCAATCCTACTGGCCGCTTTGTTATCGGTGGTCCGCAAGGGGACTCTGGCTTGACAGGACGTAAGATTATTGTGGATACCTATGGTGGCTATTCTCGCCACGGCGGTGGTGCCTTCTCTGGTAAGGATGCAACCAAGGTCGATCGCTCTGCGTCTTACGCGGCGCGTTATATCGCTAAAAATATCGTAGCTGCTGGCTTGGCTAAGAAAGTAGAAGTGCAGTTGGCCTATGCTATTGGCGTAGCTCAGCCCGTTTCAGTCCGCATTGATACTTTTGGAACCGGCGTAGTTTCTGAAAGCAGACTTCAGAATGCTGTCCGCCAAATTTTTGATTTGCGTCCGGCAGGTATTATCCAAATGTTGGATTTGAAACGCCCAATCTATCGTCAAACTGCTGCTTACGGTCATATGGGTCGGACAGATATCGATCTTCCTTGGGAACGTACAGACAAGGTAGCTGCGCTCCAAGCAGCTTTGCAATAAAATAATAGCTCTCGGTTTAAACTGAGGGCTTTTTTGTCTAGGAAAATGGACAAAACTATGATATAATAAAGAGTAATACCGTGAAAGAGCTAATTTTAAAACATGAAAAAAATTGTAATTAATGGTGGTCGCCCTTTAAAAGGAGAGGTGACCATTAATGGTGCCAAAAATAGTGTTGTGGCCCTTATCCCAGCTATTATTTTAGCTGATAATGTTGTTACTTTAGATGGTGTGCCGGCGATTTCTGATGTTGATAGCCTTATCGAAATCATGGAAATCATGGGAGCGACTGTCAAGCGGTCTGGAGATTGCCTAGAGGTTGATCCTAGAAATATCAAGAATATGCCGATGCCATCTGGTAAAATCAATAGTTTACGAGCGTCTTACTATTTCTACGGAAGTTTACTAGGTCGCTTTGGAGAAGCGACAGTTGGGCTTCCTGGGGGCTGTGACCTTGGTCCTCGTCCGATTGATCTCCATCTCAAGGCTTTTGAAGCGATGGGCGCTCATATGACCATGGAAGGCAATTATATGAAATTGTCAACGGGCGGTAAGCGTTTGGCTGGAGCTAGTATTTACATGGATACTGTTAGTGTCGGTGCCACGATTAATACGATGTTGGCAGCAGTCAAGGCTGAGGGGCGTACGGTGATTGAAAATGCGGC
Source organism: uncultured Streptococcus sp. (assembly GCA_963547765.1). Taxonomy (GTDB): domain Bacteria; phylum Bacillota; class Bacilli; order Lactobacillales; family Streptococcaceae; genus Streptococcus. Next base: position 11,295 of record CAUUSJ010000002.1, on the reverse strand, counting down.
GCGTGAGCCAGAAATCATCGATGTAGCTACGCTGCTTAACAATATGGGAGCTCATATTCGTGGGGCTGGGACTGACATTATCACGATTGAAGGTGTAGACAGCCTTCATGGAACGCGCCATCAAGTGATTCCAGATCGGATTGAAGCTGGGACTTATATTTCTTTGGCGGCGGCAATTGGACAAGGTGTCCAGATCAATAATGTCCTTTATGAACATTTGGAAAGTTTCATTGCGAAGCTAGAGGAAATGGGGGTGCGCATGACCATTTCAGAAGACAGCATCTTTGTAGAAGGGCAGAAGGAATTAAAAGCTATTAACATCAAGACTTCGCCTTATCCTGGCTTTGCTACGGATTTGCAGCAGCCGATCACTCCGCTTTTGTTGACAGCTCATGGTCATGGAAAAATCGTTGATACCATCTATGAGAAACGGGTTAACCATGTTGCTGAATTGGCAAAGATGACTGGTAAAATTTCGACTGCTAGCAATCAGATCGTCTATGAAGGACCAAATCAACTGCAAGGTGCTTCTGTGAAGGCAACGGATTTGCGTGCAGGTGCAGCATTGGTGATTGCTGGTCTGATGGCTCAAGGCCGAACAGAGATTACCAATATTGAATTTATTTTACGCGGTTATTCCAATATTATTGAAAAATTAAGAAGTCTGGGTGCGGACATCCAGCTCATCGAAGAATAAGCGTTCATCGCTTATTTTTTATAGAGGAAGCCTATGAATTTGTGGACACAGTTAGCAGCTTTTTCTTTTATTGAAACGGAGCATTCCTTTTTACGCCCGATTCTTTTTGGAGATGCAGAATCCCTTTATAAAATTGCTTCCAATCCGGATAATACCGAGTTTATTTTTCCGACTGAAAGTAGTTTACAGGAAAGTGAATATGTCATCGCCAATTATTTTATGAAAAATCCTTTGGGAATTTGGGCAATTTGCGATAAGGAAACGAATGAAATGATTGGTTCCATTAAATTTGAAAAAATGGACGAAATAAAAAAAGAAGCTGAACTAGGATATTTTTTGAGGAAAGACTACTGGGGACAGGGCCTGATGACCGAAGTTGTCCGTGAATTAGTTTTTCTTTCCTTTACGAAATTCGATTTTAAGCGTCTGACCATCATCACGCATGAAGAGAATATTGCTAGTCAGAAAGTTGCACTAAAAGCTGGTTTTAAGCTCTTTCGTCAGTTTAAGGGGAGCGACCGCTATACGAGAAAGATGAGAGATTACACCGAATATCGCTACGAAAAAGGAGATTTCAATGAGTAAACACCAGGAAATTTTGGCTTATCTTGAAAATCTTCCAATTGGCAAGCGAGTCAGTGTTCGGAGTATTTCAAATTACTTGGGGGTTAGCGATGGAACGGCCTACCGAGCGATCAAGGAAGCTGAAAATAGAGGAATTGTCGAAACCAGACCCAGAAGTGGGACTATCCGAGTGAAGTCGAAAAAGGTTGTTTTAGAGCACCTGACCTACAAGGAAATTGCGGATATTACTGGTTCAGAGGTGCTTGCTGGCGAAAAGGGACTGGAAAAAGAATTTAACAAGTTTTCCATCGGAGCCATGACCGAGCAAAATATTCTACGCTACTTAAACGAAGGCGGCCTTCTTATTGTCGGGGATCGGACGCAGATTCAGATTTTGGCTCTTGAGAATGAGAATGCCGTGCTGGTAACGGGAGGTTTTGAAGTCGATCCAGAGGTTTTAAAACTGGCCAATCGTATTGAAATTCCCGTCCTAAGAACCAAGCACGATACCTATACCGTGGCGACCATGATTAACCGCGCCCTGTCCAATATCCAGATTAAAACAGATATTTTGACAGTAGAGCAGGTTTATAGGGCTAGTCACGAATATGGTTTCTTGCATGACACAGATACCGTTCGTGACTATCTGGATTTGGTTCGTCGTAACCGTACCAGTCGTTTTCCAGTCGTCAATCAGCATCAAATGCTGGTTGGGGTCGTGACGATGCGGGATGCGGGAGATAAGTCTCCTTTGACTACCTTGGATAAGGTTATGACCCGAAAAATCTTCATGACTGGTCTTTCAGCAAATATTGCCAATATCAGCCAGCGCATGATTGCAGAGGATTTTGAGATGATTCCGGTAGTGCGTGGCAATCAGACTCTCCTTGGAGTGATTACACGTCGGGATATTATGGAGAAAATGAGTCGCTCTCAGATTTCCAGTTTACCGACTTTCAGCGAGCAGGTGAGCCAGAAGATTCATCGCCAAGAGGATGTTTTTTCTTTCACTGTCGAGCCTTTCATGCTGGAGCAAAATAGAATCTTGGCTAATGGCGTCCTGACGGAAATTATCACTCGGATTACGCAGCAGTTGATGACGACGAATAGTCAGAGCTTAATCGTCGATCAGATGATGATTCATTTCTTTCAGGCTGTTCAGATTGATGATGTCCTGCAGATTCGGCCACGTATTATTCATCAGACGCGGCGGACAGCAGTGATTGACTATGATATCTACTTAGATTCGCTCATCGTTGCCAAAGCAACGATTACTGTAAAAATTACTTAGTAAAGAGGTTAATAATGATTACTATAAAATCACAACGTGAAATTGATTTAATGGACAAGAGCGGAGATTTCTTAGCTTCTGTTCATATCGGCTTGAGAGATTTGATCAAGCCAGGTATTGATATGTGGGATATCGAAGAATATGTCCGCAAGCGCTGTAAAGAAGCCAATGCCCTGCCCCTTCAGATTGGCGTAGAGGGCAGCATCATGGATTATCCTTATGCGACTTGTTGTTCTCTTAATGACGAGGTAGCCCATGCCTTTCCTCGCCATCAAAAATTGGTAGAAGGTGATATCATCTGTGTGGACATGGTTGTTGGCTTAGTCGACAAGGCTGAGCTGGATGTATCTAAGTTGGACTTTGACAATGTTGAGCAGATGAAGCAATATACAGAAAGCTTCCGTGGTGGTGTCGCAGACTCTTGCTGGGCTTATGCTGTTGGACAGATTAGTCCAGAAGCGCAGCAACTCATGGATGTGACTAAGGAATGTCTCTACCGGGGAATTGCAGCTGCACAAGTTGGCAATCGTATCGGAGACATTGGTGCAGCCATTCAAGAATACGCTGAAAGTCATGGATACGGAGTGGTTCGTGACTTGGTTGGTCACGGTGTTGGTCCAACCATGCATGAGGAGCCAATGGTGCCGCATTATGGCCGTGCAGGACGCGGTTTGCGCCTACGAGAGGGAATGGTTCTGACTGTCGAGCCAATGATCAATACAGGTACATGGGAAATTGACACGGACTTTGAAACAGGTTGGGCGCATAAAACCCTTGATGGCGGTCTTTCTTGCCAATATGAGCACCAATTTGTCATTACCAAAGATGGTCCTGTGATTCTAACCAGCCAGGGAGAAGAAGGGACTTATTAAGCATAGAGGGCTGGGCTTGTCCCAGTCTTTTTGAATAGGAGAGAGATGTGATAGGATTCATCAAAAAGATGAGAGAAAATGAATTTCTCAGAGCTTTTTTCCATTTTTATCAGGCATCGGAGGCAGATATTACCAGTATTGCTGTGGCCTACTATTTTCTGATTTCGATTTTTCCCTTGTTATTGATTGCGGCAAATATTCTGCCCTATTTTCAGATTCGGTCAGATGAGCTTTTAGTTGTGCTGAAAGACTTACTGCCGGAGTCATTGTATCTGACGATCGCCAAGGTTGTCCGAGATGTGCTGACCAAGCCTTCGACAGGTTTGCTGAGTATTTCTATCCTATCTGCCCTTTGGACTTTTTCCCAGAGTATGACTTTTCTGCAAAAAGCTTTTAATAAATGCTATGGTACGAAACAAGGGAGGGGTCTTATCTGGGAGCGGATCTTTGCTTTTATCATGAGTCTAGGTTTGCAAGTCCTACTAGGCTTGTCGCTCGGTTTGACCCTATTCGGTCGAATGCTGGTTGGGATTCTTTATAATTACTGGCAGTTTGACCGTGGCCTCTACCAGCAGTTGCTGACCATGACAGAGCCTACAATTTACTTGATGCTCTTTCTTTCGCTGATTCTGCTTTATTTTTCTTTACCCAATGTGAAAATTCCCAAAATCCGCTATGTCCTACCCGGTGCGACCTTGGTTCTTGTTATCATTTATAGCCTCATGAACCTTTTTACTGTTTATATCGAAGCTTATCTAGATCGCTTTTTAGATGTGCGTTTTGTCGGCTCAGTTGTGGTTGTGATTATCATGTTTTGGTTTATCCTGATTGCCAAGGTGCTAATCGTCGGTGCTGTCCTCAATGCAAGCATCCAAAGTTGTTTCGTATCGCACTTTGAAAGCCGTAGTGGTGAGCTTATTCTGAGATTTGACGACGAAGGACAAGCAGATAAGGATACAGATGTATAATAGGTAAAAGAGGAGAATTAAAGTATAATTTATACATTTCTATTCTCCATCTGATAATGGTCTAGCCTTTTTATTAGCTGTTTAGGAGGTGTTGCAGAATACTGGTATGACTTTCAAAGTGGAATTACCAGAGGAGTAAGGGGAGCGAAATCCGCTCTCTTTTTTTGTGGTATAATGGGAGAGGGATTGCTTCTCATCTTATATGAATTTATAGGATCTAAAATCAATCAGTCTGAGATTTCAACAATTTAGTTGGAATAAGGAGTTGATTTGGAGTTAAGAAATAGGAGGTAACTAATAGTGAACAAACAGGTATTTAAGAATCGGAAGGTCATCTGGGCACTCCTTCTTCTTTTTCTAGTCGTAACGGGCTCTTGTTTCTTTCTTCTCTTGAAGCCTAGTCAGAAACCCAAAGAGTTAGAGTATTTAATGGGAACTGCTAGGGGAAAATCAGACTTTCAACTATTTGGAGATAAGAACCAATATGTCCTTGCGCCTAAAAACAAAGGGAGTTTCTTTGTCAGTAAAACATATGCGATCACAGATGAGTATAAGACTTTTATAGTGAAGGAAGAAGGAAAGATACATGAAACACCTCATCTCCAGATGGAGGAAGAGTATTGGAACTTGATTTTGTATAATTTAGACGAGGAGGGCTTGCCTGAACGAAAGATTGACCTTTTTCAGGCAGTGCGAAACTACAATCCGAAAGGCGTTCCTACAAGCCTGATTGGCTCCTACTACGTTGAGGGTACTCACTACTTTGGATTAGAAATTAGAGATTTAACGGATGAAGAAAATTGGGTACTCAAAACAGTCTATCTCAATTTGGAGACGGAAGAAGTAGTGGATCGTCCAAAAGATACTAGGTTTGGAATGAATGATGATATAAAAAATACTGCAAGTGTAACAAATTATGAAAAGGTTCTAGACTCTAAGGGTTATATTGATCCATCAAATAAGATCGTCATAACTAGGCTTGAAGGACAAGTCCCAGATCCTAACATCAATCTCTATAGTCTTTATCCAGACCTAGAAGATAAACTCATCAATCAGAATTGGGCGCTTTATGTTCGTCCAGATAAGGTTACACCGGATGAGTGGTTTGACACCTTGTTACATTGGTTCGCCCCAAAAGGGGAAGAGATTCTAACTGTTTATGGACTGAATGATGATGGGAAAGTCTCAGATGTTCAGATTCGTAACAGCCAAGAGGCGAATGCCTGGTTGGAGCAACATCCAGATCTAAAAAACCTTTATAAAGTAGACATGGGAGACAGCCGATGAGTAATAAGAAAATTAATCCAGATAATCTCAGCCGTGTGAATGGTGCATTTAAAGATATGATCTTGAGGGCAGGACTTACAGAGCGATAAAGAGAGCGAAACGGTTCTCTATTGTGTTACAATAGACATAAATTTTGTTTTTTTGGTGAGAAATAAATGAAGAAAGTACTAACAATAGTTGGATCTGTCCTGTTGGGTGTTCTGCTTCTATGGGGCTATCATAGTTATCAACAATCAGAGCAGGATAAACAAGAACGCCAACAATCAGAGCAGGCCAAGCAAGAACGTCAAAAATATGAGAATATGGGTTACTATACAGGAAAATGGGAAATTGATTCTTATGAGTTTTTAGAAGATGGCAGGGGAGTGGCCGTACATTGGAAGTCGCTGACTCCAGAAGAAGATCGATTGTTTGCCAAGTACAATCCAGAGGTAGCTGAGAATTTTTTAGGCGTTCATGGGGCCTCCAATCAACGCTATATTGTTCGTGATTATTTCCATAATTCTACCTATAGAGGAACACAAAAATTACCTAAAGAGGATCCTGAAGTGTATTATGCCATGTCCATTTACCGAATAGGTGATCGAAAATTGGAAGGGAGTCAGCTCGATATTTATAAACTTGTAGAGGACTATAACCCTGATTATATACCTGAGAAAACTGGTGGTATTATCGAAAAGGATGGGAAAGACTATATTTCCATACAAGTATACAAACGAGGATGGAAACTATCACAGGAAAGTCAATTATGGCTGAATTTGGAAACCAAACAAATTGATTGGGAAGACACGAAGGTACAAAAGTATTCTGAAAGCCCTTCGGTAGATCTGGGTCCTTTAAAGGACAAGATGGAAGAGATGACAACCGATTTGAGAACATCTACAGTGTATGATATTCTCTATCAAAATAAATTGTCTTTTCGTCAGGATGTATTGAAGGGAAGCGTTTTGGAGACAGCTCATCCTAAAGTTTATCAGTTATTAAGTGAGAAAGATTCACAGTTTTTCCTTTTGATTGATTCTAAGTATGATTATGATTATGATTATGATAGGGTTTATGGGGATGTTTCACAGTTTCTTGATTTGTATCAGCTTTTTGTCCCAGCCAATACGAATATTTACGAAGGGCTGACGATTCCAGCCGAACTTAGTAAGGATGATCAAGAGCATTCAGTTAATAGCAAAGAAGAATTTAATTTGTATTACGATGTTGCCAAAGACCGCGAACTGAATAAACAACGTCGAATATTGGTTGAAAAAGGAGAATAAGAGGATGATTAGCCCTATCTATTCAAACTCAAATAAAGGAGGATTCTTACCAAATGAAATACCTAAAGACTCTCAGCTTCCGAACTAAGGTGTTTGTGGGATTGCTTCTAGTTTCTTTGGTGGGCTATGGTGTCTATTCCTATACCTGGCCCATATATGTCCAGTGGCAGGAAGACCATGAGGTATTGATAGTCAAAACAGAGGTGGAGCGTATCGAAACCTTTGGTTCCCAGAACCGTTATGTTTATTATAAAACAAGAGACTCAGTGACTCCAGATGTTTTATCTAACCATTATGTCATGAAGACTGCCAAACTTGTTGGTAGAGAAAGTAATCAACCAGTCGAGTTATCATTTGATGTGTATGATCTCAACCATTTAGAGAACCCACCAAAGACGATTGATGTAGTCAAACTGGTTCAAAGCTATGATGAAAGTTATAAGTTAGACTTTCAGGCAAGAAGAGGCTATACTGATGGGGGAAAGGATTATATCGTTCTTTCTTTAGTGAATAAGGAGAATAAGGAAGATAAGAAGGAGGTTGCTTTGGATGTGGATTCTGAACAGATAGTGCCAGCTCTACCTACAGATAAAACAGATTCCAAACGATCTGCCTTCTCTTTTACTTATACTAATTTGGATGATATAGCCACTGAATACGGCTTCATACCCACTTACGATTTAGCCTACAGTAATGATTCAAAAGTGAGAGAAGATACTAATATAAACTTTATTAGGGACTACCCCGAATATTATAAGGCTATGGAGGGAGCCGCTAATATAGTAGTAAGAAAAGGAGCCTATTATGATCCGGAAGCTATTTTCCAAGATATGCGGCATTGGTTTGCGCCGGTCGGTCAGGATAAGCTAGATGTTGTTGGGATAGATCCTAAAACAAAGGAAGAGACTCCGCTCAACAGTTTCCAAGAGTATCAGGAATGGTATGAGAAGCACGTAAAATAGATTTGGAAGGAATCCACCAGGGCTTGGAGACTGTCAAAAGTGTGGGCAAGAATGTTTCTGATTTTTTAAATAGTGGTCTGATTGTCTATATAATAAAATAGTAAGCAAATATTCAACAACTCTTCAAATTTATTTTTGAAGAGTTGTTTTTGTTGTATTTGCAACAAAATTCTGTTATACTATCTTCAGAAGGAGGAGGTATGTCAATTTTACGTGAGATTGGAATCATTGCTCGGGCTTTGGATTCCATCGCTAATATTGAGTTTCGTGACATAGATTTGGCGCGGGGTCAGTATCTCTATCTGGTGCGGATTGCGGAGAATCCTGGGATTATCCAGGAGGAGCTGTCAGACTTGCTCAAGGTAGATCGCTCGACGGTGGCTCGATCAGTCAAGAAGCTAGAAAGTAAAGGTTTACTGGAACAGCGGCCAGCTGCCAATAACCGCAAGAACAAGGAATGGTTCGTCACTGAGAAGGGGGCAGCCCTCTATCCTTTTATCCTAGCGGAAAACGAATATTCGGAGCAGGTTTCGTTGGAAAATTTTTCAGAAAACGAGCGGAAAGAGCTAGAGAAGTTGCTGGTTCGCGTCCGAGAGAATATTACCAAGGACTGGGAGCTGGTCAAAAAAGGTCAGAAAAGAAATTATTGAGGTAGAACATGAAAATTACAGTTGAAAATGAGTTTTGGGATTTGTTTCCAGAAGCGCAGATTAGTGTTTTAGTGGTCAAGGGACTGGATAATAGTGTGGATGAAAGCAAGGATCCTTACTTCAAATCCCTGCTGGAAAAGGGCGCAAAGCGAGCTGCAGACTTTATTCCAGATGAGAATTTCACTCAGAATGAGGTCATTCAGGAGTGGCGGCAGGCTTTCAGCCAATTCAAGACCAAAAAAGGAGCGCGTTCCTCTATCGAAGCCCTACTCAAGCGGGTTAGTCAGGGGCGGGAATTCAACCCAATCAATCCTTTAGTCGATATTTATAATAGTGTTTCCCTCTCTTATGCTGTTCCTTGTGGCGGTGAGGATTTGGACAAGATTGTCGGTGGTCTTTATCTAGGAAAAGCCAAGGGCGGCGAAGCATTTTTCCCACTGGGAGCTGAGACTGATGCTCCAGCTTTACCGGAAGAAATCATCTACTATGATGAAGAGGGAGCGGTCTGCCGTTGTCTTAACTGGCGAGAAGCGCAGCGGACCATGCTGACGGAAGATACCAAGGATGCCATTTTGGTTATCGAGGCTATCAATGGAGAGCAAGCGGCGCGTGCCAAATCAGCCATGACAGAACTCCAGACTCTGATTGAGGACTATTTTGGGGTCAAGGGTGATATTACCCACTTGACAGCTGAAAATCCAAGTTTGGAAATATAAAATAAAATTGGACCAGATAATTCTGGTCCAGATTTGTTTTTATAGGTGAAATAAGTCGAGTCATCTTATTTTTCCTTATTTCTAAAGACAAAAATCTTGCTGAAGACATAGTTGAGAACGATAATCAGCACTTGAGCCATCAAAGTTTCAATGGTGTTGACCATCTTAATATCGTTGTGGACGAATTGACCAATAATTTGCGGGAAGCTAGTGACAAAGATAAAGGTTAGCAGCAAGTTCAAGGCCATAGTTGCCAGTCGGGCTGTGAAAAATTTGACCAATCGTACTGGCCAGCCTTCTCTTTTTTGCTTGAAAACGATGGTATCGTTGGTCACAAAGGCAAAGAGAATGCCAAGAATATCACCTATTATCGTAGCCAGTAGTTCATTTCCCGTCAGTTCATAGCAGAGCATTCGACTGACAACGGATACGACAGTGGTTGCCACACCAAAGAAGAGGTAGGATAGGACTTCGTTGTCAAAGAATTTTTTAATCAAAGTTTTCATAAGCATAGTCTATCACATTTCTAGGATTTATGCTATACTAGTGAGGTTGTCGATTTGAAGGAGATAGCTTTTCCGTCTGAGGCAATCCTTGGCGCTTAACTTCTTTCGCCAAGCATATTACACGCGCTCATGCGCTAAAGGAGAAAACATGAAACAAGAAAACTTATCAGTTCGTGATTTGACACACATTGCCATTGTTGCTGCTATTTATGTGGCCCTTACGATTACGCCCCCTTTAAATGCTATCAGCTATGGTGCTTACCAGTTCAGAATTTCTGAAATGATGAACTTTATGGCCTTTTACAATCGTAAATACATCCTGGGAGTGACCATCGGCTGTATGATTGCCAATCTATATAGCTTTGGAATCATTGACGTCTTTGTCGGCGGTTGGTCAACTTTAGTCTTCCTATCATTAGGTGTCTACCTTTTCAGTCGCTATAAGGATCAATACCTGATTAAAGATTTGCTTCGCTTGGATCACTTCTATTTTGCCATTTTCTTCTCAATTTCGATGGTGACGATTGCGGCAGAGTTGTATTTCTTACAGGGCTTGCCATTCTTCCTGACTTGGTTCACAACGGCCATTGGAGAATTTGCTTCTTTGATTGCTGGAGCTATCATTATTAACCAGATCGCTAAAAGGATTGATTTGACAAAATAAGATAGCAGAGAGCGGATTTCCGCTCTTTTTATGTCCTCTTTTTTAGGAAGAATTCGGGACAAATAGAGGAAGATTTTGTGTATTTGTGATAAAATGTCCACACCTTATTCAGCAGTCTTAATTTTATATACAGAGCGAGTCTCGGCTCGCTCTTTTAAATATCAGAAATACATATGACTTTGAATAACTCGCTTCAACTCATCATTTTATGGGTAATTTAAAAAATATATTTTGCAATGATTGTTTCATGCCTAATTAGGTAAATTAGCCATTCTTCGAGCGGTCGTATTTATATTTTCATCGTTTGAGGGAAGATCTTACCGTTTGCAAATTGATGGTTAAGTCGATATATTTTTCCTTCTCAAGTATTTTCCAAATCATTTAAACTTTTTAAAGATAAGAACCACTTTCTAATTAATCAAAGACTACTTCAAATTTTTCAACTCTTGATAACATGAGAAAACCTCCGTAAAATGATTCAATTTATCATAACAAAAAATACCGAAAAAACACCATATTATATTGGTATGCGTCTGGTGTTGGATGAAATTGACTTTCGAAAACATTAACTATATAATGTCTGTAAACAAGAAATAATGAGGTAACGATATGAATAAAACAGAATTACTGTTACAAAGACTAGATGATATTGGTCAGTCTCTAAAAGATTCTAGACAAGCACTAGCTTTGCTGGCACTTGGTTCTTGCGGAGCAGAAAGAGAACGATTGGATCAGTACTCAGATTTGGACTTCTTTGTTATTGTAAAAGATGGCTACAAGCATGCCTATATCCAGGACCTAACCTGGTTAAGTAAGCTAGAACCAATTGCATTTCACTACCAAAATACAG
>CAUUSJ010000001.1:0-74957 GCA_963547765.1 uncultured Streptococcus sp. | reverse complement strand
ATAATTATACTTTTATCGACTACAGTCTTGGCATGTTTGAACTAGATCATGAATCCCATGAAATACGTATCTATGATTTATATAATTCCTTCGGCTTAAAAGAGAACGAACTAAGTATTCTTAGTAATATTTCAGATACAGATATTGTTCGTTCTCAAATTTTCAAGCTTTTGAATCAAATTGATTTTGCTTATTTGGAAGAAAAATATTCAAAGTTAAAGACTGATAGCTATGCTTACAATGTGCACATCTTGGAAGTTGATAAATTATTCCCAGTTTACAAATTTCCAGAATTGGCATCATTTGACCTTGTCGGTATTGCTTAACATAGCCTGACTTTCAATTTCACCTTGAAAGTGAAATGATTCCAGCTCATGAGCTATTTCGTTTAGCTCGTGGGCTTTTTGATTGAATTTTTCAACCAATAAACGAAATTTGTCCGCATTGGCTATTTTGACAATTACATTAATTTTATTAAGTTCCATCTCCCATCACCCCCTTTCAAATATGGTATAATCAAAACAAAAACGACTGGAGAAAAACATGTCTGAAAAAATTTGTTTTATTGTAACTGCTATTGGTGAATCTGGGACACCAACAAGAGAACGAGCTGACAACGTATATCGATATCTTATCGCCCCGGTTTGTGAAGAGTTAGGTTATAGACCTGTTCGTGTTGACCACGTCAATGCGGTTGACAACATCAACGAAACGGTTATAAACTACCTCAAGACTGCCCCTATGGTTGTAGCAGATATGACGGACCACAATCCCAATGCATTTTACGAATTAGGTTTCAGACAAGCTCTTGAACTTCCTCTCGTACCAATCATAAAAGTAGGAGAAAGACTTCCTTTTGATGTTATTACGACTCGTACCGTTTTCTACGATACAGATGTAGCGAAAATTGAAGAGTCCAAAGAGAATTTAAAAGCTAAAATACAAAGTTTTGAAAACTTCGAAATGCCTGAAAGCCGTATCGAAAGAAGTCTTACACTTGATGATCTCAATGACAATTTGACCAAGAAGCTAAACAAGATACTAAATCTGTTAGAAAAGCAACAGTCTTATTCTTCTCTCGTACCCAAGTATGATTTTAATGCAGAGCCAACAATAAGCGCCCATCACTCAATTAAGCAAGAACTTCTAAATCAATTCAATCAGACACAGAACCATCCATTATTCCCCGAAGATAAGAAATAGCTAGCTCTTGTTGACTTTGAAGTTCAACAACCTCAGCAACTTTTTGATTTATAAGTCTAACCGTCCTCAACACCTCGTTGAGGGCTTTTTTTTCGAGCTCATTCATTTTTCTGCTCCTTTCTCTTTTGTTCTTAGCTTTGTTATTTCCTTAAGCTTGATTTAATCATATCACCATTTCGGTGACTTGTCAACAGTATTTTAATTAAAAAATAAAAAAAGTTGCGTTTTCGGTGACTTTTTTATATAATCTACTTATAGAATTACTAAATTGAGGTACGGAACATGGATTTGAAAAAATATATTGGAAACCAAATTAAAACTTTTCGAAAATCAGCCGGTTTTACTCAAGATGAACTTGCTAAAAGATTGAATACTACTAAGCAAACTATTAGTAGATATGAAAAAGGAGATAGAAAAGCCAATCAAGACATGCTCTTTGAGCTTTGCGATATTTTCGGTGTCTCAATAGATGATTTTTTCCCTTCTCAAAACGAGTCTCTTCAATCCCCTACCGCTTCCTCCATCCAAACCATCTACGACCAACTAGCACCGCTAAGACAAGGCAAGGTCTTGACGTATGCAGAGAGGCAACTGAAAGAGCAGAGAAACGAAGAAGAAACGAAGGTAAACGAAGTATCAGAAGTCATTCAGCTTTATAGCTACGACTACTACGATCACCCAGCTTCTGCAGGTACAGGGCAGTATTTGAACGATGTACGAGTGGAGCAGATTGAGCTGCCAGTAGATATCGATGCTGACTTTGTTATCCCGATCAAAGGAGACTCCATGGAGCCTGACTATCACGATGGCGACCTAGTATTCATTCAGACCAGCGTAGACTTGAATGACGGAGTTATCGGAGTCTTCAATTATAACGGTGATGCTTATATCAAGCAGCTTGTTATCGACAAAGACCAAGCTTATTTACACAGTTTAAATCCAGCCTATAAAGATATGCCGATCACACCAGAAACAGACTTCCGAATTATCGGCGAAGTTGTGGATTTGTATAGAGAGAAATAAAAAACCACTACCTCGTCAGTAGTGACTAAAGAAGAACACTTGAATTTAATTAGTTAAAAAATGTGCAACCACTGATCCACACTAAAAGCTGAGGAGGTTTATTTATGCAGCAAGAAAGCAAAGCTTTAGGCATTTTAGCTATTGTCTTCGGAGCAATTGCTCTGGTTGGATCGTGGATCCCTATTATTAACAATCTATCGTTTTTAATTGGCATCCTTGGCCTTGTACTTGGAGTTATCGGTCTTATTGTAAATCGAAAAAAACAAAAGACCTTATCTATTGTTGGCTCTGTTATCTCTATTTTATCTCTCATAATCGTTATTGCTACTCAATCATTCTACTCTCATGCAATCGATGAAGCTAGCAAATCTTATGAGTCTGCAGCAAGCTCTGTAAGCTCCTCTATCGAATCGTCACAAAAAGAAGAAGATGCAAAGTTCAATTGGACAAAAGAACAATTCGACGCTCTTAAAGAAGGTGACATTGCCAATAACGGCGCAGGCGGAACAAAATACGACGACGTTATCCGTGACCACGGCAAACCAACTGACGAAAATACCACTACTATTAGCGATCACGAAAGCAAAACGATCACATATACTTCGGCAGGAAGCAAATTTCAATCGGTTATTTTGACCTTTGCGAAGCAAGAAGACGGATCTTTTCTTCTGACAGTTAAAATTTCAAATGGGCTAGAATAAACAAAAAATCCCCACGCTCAAATTTTGGTCGAGGAGAGCGTGGGGAAAGCTAGTATAGCAAAAGGCATTAAAAAGCCCTTTTTACTATACCCATTTTATCAAAAAGTGAGGTAAAAATCAATGTGGATGGAAGAACTCGCAAACGGAAAATATAAATTTTTCGAGCGCTACAAAGACCCTTACACCGAAAAGTGGAAAAGGGTATCTGTGACGCTCGACTCAGGATCGTCAAGAGCCAAAAAAGAAGCTCAGAAACTTTTAGATGAGAAGATAGACAAGGTTATTCAGAAACTTTCGACATCAGATAGATTGTTTGCTGATTTGTTGGAAGAATGGTGGACATTTTACCAAAAGAGCGTTAGGCGATCTAGCGTTCGAGCTCGTAAACCAGCGTACAAAAGATTATTAAAAGACTTTGCCTTGAACGTTCCAATGCGCAATATTGATGTTGCTTATGTTAAAAAGTATATTGCAAATTCCGACTACACAGCTTCTCAACTCAATCATATCAAAGCTGTTTTAAACGGAGTTTTCGATTATGCCCAGGAACTAAAAATTATAAATGATAACCCAGCTCGAGCCACTGCACTCCCTAAGCGAGTTTTAACGCTAGACGATATGAAATCAATCAGCGAAAAGTATCTAGAGCCTGAAGAGCTCAACGCGCTTTTGAAAGAATTATACAGAACCCCTCGAACCTATAGAGCGGGCCTACTTGCAGAATTTATGTCTTTGAACGGCTGTCGCATTGGCGAAGCTGTAGCTATCGAAAAACACAATTTTCACCGAGAAAGCAGAGAATTGGATATACATGGGACATTAGATAGCGTTGACAGAAATGCTAAGAAAGAACTCACAAAGACTCTATCAAGCTACCGCACGACTAATCTGACCAACCGAGAAATAGAGATTATAGATGAATTTATCAAGCTGAACGACCTGTCCAAAAACACAGATCCAAATTGGCCTGACACAGATTACATATTCCTCAACAATCAAGGGAAGCCAATACAACGAAACGCTTTTAATATAACGCTGCAGAAAGCAAATCAGAGACTGGACAAACCCATCAATAAAGATCTGAGCTCCCACATTTTTAGGCACACCCTAATCAGCATACTTGCTGAAAGAAACATACCTGTAAAAGCCATTATGGCCAGAGTTGGACACAAAGACTCTAAAACTACTATGCAGATCTATACCCACGTCACAAAAAATATGAAAACGAATATAGAGAATATTTTAGATGCGATTGCCAATGACAGAAAGTAAAATTTGCCCCTTTTTTGCCCCCTGCAACAAATAAAAACCCTGCCAACAACGCTAAAACGTTGATATAGCAAGGTTTTTTAATTATTGTTAACGTACTGTGCGGATACGCATTGTATTTGTACGAACAGCTTCGCCAAGTGGTACACCTGCAACGATAACGATATCGTCACCAGACTCAACAAGACCTGCTTCAACTGCTTTACGTTCAGCAATTTCGAACATATCATCAGTTGATGAAGGTGCTTCTGTCAACATTGGGATAACACCCCAGTTCAACATCAAGCCACGTTCTGTCAATTCGTCGAATGTCAATGCCAAGATATCAGCATTTGGACGGTATTTAGAAATCAAACGTGCTGTGTGACCAGTCTTAGTAAGGGTAACAACCAATTTGATGTTCATTGAGTTAGTAGCATCTTTAACAGCTGAAGCCATAACTTCTGTCTTAGAGTTACGTTCGAAAGTATCTGAGTTCAAACGTCCGTATTCGTTAAGAAGAGTTTGTGCATTCTTGTCAATTGTTGCCATTGTTGTTACTGACTCAAGTGGGTATTTACCGTTTGCAGACTCACCTGAAAGCATAGTTGCGTCAGTTCCGTCGATAACAGCGTTAAATACGTCTGATACTTCTGAACGAGTTGCACGTGGTTTTTCTGTCATGGTTTCAAGCATGTTAGTTGCTGTGATAACCACTTTACCAGCTGCATTTACCTTAGTGATGATCATTTTTTGGTAAACTGGAACCATTTCGAATGGTACTTCGATACCCATGTCACCACGAGCGATCATGATACCGTCAGCAGCTTCGATGATTTCATCCAAGTTGTCGATACCTTGTTGGTTTTCGATTTTTGCAAACAATTGAACGTGTCCATTACCAGTTTCTTCACAGATTGCACGGACTTCGTTAACGTCTTTTGCAGTACGTACAAATGAAATCGCGATGAAGTTGATTCCTTGCTCAAGACCGAAGCGGATATCGTCATTATCGCGCTCAGCAAGAGCTGGGAAAGGAATTTTAGTGTTAGGGATGTTTACACCTTTTTGTTTAGCGATAACACCGTCATTTTCAACTTCAACTACAAATTCACGAGTTGCATCATCTTTTTCTACAACGCGAAGACCAAGTTTACCATCGTCAACCAATACTTGGCGACCTACTTCAACATCATCATAGATATCAAGTCCACCAGCAACGTTCAAAGCAATCACATCGCGAGTTGATTTGATTCCTTGTTTTGTCGCAACGCGGATTTTTTCACCAGTTTTGTATGAGTACTCTTTTGCTTCGCCTTCGAACAATTCTGTACGGATTTCTGGACCCTTAGTGTCAAGAAGGAAACCAACTTTTTTACCAGCGATTTCTTCCGCACGTTTAACAGTTGCCATACGCTCACCTTGTTCTTGGTGGTCACCGTGTGAGAAGTTGAAACGGAAAGTGTTTGCTCCTGCTTCAATCAATTTTGCAATATTTTGAGCTGAAGCTTCAACGTCCAGTTTTTCACCCCAGTATCCGTCTTCACCGAATTTTTTACCGCCACGGATTTCTACCGCAGGACCTAAAGTTGCAACGATTTTTACGCGTTTGTTCATGATATTAAGAAACTCCTTCTACTATTTGGGGATTTCACCCCTGATTGACCAATTAAATATTAATGCTGCGATTGAGCTCTGCTAAGCCGATATCAGCTTTGTGTGGATTGTTGACTACGATTTTGCCGTCTGCAGTCAGGCTAAAGAGTGCACCTTCTTCAGCAGTTCCCAAGATTGGGCTTTCCACCATTTTTTCATTACGGATACCTACGGCAACACCACCGATACCTTCTTTAAGTAGTTTAACGGCATGCGCTCCCATACGAGAAGCCAATACACGGTCGCGAGCAGTTGGTGAACCACCACGTTGAATGTGACCAAGTTCAGTCACACGGAGGTCGCTAGTATCACCAGCTTCTTTCAGCTTTTTACCAAACTCATCTGCTGACATAACACCTTCAGCAAGAACAATGATATTATGCTTCTTACCTTTTTCATAGCCACGTTTGATGCTGGCAACGATATCTTCAATCTTGAAGCCTTCTTCAGGAATGATAATTTCATCTGCACCTGTAGCAATACCTGCCCAAAGTGCAATATCACCAGCGTTACGTCCCATTACTTCAACAACGAAAGTACGACGGTGACTGGATGATGTATCACGGATCTTGTCAATCGCGTCCATTGCAGTTGTAACAGCAGTATCAAAACCGATAGTGAAATCTGTTCCGACAATGTCATTGTCAATAGTTCCAGGTACACCAACAGCTGGGAAGCCATGCTCTGTTAAGCGCATCGCACCATGGTAAGAACCGTCTCCACCGATAACAACTACACCTTCAATACCGTGTTTCTTCAGCTGTTCGATTCCCTTTAATTGCCCTTCAAGTTTTGCAAACTCAGGGTAGCGCGCTGAATGAAGGAAAGTTCCTCCACGAGAAATAATGTCTCCAACTGAAGTCGCATCAAGTGGATAAATATCACCAGCAACCATTCCAGCGTAGCCGCCATAAATCCCATAAACTTCCATTCCTTCGGAAATTGCTTTACGAACAACTGCACGAATAGCAGCATTCATACCAGGGGCATCTCCACCACTGGTCAAAACAGCAATACGTTTCATTTCGTAATGTGCTCCTTTATCTTTTTAACATTCTTATAGATTATACCACAATCAGAATAAAAATTCTCTTATTTTCCTGATTTTTTACCGAAAAACCGTTTTCATGCTGTAATTTTCTAGTTCAGCTTGAAGTTGGTCTGATTTTTGAACTTGAAAGCCTGATGCTGGAACCGTTTTTTTGTCATTCTCATAGCGTAGCACCACGGGAATATCCCCAGGGTATCGCTGCAGGATCTCCGCAATCTGCCTGTCGTGATTAGAGTCAGCCAATTGGATCCAAAAGCGTTCTGAGCTTGCTTTCTCCACCTCTGCTAGAACCATCTGTAGCCGGCCATCCCTCTCCTGAATTTTTCCAGTCAGATAGTAATAGCCTTTTTCTTGGATTAGTTGAGCAAAGCGGCGATAAACTTCAGGGAATAAAGTAACATCTAACTTTTTCTTCGTATCTGTCACTTGCATAAAGGCCATGTTTTCACCATTTTTTGTGCGAATAACCTTGATAGACTGGACTTCAACTAGAATGGTCGCCTTACTATTATCGGCCAGCTCTTCAATCCAGACAAAAGGACGATTGGCTTTCTTGGCTAGGCTAATGAGCGGGTGATCACTAAGGCCAATTCCAATCAAGGCTTGCTCCTGCTCAAACTTTTCTGCAGCAGTAAAATCCTCGGCATCCGTCCATGAATAGCTAGTATCAGCAAATAAACTCCCCAACTCATCTGCAAAGACAAAAAGATTCGGTAGATTGTGCAAAATCTTCTGGCGATTGGGCTCAAAAACATCAAAGAGCCCTAATTGCACCAAAGGACTTAAAAGTGGCAACTTATGATAACTCTGAGGCAGGCGTAAAATGAAATCTTCCACACTGCTAAAGGGATTTTTTTGACGCTCTTCTATGATCCAGAAAGCAAAATCTCTTGGCAAGCCCTTGATATTTTTCAGGCCAAGATAGATTTTTCGCTCCTGAAACTTATCTTTATAGGGAATATTGTGAATAGTCAACGGAGCCAGCTCGAAACCAAAGCCGAGTGCATCCGTGATATAGTCCGAGCTCGAGTAGTTGAGAATGACATCAAAGAAGATGTCTGGATAATGAGCCTTGAAATAGGCCAGCTGAAAAGCTAGAGCCGAGTAAGCATAGGCGTGGCTACGGTTGAAGCCATAGCCGGCAAATTTCTCCATGACCGCAAAGACTTCCTTGGACTTGGTCTCTGAGTGCCCCAATCTGACAGCTCCCCTGACAAATTCTTCCTCCATTTTATGCATTTCAGCAGCATTTTTCTTGCCCATCGCCCGCCGTAAAATATCGGCTTTTCCCAGACTAAAACCACCAAAGCGCTGGGCGACCTGCATGACCTGCTCTTGGTAAAGCATGATGCCATAGGTTGGTGCCAAGATATCCTCCAAGCTCGGATCAATCATCT
Organism: uncultured Streptococcus sp.; assembly: GCA_963547765.1. Lineage (GTDB taxonomy): Bacteria > Bacillota > Bacilli > Lactobacillales > Streptococcaceae > Streptococcus. The sequence goes on along the minus strand of CAUUSJ010000001.1, from coordinate 66,678 downwards.
CCACGCGCTCGCGACCATGCTTGCGCTTGACAAAATTATCAATATAGTCACTAGCTCCGGGACGATTGAGAGAGGTGGTAGCTACTACTTCTTCAAACTTTACAGGTTGGACTCTTTTCAAAAGACTGATAGCACCCGCTTGTTCAAACTGGAAAATACCCTTGGTATTACCCGCTGCAAAGAGGCGCAGAGTTGACTCGTCCTCCAGGTCAATACCAGCAATATCAATATTAACTCCGTATTTGTCTAGAGCTGCTTCCTTCATCCGCTGGACAAAGGTTAAATTACGCAGGCCCAGAAAGTCCATCTTAAGCAGTCCATTGCTTTCGACACCGTGGGCATCGTACTGGGTGATATACATGTCTTCCCCGTATTTTAAGGGAATCTGATTGGTCAAGTCATCGTCGCTCATGACGACACCTGCCGCATGGATTGAGGTCTGGCGTGGATTGCCTTCGATTTTCTTAGCAATTTCAAAGGCCTTCTGGTATTCTAGCTTGCTATTGATAATCTGACGAAAGGCTATATTTCGCTCATAAGCAGTGGTTAAGTTGTCTCGAAAGCCGATTTTTTTGGTCACATTGGTCAGCTCGTACTCTGGCAAACCAAAGCGCTTAAAGACATCTCGGATAGCCTGCTTAGCCCCAAAGGTTGAGTAGGTCACAATCTGGGCTGCATGCATGCTACCGTAGCGATCTCGGACATAGCGGATAAACTCTGGTCGGTACACATCGGGAATATCAATATCAATATCGGGCATGGTATAGCGCTCTAGATTTAGGAAACGTTCAAAAAGCAGGTTCTTTTCTACTGGGTCAATACCTGTAATTTCCAGAGCATAGGCCACCAGACTGCCAACTGCAGAGCCACGCCCCATCCCCATGTAATAACCTTGACTACGGCCAAAGCGCAGCAAATCCCAGACGATGAGGAAATAATCATCAAAATCCATCTGATGAATGACATCCAGTTCCTGATCCAGCCTTGCTTGATAGGCTGTTCCCGTAAGCCCCCGCTTGGCCAATCCCGCCTCAGCTAACTCTCGCAGCTCCTCCACAGCAGGACGCTCAGGATTGAAGCGTGGAAGTTTCAAGTCGGTATTAATTTCATAATGAACACCAGCCACCAATTTCTCCAAGTTGGTCAAACTCTCTGGAAAGTTTTCAGCGAAAGCTTCCAGTAAAGAGGCTGGCGCTAATAAAAATTCATGGTTTGACAGATGGCCGACCTCTCGCAAGCTGATATTGTCCCGAATCGCCCTCAACATCTGCAAAGTCTCCAAGTCTCCTTGCTCAAAATAACGAACCGTATGTAAGGGCAGGACTGGCCTAGTCAATTCCTGCCTAGGCGTATCTGGAAAGACCCCAACATAAAAGTCCAAGCCCAAATCAAGCTGATCCACACCTTCAAAGATTGGTACAATCAGAGCCAGCCCCTTAAAAAGATGTTGAAAGTCTTCCCAATTTTGACGATTCATCATTTTCAGAGTCGAAATCTTCATCAAATTGCGATAGCCCTGACTATCTAAGGCTAGCAATCTCAAATTGAGAGGATTTCCATCTTTATAAATTTCCATTTCTAGACCTAGCAAGGGCTGAAGTCCTGCCGCTTTTACCTCCTCTAGAAAATGATAAGCCCCATAAAGATTGTCCACATCCATCATTCCTAGACTTTTGTAGCCCAAGTCCTTGGCCCGTTGAACATATTTTTTGATAGAGACTAAACTATCCATAAAACTATAAACAGTCTTGGTATCTAGTTGTGTAATCACAAAATTCTCCTTGATACAGCTACGATAAATGATGCCTACTAGTAAAAAGAAGACAGAAAAAATGCATTTCCACTTCTTAATTTTTTCGTTTTACTGAAAATCTATCCCAAGCTCTAACTAGCCTATTTCTTCTTAACCTTCGTCAGTCAAGTAAGTAGAACAAGAACTAATTTCAGCATTCCTGCTTCTATTATACCTAAATTTCTACAAAGAAGAAACTCAGAGTCTTTTATATTCGGCGACTGTGTTTAACTAAAATAAAAAACGAGACAGAACTAAATTCTTTCAAAATTTAATTCCGTCCCATCCCGTATCAATTTTATTATTTACGAGTTGATTTACGTTCATTGATCGTATGAGCTAGGAGAACTTCACGCTCTTCCAACTCTTCTTTATGCATAATCTTCGTCAGCATCCGCATACTAATCGCACCGATGTCATACAGAGGTTGTCCGATAGTGGACAGATTAGGGCGAGTAAAGCGAGCGATTTGCGAATCATCGCTAGTAATGATTTCAAAGTCTTCAGGAATACGAACACCTCGATCAGCCAAACCATTAAGCAAACCTGCTGCCAACTCATCTCCGGTCACAAAGGCCGCCGTAGCCTTTGAAGCAATCAGACGTTCAGCTAGATGATAACCGTCATCGTAGCTATACTTAGACTCGAAGACCAAGCCTTCGCTATATGAAATTTTCTTGCCCTTCAGAGCTTCTTTGTAGCCAGACAAGCGGATTTTACCATTGATATCATCTACCAAAGGACCACTGACAAAAGCAATTTTCTTGTTGCGTTTAGCCAATAGTTCCACAGCATCAACGGTTGCCTGTTTATAATCAATATTGACACTTGGTAACTGATGTTCTACATCCACCGTGCCCGCTAGAACCACTGGTGTCCGTGAACGTGAAAATTCTGAACGAATTTTCTCTGTCAGATGGTAGCCCATAAAAATAATACCATCTACTTGCTTAGAGAAAAGGGTATTAACAACCGAAACTTCCTTGTCATCATCTTCATCGCTGTTTGCCAGGACGATATTGTACTTATACATTTCGGCAATATCATCAATCCCTTTGGCTAAAGTAGAGAAGTAACTATTCGTGATATTGGGAATTACAACACCAACAGTGGTCGTCTTTTTGCTGGCCAAACCACGGGCAACTGCATTAGGACGATAGTCAAGACGTTCAATTACTTCTAGTACTTTCTTTCGTGTATTTTCTTTTACATTCTTGTTACCATTTACAACTCGGCTGACTGTCGCCATTGAAACTCCCGCTTCACGGGCGACATCATAAATGGTTACTGTGTCGTCTGTGTTCATATAGTTTCCTTTCTTTTGTTGAAAATATCGTTTTCATTTTTCTACACTTATCATTGTATCACTAATTGTAAACACTTTCAAGTATTTTAGCGCACAGATATGAAAACTTTTTCATTTTTTATTTACACAAATCGCAGGAAATAAGTTATGGACTCAAAATAGTTTAGACTCAATAAAAAATCGGCTTCTAAGCCGATTTTTTATTGAGTTCTTTTAAAGCTCCTTGTGCATCAACCAGAATTTCGTAGTCCTGTCGCAATTCCATTGATGGTAATGTGGATCAAACGTTCTTGTTCTGGTGAAAGTTCTCCTCGGCGCTGACGCTTGATCAGCTCAAGCTGAATATAGTTCAAAACATTGAAATAAGGCATCCGATAGTTCAAGCTATCCTTGAGATAGGCATTTTCTGCTAAGAGCTCGTCATGGCCTTCAATCGCCAAGATAATATCCTTGGTCAGCTGCCATTCATCTAGGATTGTATTGAAAATATCTCGTACATTTTGGTCTTCACAAAGTTGCGCATATTCAAAAGCGATATTCATATTGGACTTGGACAGCACCATATCAACATTTGACAAGAGGGACTGGAAGAATGGCCATCTCTGATACATAAATTGAAGGAAGGCAAGATTCTTTTCAGGATCTTCATCGATAAATTCTTTGAAGCTAGAGCCAACACCATACCAACCAGGGAACATAACCCGACTTTGAGACCATGAGAAGACCCAAGGAATGGCTCTTAGACCGCCAATTTCAGTGATCGTTTTACGGGCCGCTGGACGAGAACCGATATTAAAGCTAGAAATGGCCTTAATAGGACTAGACTCAAAGAAGTAATCGTAGAAACGTTCGTCGCCAAAGACTAGATCGCGATAGATTTGGTAGCTTCGATCGACCACTCGATCCATCACTCTCTCGTATTCATTGCTCGTATTACTATCACTCTTCTTATAGCTTATCATACGGTTAATAGCTGCCGATACGAGCATTTCCAGATTGTAGTAAGCAGCATCCTTATTACCGTATTTATTGCCGATGACCTCACCCTGCTCTGTCAGGCGGATACGATCATTGATACTCCGCAATGGTTGCGAAGTGATTGCCTCATAGGTTGGGCCACCGCCACGACCGACAGTTCCTCCACGACCATGGAAGAAGGTAATCTTGACGCCAAACTTATCACCAATAGCTGTCAGTTGTTGCTGAGCCTTGTAAAGTGTCCAGCATGATGATAAATAGCCACCATCCTTGTTACTGTCTGAGTAGCCCAGCATGATTTCTTGGTAGTTGTTTTTAGAAGCGATCCATTTTTGAGCAATTGGCAGAGACAGATATTTCTCCATAGTATCGCAAGAGTTATCCAAGTCCTCAATCGTTTCAAACAGAGGAACAATCTGCACACGCGCACCTTCCTCATCGATCAAGCCGACTTCCTTGAGCATAATCGCCAACTCTAGCAGATCTGATACGCTAGTCGAATGAGAAATAATATTTTGCTTGATAACATCTTCGCCAATCGCATCCTTAAGCTGACGAGCCGTCTTGAAAATCTCCAATTCTTTTTGTAGAAGTTCAGATTTAGGTGCATGAGTGGCTGACAGGATCCGTGGATCCTCCAGAAGCTGCTTGAGGAGAACTTGGCATTTTTCTTCCTCTGACAAGCTGCTGTAATCTTTCACAATATTAGCAGAAGCCAAGAGCTCCGCCACACAAGCCTCATGGACACTGGAATCCTGACGCATATCAATGCTGGCCAAGAAGAAACCAAAAATGTCAACTGCTTGTAGCAATTCAGTAAGTTCTCCAGTCACCAGAGCTTGTCCATTGTGCTCCAGCAAAGAATCACGAATAACAAGAAGATCTTCCTTAAACTCTTGCGCATCTTTGTAAGATGGAAGTTGTTCTTTTCGTAATTCATCTAAACTACCACTAAGTTTAGACTGGATATAATTTGGAATAATTTCCCTACCATTATGGCTGACCGAGGTAGCAGCATTTGCATGCAGGACTGCTTCAGCTTTATCAGCCAAACGATGCCCTTCACCGGAGAAATTACCTTCTTTCAGATAAAGTAAGGTCTGAATCAACTTGGACTGAATGTAATGAAAAGCACGGCGATAAGGCTCATTTTCCCGATAAACAGACTTGTCGCTGGACAAAGCTGCCATCTTGGCTACAGCTTCACTTGTTTTTGAAAGATTAGTAGACAGGGAGAAGTTACGATAGAGCGTATAAACCTTGTCAATGTAGTAATTCAGAATAACTTCGCTCTGTACTGTTGCAGACAATTTCAGAGTTTCAGCGGTTACAAATGGATTTCCATCACGGTCACCACCAATCCACATTCCCATGGTGATGGGTTTAGGATTTTCCAAATGGATTCCTTTTTCTTCTGCCAAGCGTTTATACTCTAGCATCAGGTTCGTAATTGCTTGAAGAAAAGAACTGTTATAGTACTCCATAACGTTAGTGATTTCATTGGTAACCTTAAGTTTCTTTTCCCGAATCATATCGGTCTGCATCATCAGCTCGATATAGCGACGGAGATTGGCTAACCATTTCTTTTCGTTCACCAGACCAGCTTTAACATCACGATGCTGACGCAAAAGTGTATGGATATGATTGGTCAAATCCAACATGGTCTTGCGCTGAACCTGAGTCGGATGAGCAGTCAAAACAGGAACAACATTTAGATTTTCCAGGATTTCTTGTGCATTTTCTCGTGTGGAAACCAAATCAATCGTCGTCGAAAGCTTACCAAGGTAGTCTTGGTCAATATTATTTTGATGATTGATCTCATAAGCCAAGTCAACATCTTCAGAAATATTGATGAGCAGAGGTAAAATAGCAAAATAGCGTGAGATATAGACCATATCATCCGTGGATAATTCTTCTACTACTGCTTTCAGCTCTTGGTATTTAGATTGAACTGCCAGTTCTTCAATCATGGAGATTTTAGCAAAAGTGTCAGGACTGAGAATATCTCGGGTAATATCTACCAACAAGTCCGTTAAAATAGAAACTTCTTCTCGAATCATTTCTTTATTGCTATAATTTTCTAATTTTGTAAATGACATTATTTACACCTTTCTATTGTTGAAGAGCTAACATACAAGAAGATTTTTTAGGATTGACTCACTTCTAGTTCCTGATACATGGCGTTTCGTCGCTCATTGGCATCAATATTTAAAACAAAGGCAATGGCAACTGATAGAACCAATAAACTGTTTCCTCCCTGAGATAAGAATGGGAAGGTTACACCGGTTGAAGGAATCAAGCCCGAAATACCACCAATATTGACAAAGGTTTGCATCAGAATCATACCGCCAATTCCCAAAGCCATCATAGAATTAAATGGATCCTTGGCCCTTGTACCTACGAGAATAATCCGTAAAATCAAGAAAAAGAGCAGGGCTAAAATTAAAGTTGCTCCAAAGAATCCGACTTCCTCAATAACAATCGAGAAAACAAAGTCTGTATGAGCCTCTGGTAGGTAACCTCGTTTTTCGATAGAGTTTCCTAAGCCTAAGCCAAACCAACCACCATTACTCATGGCATAGTAAGAATTGGCCAGCTGGTGGCCTGAGCCAGACAAATCGTCGAAAGGGTTGAAAAAAGCACTAAAACGCTTTGCAACATATCCAAAAACAGGAACTTGCTCAACACGCTTGACACCTATCAACCAAATACTCGCTAAAACCGCTGCCGACCCTCCTACAACAGCACCAAGCATGGTTGAGAACCATCTGTAAGCAATTCCGCTGGTGGAAATTACAATCAAAACTGTTAAGAGCAAAATGGTCGCATTTCCTAAGTCGGGCATGATAACCACCAGGCCTATCAAGAAAGCAACAATAACCCGCCAATCAGTAACGGCACGCGGGATCAACTGATTAAAGGTGATTGCTTGATAATCATATACTTCTATTTGCTCTTGTTTCTTAGAAAACTGTAGGGCCAAATACCAGACCAAAATAATCTTCAGATATTCTGCCGGCTGAGCAGTAACTGGACCGATTTTGAGCCAACCGTGTGCCCCATTGATCGTTCCTGTGATAAAGCGTGAGAGTAAAAGCAGAATAATTTCAGCTATGATAACAAACGTAATCACTCCTGGCCTCTTCAGAAAATCCAGCTTCATTCGGTAAATAATCCCAATCATCACCAAGCTGAAGAGCCAAAAACCTGCTTGAGTGGCGACCATTCGAAAACTATTGAGCCCATTTTGAATGAGGATGGGGCTCGTCGTGGAATAAACGACAATCAAGCCAATGCCAGATAACAGCATGTACGGAATCAAAATTGAGTAATTCAATAAATGCTTTTTGTCAATTTTCATATTTCACCAATTTATTCTAAAAATTCAAACTTCATTATACCACTTTTTGATTCGAAAAAAAAGCATTAGGATGGCTTCAAGAGATATTTACTTATTTATCGCCTCAAAAATCCAATTATTTCAAATTGTTTTATCTTCTATTGCAATCAGATTACATTTTCGCATTTCGCTGGAAATATAGATAAATACTTTGCTTTTCTATTTATTTTACGTTACAATGAAACAGTATGAGAAAAAGGATTAAACCGCTTGCACTCTTGCTATTCTTTGCTTGCTTTATTCTATATATTGTCATAAGTAAGCACCATCTTGATGTGCAAATTAAACAAGCCCAAACAAAAAAAACTCAAGTCAGTCAGGTGACAACCAAGAAAAAAAAGGAGGAAGCTCCTTCAGACGAACCTGAGGAAGAATTGCTTAATAAACCTATCGTTGACCTTTCCGGTTGGCAATTACCCAGCGAAATAGACTATGATACCTTATCAACAAATATTTCTGGTGCTATCATTCGCGTGCATAGTGGAGCTCAAGCAAAAAAAGAAAATGTTGCCACTCATTTAAATGGACTTGACAAATCATTTGCTACCCATATCCAAGAGTTTCAAAAACGAGGGATTCCTGTAGCTGTCTATGCTTATATAGCAGCAGGCAATATCAAAGAAATGGAAAAAGAAGCTGAAAGCTTCTACAAGGCATCTTCGAAATATAAACCTACCTTTTACTGGCTTGATGTTGAAGAAAAGACCATGGGCGACATGAACGCAGGAATTGAGGCCTTTCGTGCCAAGCTTGAAAGTCTTGGAGCTCAAAATATTGGCATCTACATCGGTACCTATTTCATGGAAGAGCATAGTATCTCAACTGAGAAATTTACTGCCGTTTGGATTCCAACTTATGGCTATAATGACGGCTACTATAACGCTGCTCCAAATACTGAACAGCCCTATGACCTACATCAATACACCTCAGAAGGTAAATTGGAAGGTTTCCCACATAACTTAGACCTCAATCAGCTCTCTCCTGTACAGGATAAAAAAGAGACTTATAAGAAATTATTTTCAACACCAAAATAAAAAAGATGCAAGATAATTGTTAGGAAATCTTGTATCTTTTTTTCTCTGTACAAGATATTTTTCTTGCTTTTTTCAGAAAAGTATGTAGCTTTATGGTACAATAGTCTAATGAAAAAGACTTGTAGGGAGATATTATGATTTCATGGATTGCTAGGATGTTAAAAGGAATGATTATCGCGCTTGGCTTCATCCTACCTGGTGTGTCTGGCGGTGTATTAGCCGCGATTTTGGGGATTTATGAGCGAATGATTCGCTTTTTAGCCCATATCAAAGAAAGTTTTATCGAGAATGTTCTCTACTTCACTCCTGTAGCTATTGGGATGGTTTTAGGGATTGCAGCCTTCTCCTATCCAGTCAATCTCTTACTGGATAATTACAAGGTTATCGTTCTCTGGGGCTTTGCTGGAGCCATCATCGGCACCATTCCCAGCCTGATCAAAGAATCCGTCAAGGAATCCGACAGAGATCGAGCTGATACTGTTACCTTCTGGCTTAGTTTCATCTTATCAGGGATCTTTCTTTACTCGCTGAATGGAATGGTGGGGACACTGCCAGCTAACTTCTTATCCTTTGTTTTAGCAGGTGCTCTTATCGCCTTAGGAATCTTGATTCCGGGACTCAGTCCTTCAAATCTGCTATTGATTTTAGGGCTCTATACTCCCATGCTGACAGGATTTAAACGCCTGGATTTATTTGGCACCTTCCTGCCAATCGGCATCGGTGGCGCTCTGGCTCTGATTCTCTTTTCAAAAGCCATGGATTACATTTTGAAGCATTATCATTCCCGCGTTTACCATTTTATCATTGGCATTGTATTGTCCAGCACCTTACTCATTGTTCTCCCTCAAAGCGGCAACAGTGAGAGCATTAGTTATGCAGGAGTATCCATTTTCACACTTGTTCTTGCTGCCTTTTTCTTTGGATTAGGTATCTGGCTAGGAATTTGGATGTCCCAATTAGAAGAGAAATATAAATAATGGCTAAAAAAACAAAACTCAAAAAAACACTGGTCGAGCAAATTTTAAACAAGGCAAAAATCGAGCACCAAGGCTTGCAGATTAATGCTTTAGATGATAGCCTGACAGAGGAATTTGACCGCTCGCAAATTTATAAAACACTAGCTTTAAACGGAGATAAAACAGGAACAGTCATTGGCATCCTGCCTATCACCGAACATCTGTCGGAAAAGAAATTAGCAAAAATTTCAGGCAATAAAAAAGTTAGCATGATTCCGCAGAAAGATTTAGAAAAAACGACTGGTTACATCCATGGTGCCAATAATCCTGTCGGCATTCGCCAAAAGCACTCCTTCCCCATTTTCATTGACCAAACGGCTCTGAGTCGCGAAAGCATCATTGTTTCTGCTGGTGAAGTCGGCCGTAGCATCCAGATCAAGGCTCAGGATTTGGCTGACTTTGTTCAAGCACAGTTCGCAGACTTGAAAGAGGACTAGGCTATTCGCTTCAAAAGGAAAAAGGATCTTGATATGAAATTGTATTTTATCCGACATGGAAAAACCGAATGGAATCTAGAAATGCGTTTCCAAGGGGCAAGCGGAGATTCTCCAATTCTTGAAACATCCATTGACGAGCTCAAGCGTTTGGGCAAGCATTTATCAGACGTTCAATTCGATAAAATCTACTCTAGCGATTTGCCTCGCGCTTACCGTTCTGCAGAAATTATCCAAAGTGAAAACCAGTATCAAACCGATATTGTTCCAACTCCTCAACTAAGAGAGTGGGCTCTTGGAAAACTGGAAGGAGCCAAAATTGCTACTGTAGAAGCCACTTATCCTCAGCAGATGTGGGCCTTTCGCCACGATCTATCCCAGTTTGATCACCAACTATTTGAAGCAGAATCCGTCGCTCAAACTACCAATCGGACAATTGCCTTCGTGAAGTCTCTCAAAGGGAAAGGTTATCAAAATGTCTTGATTGTCGGACATGGAGCCAACCTAACTGCCAGCATTCGTCGCCTGCTCGGTTACGAAACATCTTTGCTCCGTATGGACGGAGGCTTGGCCAACGCTAGCGTCACCATTTTGGAAACAGACGATTTTGACTCTTTCAGCTTACTTGCTTGGAACAACCTAGATTACATGCGAACAGATGAAACTGCGAATCTTTAAACATCGCAGTTTTTCTATTTTTATCGATAATTATTGCTGAATTTCCTTTTATTTTGTGATAAAATAGAAGGGAAAGCCTTAGGAGGAAGAAAATGACTACTGAACATATTGAAGAACTAAATGACCAGCAGATTATTCGCCGTGAAAAAATGGCCGCGCTGGCTGAGCAAGGAATTGATCCTTTCGGAAAACGTTTTGAACGTACTGCAAATTCTGCTCAACTTAAAGAAAAATACAGCGACAAATCCAAAGAAGAATTACATGAATTGAACGAAAAAGCAACTATTGCTGGTCGTCTCATGACTAAACGCGGAAAAGGGAAAGTCGGCTTTGCCCACATCCAAGACCGTGAAGGCCAAATCCAGATTTACGTTCGTAAGGACGAAGTTGGTGAAGAAAACTATGAGATTTTCAAAAAGGCTGACTTGGGTGACTTCTTGGGAATTGAAGGCGATGTGATGCGTACAGATATGGGAGAACTCTCTATCAAAGCAACGCATATTACTCACCTTTCAAAAGCTTTGCGTCCCCTTCCAGAGAAATTCCACGGTTTGACTGACGTTGAAACTATCTACCGTAAACGTTATTTGGACTTGATTTCCAACCGAGAAAGCTTTGAGCGCTTTGTCACTCGTTCAAAAATTATCTCAGAAATTCGTCGCTATCTTGATGGACAAGGCTTCCTTGAAGTTGAAACTCCTGTCCTGCACAATGAAGCTGGCGGTGCTGCTGCCCGTCCATTCATTACTCACCACAATGCTCAAAACATTGACATGGTATTGCGGATTGCGACTGAGCTTCACTTGAAACGCCTTATCGTTGGTGGTATGGAACGCGTCTATGAAATTGGCCGTATCTTCCGTAACGAAGGGATGGACGCCACTCACAACCCTGAGTTCACTTCTATCGAGGTTTATCAAGCCTATGCGGACTTCCAAGATATCATGGACTTGACAGAAGGCATCATCCAACACGCTGCCATTTCTGTAAAAGGAGATGGACCAGTCAACTACCAAGGCACTGAGATCAAGATCAACGAGCCATTCAAACGTGTTCACATGGTGGATGCTATTAAAGAGATCACTGGCGTAGACTTCTGGCAAGATATGAGCTTTGAAGAAGCTGCTGCCTTGGCTAAAGAAAAGAAAGTACCAGTTGAAAAACATTATACTGAAGTTGGACACATCATCAATGCTTTCTTTGAAGAATTTGTCGAAGAAACCTTGATTCAGCCAACCTTTGTCTATGGTCACCCTGTAGCAGTATCACCTCTGGCTAAGAAAAACCCAGAAGACCCACGCTTTACGGACCGCTTCGAGCTCTTCATCATGACCAAAGAATATGCTAATGCCTTCACTGAGTTGAACGATCCAATCGATCAATTATCTCGTTTTGAAGCACAGGCAAAAGCTAAAGAACTAGGCGATGACGAAGCAACTGGCATCGACTATGATTACGTTGAAGCTTTGGAATACGGTATGCCACCAACTGGAGGCCTCGGAATCGGTATCGACCGGCTCGTAATGTTGCTCACAGATGTGACTACCATTCGCGATGTATTGCTTTTCCCAACAATGAAGTAATCTCAAATTTACACAATTTTTAAGCAAACAAATCCCGCTGGAATTCCAGCGGGATTTTTCACATAACAAAAAGTCTGGTCTCCCAGACTTTTGATAATATTATTCATATCTCAGCGCTTCAATCGGATCTAATTTAGATGCTTTATTGGCTGGCAGGATACCAAAGACAATCCCAACCATGGCTGAGAAGACAAGGCTTCCAACTGCTGCAGTGACAGAGACAACTGGTGGGCCTCCAAATACGTTTTCAGGCACGACTGCAGCTAGCAGAGCATTGATCCCGTAAGCAAGGCTAAGACCAAGCAGGCCACCAATAAGGGTCAATACCATGGATTCAATCAAGAACTGCGTGAGAATATTTCCACGCGTTGCTCCAAGAGCTTTTCGCAAACCAATTTCCCGTGTTCGCTCTGTAACGGATACCAACATGATATTCATCACACCGATACCTCCAACAAAGAGGGAAATTCCTGCAATAGCTCCGATAACACCGGTCATAGTTCCTGTGATTTGATTGTACTGCTCCAGCAAGGTATCCATATTCAGGATTTGATATTCTCCTTGACGAGCTCCTGAGAGAGCCGTCAATTCTTTTGCTGCTTCTACACCAACTTCGTTGATACGATCCACTTCTGGCACATAGATATAGACAGTTGCAATTTCATCTGTATGAAATTCAGATGCTACCTGTGTATTAGCCATCAAGGCGCTACCTGAGCTCATACTCATGCTCTGACCAGCATTGGGATCCTTATAGATACCAACAACCCGATAGTTACTATCACCGACTGAAACTATTTTATTCAGGGCTTCCGCACTACTTCCAAACAGGCTGGTTGCCACTGTTTCATCAATCATCATCACATTAGAAAAACTTTGATAGTCACTAGGCAAGAGAGTCCGTCCAGCTAAAATCTCATATTTTCTAATTTTAAAGAATGTAGCATTCACGCCCGTAATGTTGACCTTATCAGACTTCTTGTTTTGGTAAGAAAAGTCAGCTGTCGAACCATTGGTCACATAATAGCCCTTGACGCCGTCAATTTTAAGTAGTTCCTTGACCCAAGACTCTTGGACAACAGGTGGTTCCTCTAGTATCTCACTATCTGCATCTTGACCACCATTGACCTCCATCAAATTAACTCCCATCGTATAATTATTTTTAGTGGGAGAATAAAGCAAGCTTACATACTTCTGTTCTTTTGTGATGCTCTTGGTAACTCCCTGTTGCATTCCATTTCCCAGTGCCAATATGACGACAACAGACGCAACCCCGATGATAATCCCAATCATGGTCAGAAAAGCCCGCATCTTATGCCCAAGAATGGAACTAATGGCAAATTTGAAATTTTGCATTAATCACGTTCCTCCTTCTCAGCGCTATCTGAAGAGATGACTCCATCACGAATGACAATCTGACGCTTAGCATAGGCAGCAATCTCAGGTTCGTGAGTAACCATGATAATCGTTTTTCCTTCAGCGTTCAACTCCGTCAAGAGTTCCATAATTTGCTCCCCAGTTTTGGTATCAAGGGCTCCTGTCGGCTCGTCGGCAAGAATAATCGAAGGATTGTTTACCAAGGCACGCGCAATGGCAACACGTTGCTTCTGTCCCCCAGACAACTCTGACGGCAAGTGAGTCATACGAGTGCCCAAATCTACTTTTTCTAAATACTGCTTAGCTAAATTTTTTCGACTTCCTTGTGACACCCCCGCATAAATCAAAGGGAGTTCTACATTTTGAAGTGCGTTTAATTTAGACAAGAGGAAAAATTGCTGAAAAACGAAGCCGATTTGATTATTTCGAACCTTGGCTAATTTCTTATCACCTAAGTTTGCAACATCTTCATTTTCTAAAAAATACTCGCCAGTAGACGGACGATCCAACATCCCGATAATATTCATCAGGGTGGACTTCCCAGAACCAGACGGCCCCATGATAGCCACAAACTCACCCTCTTCAACTGTCAAATTGATATTTTTTAAGACTTTAAGTTCTTGATCACCATTCCGATAGGTTTTGTTAATATTTCGTAGATCAATGAGTTTTTTCATCCGCTTTCACCTCTTGACCATCTTTCAAGCTATCTGTTGGATTGGTGATAACTTTACTGTCTTTTGTCAAACCAGATGAGATTTCTTGATTTTCAGCATCAGCATTCCCTAAGGTTACTTCCACTTTCTTCGCTTTACCTTTTTCGACAGTCCAAACGTAGTTCTTGTCTCCGTCTGAGATAATACTGCTTGCTGGTACAAGAATCCCTTTTGTATTGTTTTTCACTTCAACGCTGACAGAGAAACCTTGCTTCAAATCACCAATTTCACTTGTAATATCGACTGTAAATGGATATTTTGCAGAGGAAGCTGCGCCACCTGTATTGGTTGATGAAGCTTGCTGTCCATCCTTAGGATAGTTGGAAATATAGCTAATTTTACCTGTCCATTTTTTATCTGGATACACTTTTGAGGTAATGGTTACTTCTTGTCCAACTGATAAATTAGCCAGATTGTACTCAGAGAGTTCTCCCTTGATTTGAAGGCTACCGTTGCTGACAATATGCACCAAGGTTTGGTTGGTTCCTGTTGTTGATTTGGATACATCGCGATTTACTTCTACTACTGTTCCCTCAACAGTGCTTGTAACAGTCGCTGCATTCAACAATGCTTGCGCCTTGTTCATATTGTCCACAGCGTCTGAACGTGCATCGCGCAAATCAGCCAGTTGAGAATCGACGGTACGTTGAGCAGAAGCAAGGGACTTACTATCCGTCTCTTCATCGCCAGTTTTTTCTACTGTCGCCCCATTAGTCTGTAAGTCATTAATCTGACGATCAGCCTTATTAACAGCACGAACTGCTGCATCATAGTTTGCTTGAGCTTCTGTGCTCTTATATTGAACAAGTGCTTGTCCTACAGCTACTTGGTCGCCAACATTGACTAGGACCGACTCCAAGTCGCCCTTGGTAGCATCATAATAAACATATTGCTCTGAGTTAGCCGTTACGGTCCCCGTCAACAGGACAGATGAGGCTATGCTACCTTCTTTTGCCTGCTGCACAATTGGTGCAACTTCCTTAGGTTCTGTTGTAGAACTAAGATTGCTCAGGACTATTGCAGAAATTGCTCCCAATACAACTACAACAGCAACTCCGATAATACTAAATAGCTGCCATTTTTTCAGCTTTTTCATCTTTTTTCCTCCTCTTGATGAAAACCATTTTTCTTTTATACTACATTATATCATAAGCCTAACATATTGTGATAGGAAAAGGGACAAAATCCCTAAAAGACCATTTTTCCTCTAAAAACGCTGCAGGATCTCCAAATCATAGCAGATTTTTGCATTCATTTTCTAAAAAAGGTACAATTACTTCATATTGATTAAAGGAGCTTCTATCTAACTATGAAAGAATTCGATATTATTGCAATTGGCGGGGGTAGCGGGGGTATTGCTACCATGAATCGTGCTGGTGAGCATGGCGCTAAAGCAGCTGTCATTGAAGAAAAGAAATTAGGGGGAACCTGTGTCAATGTCGGTTGTGTCCCTAAAAAAATCATGTGGTACGGTGCTCAGATTGCCGAGGCCATCCGACACTATGGACCAGACTATGGCTTTACTTCAGAAAATCAGCACTTTGACTTTGCTACTTTACGAAGGAATCGGGAAGCCTACATTGACCGTGCTCGCTCATCCTATGATGGCAGCTTCAAACGCAACGGCGTTGAACTGATCGAAGGTCGCGCTCATTTCGTTGACAAGCATACAGTCGAAGTCAATGGAGAATTGATTCGCGCCAAACACATCGTTATCGCAACAGGTGCACATGCAGCCATTCCTCAGATTCCTGGTGCCGAATACGGTGAGACTTCTGATGATGTCTTTGCTTGGGAAGAGCTACCCAAGTCTGTTGCTGTCGTCGGAGCAGGCTATATCGCAGTGGAGCTTGCTGGTGTCCTCCATACTCTAGGTGTCAAGACGGATCTCTTTGTCCGTCGCGACCGTCCTCTCCGCAATTTCGATAGCTATCTGATTGACGGATTGGTGGCTGAAATGGAAAAATCTGGTCCTAGTCTTCATGCTCACAAGATACCCGAACGAGTGGAAAGACTAGCCGATGGCCAACTACAACTCTACTTCCAAGACGGCAGTAGCCATATTGCTGAGCGGATCATCTGGGCTATTGGCCGCAAGCCAAATGTCCAAGGGCTCAATCTTGATGCTGCAGGAGTTACCCTAAATGACCGTGGCTTCATCACTGTGGATGAATACCAAAATACTGTCGTACCTGGCATCTATGCCTTAGGCGATGTGACGGGCGAAAAAGAGCTGACGCCAGTAGCAATCAAGGCCGGCCGCACCCTGTCTGAGCGCCTCTTTAACGGCAAGACAGATGCCAAGATGGATTACTCCACTATTCCAACTGTCGTCTTCTCCCATCCAGCTATTGGCACAGTAGGGCTGACGGAGGAAGAAGCTATTCGAGATTATGGCGCTGAGCAAGTTCATGTCTACACCTCTAGCTTTACCTCTATGTACTCAGCTGTCACCCATCACCGCCAGCAGGCTCGCTTCAAGCTTATCACTGCGGGTCACGATGAAAAAGTTGTCGGTCTCCACGGCATTGGCTATGGCGTAGATGAGATGATCCAAGGCTTCGCTGTTGCTATTAAGATGGGAGCTACCAAAGCCGACTTCGACGCGACTGTTGCCATCCACCCAACTGGCTCCGAAGAATTTGTCACCATGCGCTAAAAGTTTCTTCTTTCGCCTTTCTAAAGCTCATTATTATCATAAAATAAAGAATAAAGGGCAACCATAACTTATCCTTTCATTTTTAATTTTTATCTTACATTTTTGTAAGAAAGAAGTCTTATGCCATTTAGATAGAGCTAGACACACTATCTGGCTTTATTCTTTGACTTCTTTCTTTATTTTAAAGCACAAAATTCAATTATCATTCAAGAAATTCTAAATTATTTCTAAAATTGAGGAAGATTTATTTAATGGATCTTCCTCTTTTTTATTTAGTTGGCTCACTTCTTCTGGACAAGCTTATAAATTGTCAAGATAATCCTATTTTCTTGAAATATTCATGACTTCCCAACCACCTTTTACCCTTTCTGCTATTCAAGAAACCATATTTTTGATATGATAGTAAGAAATACTAAAAGAAAGGGGATTGGAAATGAGCAAAACGAAAAAATTATTAGCAGCTCTAGGAATTATTTTCTTTAATATTTTTGGTTTAATCGCCTTTATCTTCCTCCTCATTCGGAGCCGCAAAAAGCGGAAATAAACAAACAACTGTCTAGTCTGATATGAAAAGACTTGACTTTTTTTTATTTTGATTTAGAATAGTTACCGTAATTTAAAAAAGAGGTTTACTATCATGAACAAGAACAAAGCTTTTCTTCTTGCCCTCCCAGCTATTGGCGCTGCTTTCCTAGCTGTACTCTCCCAGCTTAGTTTCTCCATTGGGACCATTCCCATTACGCTACAGACCTTTGCTGTCGGTTTGATTGCGACCATTTTTAAGCCTCGTGAAGCGGTCTTGTCTGTTCTGCTCTATCTACTGCTCGGAGCTATTGGCCTGCCAGTCTTTGCCGGAGGAAGCGGTGGATTTCAGGCTCTCTTTGGTCCAAGCGCAGGCTATCTTTGGGCCTATCTACTCTTTGCGCTGGTAACTTCCAGTCTGACAAGCAAGGATAGCAAGTTTTACACGATCCTTTTGGCTAATCTGATCGGAGATACACTGGTCTTCGTCGGTGGCGTAATCGGACTTCATTTTCTAGCTAATATGGAATTTTCTAAAGCCATTGCTGTTGGTGTTACACCTTTCATTCTTCCTGATCTTTTAAAAATTGTAGCAATTACTCTCATCAGCATTCCTTTATTTAGAAGCCTAGCTTTTCATCCCTATTTTTCAGACAATAAAAACGGATAGACTTTCAGTCTACCCGTTTTTAAATGCATCTAAAAGAACTTGAAATTCTTCATTAGAAAGGGTGATGCCCTTGCCCATCTTGCTGTGGTCAGGACTCCAAGTGCGAATATCGTACTTGGCAGGCGCACCGTTAAAACTTACGCGGTTGAGCTCCTTGGTCCAGCCTTTTTCATTTTCCGATAAAACGAGCAATTTTTCCTCGATTTCAAATTTAAAATCTGCCATACTTTACCTCTTTTCTACTTTCTATCTCATTATTCGTAAAAGATTTTACTTTTTTAATTATTTTATTATATAATATATTGTAACAAGTTATGGAGATTTTAGCTATGAAAAAATATCTCGAAATGATTTTACAAAAGACGAATGAGTTTATTAACTATAAAAAGACGGATAGGGAAGAGGACGACAAAAGTCATATCCTACATACGATTGACTTGGCTCTTCGGAAAAATTCTGGTGTCCATGTTATTTTTCTGGATAAAAATTTTACCGGAGATATTGTCAAATATGACCGTGACCGCCAACAGTTGATTGTCAAAAATTTCAAAAAAAGCATGACGACCATCATCCGAGTACCTGATATCCATCGCATCAGTCTAGTTCCCAATAACATCCGTGAAGCTCAGAAAAAAGATATTCGGCTCGAAAGCCACAAATTCAAAAAATAACTCTTCAAATCAAAAGCGATTTGAAGAGTTTTATTTTTAAAGCCAATGGCTGAATTTTTAGAATAAGGTCTTCCACTATCTATTCGTATCCACCATGTAGGCGATATCTACTTGATAAGCACAATTCTCCAACTTTCGCGCCTGATTAAGCCCGAACAGTTACACTAGTGCCATCCTCTTTATACAAATTGATTAAACCTTCCTTGCGGGCACGGACCATATCACCAGGTTGGACTGGCTGCGGAACTGTAATCGTCAGTAATTCCATTGGATTTGGCGCACGATCAATCTTATTCCCTTTTTCATCATGGAGGTCAGTAATGTAGGTTTCAAAATGGCGGAAACCAGGTCCATAGAATTCCACTTGATCGCCTTCATGGATAACATTCCGCTGGCGAATGGTCGCAGTTTGTGTAGCCTCATCATAAGCAACCACTTCAGCTACAAACTTGTATTCTGGAATCTTACGGCGGGCTCCAAAAAGCTGCTCATTCTCAGTTGGCGTATGGTAGTAAAAGCCAGTTGCCAGCTCACGTTGAGCTACTTTCCACATTTCATCTACTAGATCTTGCTTAATAGCTTCAAACTTTTCTGGACTTTCCAAATAAGCATCCACGGCTGCTTTGTAGCAGTTGGTCACTGTAGAAACGTAGTGAATGGATTTCATCCGACCTTCGATTTTCAAACTATCAACACCATTTTCAATCATATCAGGAATATGATCAATCATGGACATATCAACAGCTGACATAGAGAATTCTTCTGGAATTTCACCCTTCAAACTCTTGCGTTCTTGTCCGAAAGGCATGTCGTACAAATCGTATTTCCAGCGACAAGATTGCGAACAACCGCCTCGGTTGGCATCACGCATACTCATATGATTGGAAAGGGTACAACGCCCAGAGTAAGAAATACACATAGCTCCATGAACGAAGGCTTCGATTTCTACATCGGTACGCTTGCGAATCTCGGCCAGCTCAGCCATGGAAACCTCACGTGCCAAAACAACCCGAGTCAAACCAAGATTTTTCCAAAACTCAAGCGTTTCATAGTTAGTTGCACTAGCCTGAGTCGACAAGTGAATCTCCAGACCAGGTGCTTCAGAAGCTGCAATCGCAATCAAGGCTGGGTCAGAAACAATAACAGCCGCAATCCCAATATCTCGCAAACGACGGAACCATTCTCCAGCACCTGCTTCGTTTCCTTCGTGCATGACCATATTAGCCGCTACATAGACCTTGGCACCATGCTCAGCCGCAAATTGGACACCTTCTTCCATTTGCTCAAAAGTGAAGTTCCCCGCACGGCTGCGCAAACCATAGGCTTGACCACCAATAAAAACAGCATCTGCCCCATAGCGAACAGCTACTTTTAACTTTTCTAACGTACCAGCTGGTGAAAGCACCTCTGGACGTTTTAATTTTTTTGTCATCTTTTCTCCTATTTGCAATATAAAAGTATTGATGTTTAACCCTATCTATTTTATAGCAATTTACCGCTAAAAGCAAGATGGAGCCTAGTTTTTTGACAATTCTAATCTTCTATCCTCATCTCCTTACTAAGTATTTTAGGATATAGATTTATTATCTGAGAAAGGAAAAAAGCCAGAAGTCTTAAACTTCTAGCTTTTCTTTCAAAATTTATTCTTCCTCCTTCTTCTTATTAAATTGTTTGTATCCGAAGAATCCAGCAACTAGAACAACCAATACGCCGATGACAATCCAAGTAGTTTGACTGGAGCTATCTTTCTTCGTATCGCTAGCTTTGTCCGCTGATTTTCCTTTTTCTGCTTCTGCTAGAAGGTTTGCTTTGTTATAGCCTGTATAGACAAGATCAGCATCTTTACCTTTTTCCTTCTTAATCTTTTCTTCCATCTCTGCTTCGACTGCTTTGATTTCCTTAAAGATTTTTTCTGAGCGTTCCAAGGCTTCCTTCGTCACTTCTGGTCCAGCGGCTTTGGCTTGTTCATCTGTGTAGTTTGCATATTTGGCGTCGCGTTCGGTTTGTTCTTTATCCCATTCAACTTCTTTTTCTTTCCATTTTTCTTGGATGCTGTTACCAAAGATTTCTGGATATTTCATAACCATTTGGTCAATATGCCAAACAGTCCAATACCAAGATTTTCCGTCATATTTAGTAGAACGGTTCTTGAAAGCTTCGTAAGTATCTTCTACATTACCATAGAATGGCACATATGGTGTGTTGCGACTTTGTGCCAGACCCAGCCACATAACACCGCCAAAGGCATTTGGTAGGTTTGGTTTGATTTGATAAACGTGGGCGTCGATTACGTTTTCGTTACCTAGCGCATATTTGTAGACATTGCCATCGATCTTCTTACCGACTTCAACTAAGTCATCCGCTTTATATTCTGGCAAGTGTTCAAAACGATTTCTTTGTTCAGCGATCACATCATGAACTGTGTATTTCTTATTTGGATCAGTTGGTTCGCGCAAGAGATCAAAAGCTTCATCGTCATAATTTACTTTTGCTTGTGGATCCATCCACTTGATACCTGCGTAGGTCCGAGAACGGTTACGTTCCATATATTTATCTGGTCCATAAGACTTAGCAATCATAAAGTTGCCATCTTTGTCGGTCTTATAGTTGTCTGCTTTTTTAGCTACTTCTTCCACATCTTTAGAAGCAATGACATTTTCCTTATCATTCAAGTCAACGTGACCAAGATAGTAAGTGTTCGCAAAGACAGCATACTTATTCGTTGGGAACTTGATGGCTACGTATTGGTGACCAGACAGGATTTCCATGTACCACAGCTCATTCTTATCTGCTGCAACAATGATATTTCCTTCTGCTGATCCTTTTTCATCCAGAACTTTCGCAACTGTCTCAATAACCTCACGTGCTGTTTTTGCACGAGGCAAAGCAAGGTCAACTAATGATGCTTCTGGAAGACCATCTTTTACAAGTGGGTCTTCTTTTAACACTTTATCGTTTGGTGTTGCTGAAACGGTCGCTGTCATAGCTACACCAAGTTCATTAAAGCCATGCGCAGCAAAGTTTCCGTTACTTCCGTTGTCACGATCAGAGTCGTAGACAGCTGTGTATTTCATTTCATTCGCCAAATGCGGATAGGTAAAGCCATTTGACTCATCTTCTATCTTATCGCCATCTTTATAGGTCTTAGCTGGCACAACTACATAGTTTTGATTGTGCCGACCACCGTCAGGGGCGTATGGATAGTCCTCTGTCCGACCAAATAGAGTAGAGCCATCTGCTGTCAGGTCTTTACCGACAATAAAAGCAGAACACGCTTGTGCCACATGAACAGGCAAAAGAGCAACTAACATTGCAAGGAACATTAGTCTGAGCAGTATTTTCTTCATAGTCTATCTCCTTTTGACTATCTGCGGGGCTGGAATCAACTCCCAGTCTAAACAACATAAACCGTAATACCTTAACATTCCTATTTTAGTATACTCTCTTTCTAAATTTTTTGCAAGCGTTTACACAAAATTGTGTATATTTTTTATCTAATCTATATTTCCTCTACTTTTTTCTCAAATCAGAGCAAATAAACTAAAAAATAGCCTCATCTTATTTAGAGGAAAGGCTATTATTTTTTGTCTTATCAGAAAACATCCTGCTATAAAATCTTTATAAGCAATTCACTAGAGATTGTAGCAGATCCGACCTGAGCTTTAAAGGATTTATCTCACTTTTTTAGCTAACATCGTCGCAAAGCGCAGTTGAATTCGATTGCCATTTTCATCACGGCGATGGAGGTGACCAGGATTTTCATTGTACTTGACCAGCTCCCAGTCCTTGTAATACTCGGCAAGCTCACCTTCCTTAAAAGTAAAAGGAAAGGGAACAGAGCAAGGGAAATCCTCTGTATCCATAGCACAGACGATGAGATTATAGCCACCAAGCGCTGTATGTTCTTGCATATTGCGGATAATATCTGGAATCCGCTCTGCCTGCAGGAACATCAGAACAACGGTGGAAACGATCAAATTATAAGTCTGAGTCAGACTAGCTGAGTTGATATCGTAGGTACCCACTGGCAGATCCAAATCTTCCTGCTCGACAATGCTACGTAGGATCTCCAAGGCCAGCTCATTCTGATCTAAGGCCGTTACTTCAAAGCCCTGCTTAGCTAGAAAGAGAGCATTGCGGCCTTGACCACAGCCTAGATCTAAGGCCCGTCCTGGTCGGACCGTCTGCATGGCTTCCAAAACCTCTGAGTGCACTGGATTGCTGCCGTATTTCTTGGGGAAGTAATCCTCAGGCCGACAGTAAAACTCCAAATACCACTCTAGGTCATCCGTCAAGGCTTCGACCCGATGCCAAGCTTGGGGCTGGGCAAAAGGATTGTCCTGACCAGCTTCAAAGATGTGCTCAGCTAGCTCCTCACCTTCCTCTGACATCTCGACAAACTTAAGGCGTCCCTTGAGAACAGTGATTTTGCCCCAAGTTCCTTCCTTGGTATTGTGCTTGTTCTTTACCAGTTCGGGCATAGTCTCAGCTGTCCACACTGGCATACGTTTATAAGCTAGCAATTTTTCTGTCATAAAAAATCCTTTCTCTGAAAGCCAAATTTCAAAATTTTAACTGTCTTTATCATACTCGAAAAGAGCAGACTTGACAAGTGCTAGGGTATTCAAGGTCTCACTATCAAAAAAGCAAGAAATGATTCAGTAGTCAATTCTTGCTCATATCATACATTAAGTTTTGTTTTATAAATTATATCCCTGCATCTTATACGGCAGCTTGTCCTGAAGAGCTTTCATCTTGTATTAAAGTTTTTCATCTGTCTTGCGATGTCGCGGTTTTGCTCGCGGCGTTGATGGATCCGTGATTCTCACAAGAATTATTTGTCAGTAGTTTTATCGTTTTCCCTGTAGACTCTAGTTTTCTTTTTGTGGATGGGTTTCGACCCACTTCTTGAAATCATTAAAAGATCGAATCTGTGTTTTCTCTCCAGTTGTTTCATCTGAGGCATAAAGTTCCATTACATCCTGACCTTCGGGCGCAAACCAATGAATTAAATCATTAAACCACTCCTCCTCATTGTATTGCTCTGGACGGAAATAGATTTTATTCATGTCTCCCATTTTTTTCGCAATTTCAGGATAAATATTAGCAAAATTAGTACCTGAAACTTCTACATAATCACCTATTTTATACGATGGTATTATGCAGCCAGAAACATACTCCATACCATACTTTAATAGTGCGTTATTAATCTGATCCCCTATTCCACCTCTTACAAGATCCATAGTCTTATATATTGTTCCTCTCATATAAGTTCTAGTATCCTTCTGATCTAAAAGTAGATTAATCTCTTTTTCTGACATCTCTTTTTCAATTTTTCCTGATTCCAATGCTAGAATAAAATATTTGATTTTCTCCGGTTTCCCTTTTTCATACGAGTGCATACTAAAAGTTAGAAATTCTTCTCCGTTCCTTGTAAATTGTGCACGAATTTGCTTAAGCCTATAAGTATTCTCTTGTCCTAACAAATCGTAGACATTGACTTCCTTACTAGTTATTTTAGATGGATCCTGCAAATTATAAATCTTGATTTTGAAATATTCCTCTTTATTTACTTTAGATGAACTTACACTGTCATATTCATCCAAACTGTTGTATTTAAAATCCGTTATATAATTTTGACTATAGCGAAAAGAATCATTTTCTTTACTGCCAACCAAAACATATTTATCTTTATTAAATAGCTGTATTCCTTCAACACAATATTCACTCTTAGCATATTCTTTCTTCTTCCCACCTAGAAAAAAAGTCAGTGAAGCCACGGAAGTCAGAATCAAACAGAATATAAATATGAATAGCTTTTTATTGAGTTTCATTTGCTTACCACCACTTTTTAATTCATCTAGCCATTTATTTTGATAGTCCTCGGAGTCAATCCACTTTTTCATCAATCATTCACCAAAAGTGGTCATCCTCAAACCTCATCCTTTCCATTATAGCATAAATCAAAAGTCAGAATTGAATACTAAAAAAGACCGGTCGCCCAGTCTTTTAATGTCATTAGTCATCTTCCCCTGTGGCTACTATTCACTTCTTTGCCCAGCTCAATCATTTTGATGAGTCTCTCTCCACTTTAAAAAATCTTCATAAGAATTAATAGGTGTTACTTCACTAGTTTCCTTATCAGTTATAGAAAGAGAAAGCTTATCTTGCCCTACTGGAGCAAACCAGTATATTAGTGTATCATACCATTCCTCTGGGCTAATATTGCCTCGACGAGTGTAAATCTTTCCTTCACCAGAATTCATTTTTTTTACAATCTCAGGGTATCGTTTCGAGATATTTAAATCATCAGGTATTTTACTTCCTTTGACTGAACCAGGACCTATACCTTGAAAGCCCGAAGCAAGATTGTATGAGTCAGTGAGGTGATCCCACAAGCCAGAAGTGATGGATACTTCATCGAATTGTAATTTAGATTCAACAAATTCTTTTGAATAATCAATTATCTCCTCAGTATCCACATTAAAGAGGATTTCTTTAATTCTCGGTGAGCTGTTTTCTTTTATTAGCCTAATGTAAATATAATCTTGTCCTTGAATGTTTAGAATATCGCCAGATAAGTCAACCCCTAACGAAGGATCATAATGTCGAACAATTTCAAAAATGTCCAATCTTTTCTTAAACTTCTTCGTCTTTAGATCATAGACATTAATAAAGTAGTACTCTCCTTCATTCTGATGACTATCAGCTCGATTTTCCTCACTATAATCGAAGCTCCAATCATCCAAATAAAAATTATTTTGCCCAACTTTTAATGCATTAAAGCCCTGTTCAGGTGTCTTACTTGTCACAAACACAAGCTTTCCATCTTCCAATTGCTCAAATCTAAGATCATCAACATAAAGTGTATATTCACTCCTGAAACGCTCCTCTTCTACTGGCGATTGGTGATGAAGGAACAGAGCTCCAAATAAAGCCGTAAGAAGAATTATGAAAAAGATACTTTTTTTCGATTTTATAACTTTCATTCCTTAACCTCAAGTAATTTACTGAAGAATTCATTGCATATTTATATATTCTATCTGTCTGTAAGATAGCTTCCGAATTACATTCCTCATCCTTTCCATTATAGCATAAATCAAAAGTCAAAGTTAAATACTAAAAAAGACCGGTCGCCCAGTCTTTCATCTTGTATTAAATTTCTTCATCTGTCTTGCAATGTCGCGATTTTGCTCGCGGCGTTTGATGGACTCGCGCTTGTCATAGTCGTGCTTCCCTTTGGCTAAGCCCAGAAGGAGCTTGGCATAACCGTCCTTGAGATAGACCTTGAGCGGTACCAGCGTCATACCAGTTCCCTTGGTCTCCTGCTCCAGCTTTTGGATCTGCTTCTTATGCAGCAGCAGCTTTCTGCGACGCTCAGGCTCTTGGTTCCAGATATTGCCCTCTTCATAAGGCGCAATATGGACATTGCTGAGCCAGGCCTCACCGTTCTTGATCTGGGCAAAGCCGTCTTTTAGATTGATACGGGCAGCGCGGACACTCTTGATTTCCGTACCAGTCAGCACCATGCCCGCCTCGATGGTATCCACGATGGTGTAGTCGTGTCTGGCCTTTTTATTTTGCGCGACGACCTTTCCTTCTCCCTTTGCCATGCTTGGCTCCTTTCTTGACTATTTCCTTGTAAAATGCCTTCTGGCTCTTGCCTTTCTTGGACTTCTTCTCTTTCTTATCTCTGTTGCCTTTTTCTTTGGAAGAATGGCTGCGCTTGCCATCCTCACGGCGTCTCTTTCTGCCTGACCTGCCTCTGCCACTCTTGCTAGTCTTTTCTACCAGGTCAAATTCACTTGGCAGGTATTCAAAGTCAATCTCGCCTGTAGCCTTATCCGCTCGGACCAGCTTGATGCGAATCTGCTGACCGACCTTGAAGACCACGCCGGACTTTTCTCCTTGCAGGGTCATCGTCCGCTCATTATAGCTGTAAAACTCTGGCAGATTGGTAACATGAATCAAGCCTTCGACCGTATTAGGCAGTTCGACGAAGAGTCCAAACTTAACCACGCTTGAAACTACGCCGTCAAACTCTTCTCCAACGAATTCTTCCATGTACTCAGCCTTCTTCATGGCTTCAACTTCACGCTCGGCCTCAATAGCCCGACGCTCCCGGCTGGAAGACTGACTGGCAATCTCTGGAATCACTTGCTCAAAATGCTCTGCTATTTCTTTAGACTTGCCATAATCCCGTACCATCCGGTGAACCAGAAGGTCCGGATAGCGGCGAATCGGACTGGTGAAATGCGTATAAAACTCCGCTGCCAGACCGTAGTGGCCGTAATTGTGCTCGGAGTAGCGAGCCTGCTGCATGGAGCGCAGAAGCATCATGGATAGGACATCCTCATAAGGCTGGTCTTTGACCGATTCCATAATATCCTGCAGGGCCTGTTGACTCATAGAGCTAGCCGTCCCGTATATCCGAATCCCAAAGCTAGAGGCGTAGTCGATAAACTTCTGCACCTTCTCCGCCTTAGGCTCCTCGTGAATCCGATAGATGAAGGGCAGATTTAGCTTAGCAAAATGCTCAGCCACCGTCTCATTCGCCACCAGCATAAAGGACTCAATCATTCGCTCGGCAATTCCCCGCTGACGCAGGACAATGTCAACCGGCCGGCCTTCTTTATTGACCATGATTTTGGCTTCATTGGTGTCAAAGTTGAGTGCACCACGCTTAAAACGCATGCTTTCCAGAATTTCATGCAGACGAACCATGCTGTCAATACTAGGCACAATTTCCTTGAACTGCTCAGCTTTTTCCTGATTTCCAGCAATGATGTCGTTGACATCGCTGTAGGTCATGCGGAAGGTCGTCTTGATGACAGTCTGAGTAATGGTATGCTTGACCACGCACCCCTTGGCATCTATCTCCATGATAGCCGACTGGGTCAGCCGGTCCACATTGGGATTGAGAGAGCAGATTCCGTTTGACAAGCGCTCTGGCAGCATAGGTACCACGCGATCGGTCACATAGACTGAAGTCGCTCGATTGAGGGCTTCCTTGTCCAGCTCAGAGCCTTCTTTGACATAGTAGGACACATCTGCGATATGTACGCCTAGCTCAAAGTTGCCATTTTTCAGGCGCTTGATATGGACAGCATCATCCAAGTCTTTGGCATCCGCCCCATCGATGGTAAAGGTAATCTCTTCGCGCAGATCCAAACGTCCTGCCAAATCACTCTCTGTCGGTGCATCCGGAACTCGCTCGGCCTCTTCCAAGACCTTTTCTGGAAATTCGGAGACAATATCCATCGACTCCAGCACTTCTAATACATCAATACCTGGATCGTTGACATGACCGACCACATCGACCAGACTAGCCACAAAGAAATCGTGTTTCTTGGTCGGATATTTGTCAATAGCGACCTTGAGCACCTCTGTACCATCCAGAACCATAGCTGGTTTTTTGACATAAATAGGCTGGCTTATTTTCTGATTTTTCGAGCGGATATAACCCGCATACTTGGGCTTTTCCTCATCCAGAACCAGCTGACCAACCGCTGACGTCAGGCTGTGCTCCAAAATATCGATAATCTTAGCCTCAGCTGATGTTCCCTTGATCCGGTCTGCCACCTTGGTAATGACTACTTCCACCGTATCACCATCAATAGCATGATTGACATCATTACGGCCGACAAAAAGATCATCCTCTTCTTCATTCAGGGTGACAAAGCCAAAGCCATTCTTGTGGGCATGAAAAACACCCTTGAGCGTCAGACGCTCCTGCTTTTTCTTCTCGTAAAGCTCAATCCGCCCCTCATCATCAAAGCGAATCTGATGCTTTCTTTCCATTTGGGAGATGGTCTTAACCAAGTCACTAAAGTCCTTGGAAGACTTTTTCCCCAAAGCAGCTGCCAGCTCATTCACGCTAGCCTGCTGCTTTTCTTTTAAATATTCTATAATTTCTACTTTCATACTTTCTTTCTATACTATGAGGGGCTCTTGATATTCCCCTCTTTTTAAACTTTAAAAAAAGGCCAAGACAAAGTCAGAGCCCATTTTATTTACTAGATAATACTGCCAATATCAAGGCAATCAGCAACCAGACGAAGATCAATAATCCGGTCAAACGCTGCATCACAGCTTCAAATCCACGTGCTTTAGACCGCTCAAAAAGGTCGTTGGCACTCGAATCAAACACGTTACTAGATTGGTTTTTAGTTGGTTGCATGAAAATAGCAATGACAATAAAACCTGATAAAATGACTAAAATCGTTAATAATAGGCTATACATAAATAAAACTCCTTAAAATCCTTTCTATTTTACCATAAAATCTACTTAGATTCAAGATGTAAGGTTACTTTTCTTTCCTTGGGGCAGTACTTCAATACCTCAATCTTATCAGGATGAGTCTTACTATTCTTACTGGTCAGATAATTCTGACTGCCGCAACTGGAGCATTTCAAATGAATTTTAACGCGCACTAGATTTCCTTCTTTTTCAATAAATTTCCAAAACAAAAAAGGTTGATAAGGAGACTCAGCCCCACTAAGCCTGCTGTAGCATAAAAGACTGAATGATAGCCTGCTGTCGCTGCAATAGCCGAGCCTGACATGGGGCCGATGACACCACCCAGATAAAAGAAAATCTGGTTGTAGCTAAAGATTCGAGAAATCCCAAACTTAGGCGTGATTTTACTCAATAGAGCATTGACTCCCGGCACCAAAGCTCCCGTTCCTAAACCAAACAAGAAACGGTAAAAACCGAGTTGGAGAGAAGAGCCTGCATGAGCACAAAGCAGGTAAATGATAATGGAATAAAACTGAGCTAAAACGAGCAAACGATGATTGCCCATCCGATCCCCCATCCGACCTAAAATACTTGAGCTCAGCATACTAGAAAGCCCCATACTCGAAACAATCAGGCCAGATACAAAAATCAAATTGTCCGTTTGGCCTAACTCCCGAATGTAAAGGGAGAGAATTGGGCCAATGGACTGGGCTGCAAACTGGATAACAAAACTGGTCAGAAAAAGAGTGGGCAAGAGCTTGGGATATCTAATCTGGCGAATGAGTTCCCCAAAGCCAATCTCCTCTTCCTTGGTGATTGGCCTAAAATCTTCTCGGATAAAAGTAGCCGTCATTAAGGTCGCAATCAGAAAGAAAAAGCCAATCAGTAGAAAGACATTGCGGATGCCAAAAACTTCAGCAATCACTCCACCAATTAAGGGCCCCATGAGATTGCCAGCAACGACACCAGTTGCTAGAGTACCGAGGGCATAGCCCGTCTTTTCCTTTGGAACCTGACTGGCAATCAAGGCTGTACTGTTGGGCACATAGCCCGCAAAAACGCCGTTGAGAAAGCGTAAGACCAAGAGCCAAAAAATATTAGGCACAAAGGCAATGCCACCCATGGTAAAGACCATAGCCGTAGCTGCCCGAATCATCATAGGTTTACGGCCATAGCGGTCAGCCAAACTACCCCAGACAGGGGATAAAAAGGCTGCCGAAACAGCCGAAAGGGCAATGCCAAGACCTGCATAGTACTCCACTTCGTGACCACGCGCTCCTAGCTGCTCCACAAAAAGGGGCATGAAAGGAGTGACCAGAGAAATACTGGCACCTGTCAGGAAATTCCCAAACCAGGCGATTTTCAGATTATGTTTCCAATTTACTTGTATCGTGATAGAATCATCTTCTTTCTAATTTCTGCAAAGCATCGCCAATCTGTTGTCGAGTTTCCTCTAGCGATCCATCATTATCAATCAGCACGTCCGCCCTCTTTCGCTTTTCTTGGAGAGATAGCTGAGCTGCTATGCGCTTTTCTGCTTCTTCCTGATTCAGAGCATTTCGAGTCATAAGTCGACTGAGCTGAGTTTCCTCTGTCACATCCACCAGCCAGATTTGGTCAAACCAGTCTTCATATTGTAACTCAAACAGCAAGGGAAGATCCATAAAAAAGATATCTTCCGTCTCTGCCAGCAAATCTCGTCTGCCAGCCAGTTCCTCGCGGATAATCTGATTTTGTATTTGACTGGACTGCTCCAAGAGTTCGGGATTCCCAAAAATCATAGCTCCCAGCTTAGGCCGGTCCAAGCGCCCATCTTCCTGTAAGATAGATGAGCCAAAAGTAGATAAAAGAGCTTGATAAAGCCGTCCCCCCGGCTCTTGCAGCTCATGCACTACCTGATCCGCATCAATGACCTGATAACCCTGCTGCCTTAAAAACTCTGTCACAGTTGACTTACCTGAGGCAATGCCGCCAGTGATACCGATAATTCTTGCCATAACAGCTACCTCGCTTTCTGGCAGTGAGGACAGAGATGAGTACCGCGTCCACCCAGCTTAATTTTCTCAATCGGGCTGCCGCATCTAGCGCAGGGTTGCCCAGTCTTTCCATAGACCTGCAGAAAATCCTGCATCGTGCCATCTTCACCCAAAGCATTGCGATAGGTCCGAATAGTCGATCCTCTCTTTTCAATCCCGAGCTGCAAAACTTCTATAATCTGCTCACGCAGCCGATTGACTTCAGCAGGCTTCAGACTATCTGCTGGCCTTGCCGGATGAATCCGCGCCCGCCAAAGAGCCTCATCTACATAGATATTGCCTAGCCCAACGACCAAGGACTGCTCCAGCAAATAGGGTTTGATGGGCTTCTTGGAACGCTTCAAAGCTGCTGCAAAAGGAGATAAAAGAAAGTCCGCCTCTGTCGGCTCAGGACCAAGCTTTCTGGCAGCAAAATAAGCCTCCAGCTGGTCCTTTCTCAAGAGCTCCATGGTCCCAAACTTGCGAACATCCTCATAAACAAGCGTTCCACCATCTGTCATTTGGAAAAAGACATGAGCATGCTTGCGCTCAGGCACCTCTTCAGGATAGAAAAGATACTTGCCTTCCATTCGTAGATGGGAAACCAGCACTCCACCCGTCAGGTAAAAGAGCAAATACTTGCCCCGACGGCCGATCTTTTCAATGGTCTGACCTGGCAAGTCATGGACAAAAGCATCCACTCCCGTGCCAATCATCTTGGCATAGCGGACCTGCACCTGCCCAATCGTCTTGCCAACAACCAGACGCTCCAGACCGCGCCGAACCGTTTCCACTTCAGGTAATTCAGGCATAAAGTTCCTTTCTTAGTATTCTCAATATCATAGCCCCATAGCAAAGCTGTCTGAAAAATACTCGTCTAACATCAGGCGGTGTTTATCCGATACATTTTCCAGCTCTGCTATTTCTTCTTTAGAAAAAAAGCCTAAACGCAGTGTTTCCTCATTATGAAAATTGGAAATATCAACATTCTCCAGTGCCTGCAACTCATACAGAAAGACAACCGTCTGCACTTTGTCTCCATTAGGATAAGATTCATCAAAATTAGTGTAAACATTCAGCAAGCGCTTGGCTTCAACAGCAATGCCTGTCTCTTCGTGAAATTCGCGCACGGCTGCTTGCAAAGAAGTCTCCCCGAGCTCCATAGCTCCACCAGGAATCGCCCATGTTTTTTTATCGCCTCGCAACTGCAGAAGCACACGACCACCCTCGTCTGCTAGAATTCCTCCAGCAAAATTCAGAATAACCTTATCATGCCCCACCTTGGAGCGAATATAGGAAATGTAGTCTTTGTTCATTCAATTTTCCTATCTACGATTCAATCGATAACCAGAAATGAAAAATTCTTGCTCTTTTAATATTCCTTCTCATTATAGCCAAAGTCTGCCAAATCCAGCTTCTTGTCCCGCCAGTTTTTCTTGACCTTGACCCAGGTTTCGAGGAAGACCTTGTCTCCAAGCATGAGCTCGATATCGCGGCGAGCCATGGATCCGATTTTCTTGAGCATGGAGCCGCCTTTACCGATGATAATGCCCTTTTGGCTGTCACGCTCGACCATGATCGTCGCTCGGATATGGACCTTGTCCGTCTCCTCGTCTCGCTTCATGCTGTCAACAACCACTGCGACTGAGTGGGGGATTTCTTCACGAGTCAGGTGTAGAACCTTCTCGCGAATCATTTCTGAAACCAAGAAACGCTCTGGATGGTCGGTAATCTGATCTTCTGGGAAATATTGGAAGCCTTCCTCCAGATTTTCACTAAGGATATCAATCAGATGCGAAACATTGTTGCCCTGCAGAGCCGAAATCGGAACGATTTCTTTGAAGTCCATCTGCTGACGGAAATCATCAATTTGCGCCAAAAGCTGATCTGGATGAACTTTATCAATCTTATTAACCACCAAAATAACTGGCACCTTAGCCGCTTTCAGACGTTCGATAATCATATCATCGCCCTTGCCACGTGGCTCATCTGCCGGTACCATGAAGAGAACCGTATCCACCTCACGCAAGGTGCTGTAGGCTGCTTCCACCATGAAATCGCCTAAAGCCGTCTTAGGCTTGTGGATTCCCGGCGTGTCGATAAAGACAATCTGCTCCTTATCCGTCGTATAAATGCCCATAATCTTATTGCGGGTCGTCTGAGCCTTGTCACTCATGATGGCAATTTTTTGCCCCATGACATGATTCAAAAAAGTTGATTTGCCGACATTTGGTCGACCTAAAATGGCTACAAAGCCTGATTTAAAAGTCATTGTTCTATTCCTTCTCTAAAAAATAATATCCCACAGTTTCGGCAGAAAGATAATCAAACCTGTGATAACTGCAAAACCAGAAACCACCAAAACTGCACCAGCTGCCATATCCTTGGCATTCTTTGCCCGCATAGAAAAGTGATAATCACTAGCCAGATCCACAACATTTTCAACAGCCGAATTCATGATTTCAAAAGCGATCACCAAAAAGATACTTAGCAGCAAGAACAGCCACTCCGTCGCTGAAATCCGAAAAATCAAACCTGCAATGATGGCAGCTACAGCTGAAAGAACATGGCTCCGCATATTCTTTTCTTCCTTAAAAGCTGTGAAAATCCCCGTCAGAGCAAACTCCAAACTCGATATGACATCTCGATTTTTCCACTTGCGTTTGTTTTTTTTATTCTCTTGTAAGTCCATAAGCTGTCAAAATTTCTTCCTGTAAGCCAAACATTTCCGCTTCTTCTTCCGGCGTATAATGATCATAGCCGTTGATATGCAGAAAACCATGCACCGCCAAAAAGCCCATCTCCCGCTCAAAGCTGTGGCCGTATTCTTCTGCTTGCTCCCGCGCCTTGTCCACTGAAATGAAGAGCTCGCCGATATAAGCATCAAAATCCTCCAGCATCTCAGCCAGCTCAGGATTATCCGCCAAATCTTCCTCGTCAAAGGCAATATCCAGCTCCGGCTTGTATTCCAAGCTAATGACATCCGTCGGCCGATCTGTGTCTCGATATTCCAAGTTGAGTTCATGGCTACGCTCATTAGTCACAAAGGTCACAGCCATTTCCTTATTTTCTTTACCCGTCTTCTGAGCCGCAAACTCCAAGATTTCCTGAGTCTGCTTCATGATTTCTTGAGAAACCTGACCGGTTTCATCCACTATTTCGATATACATATTTTACCTGCCTTGCTAATATTACTTTTATTATATCATATTTGGGCGCCTATGAGAGCCGCAAGCATTGCATTTAAACGAGGAGAAATCCTGATTTAAAACCAAAAAAGGCTGAGAAAATCTCAACCTCTTTATCTAGTGCTAATTGCCGGGATCGAACCGGCGACCTCATCCTTACCATGGATGCGCTCTGCCTACTGAGCTAAATCAGCATTACCTATCTACTATATCATGTAGATAGGCACTTGTCAATATTCTTTCTCATTTTTTTGCGAAATATTGGTCTCTGGTCAGATAGTAATGCAGCCGCGTCACTATGCGCCCTTCCTCATGCTGGTCCAAGGCTGCGTATGGCTCTTCGTGCGAAAAGATCATGCCTGACTTTTGCATGACACGGCCGGAGGCAGGATTGTCAATATCATGTAGAGCAACCAATTTGTTCATGCCAATTTCTTCAAAAGCCAGCTCAAGCACCGCCCGATTGGCCTCCGTCGTATAGCCCTGATTCCAGTATTTTTTATGGATCACATAGCCGATAGCTGCCGTTTTCAAATCCAAGCGAATCTTATGCAGGTCAATCGTCCCGATAAAATCACCAGTCTCTTTTAGCTCGATGCCCCAGCGCCCCAAAGGATTCGCCAAGTAAAACAAGGCAATATTATTGCGGGTTTCCTCTAAATTTTTGTTGGTCGCAAAGGTATAGCGAACATTCTCCTCGTCTGAAGCATATTCAAACATGGCTGGTGCGTCATCCAAAGTCACCGGACGCAAGATCAATCGTTCCGTCTCAATTCTGGAATGCTGGCTCAGCTTAACATAAATATTTTCCATCTCTTCCTCCTGATTTTTCTTATCAGAATAGCATAATTTCCTGCTCAAAACAATCCTTTTTTTCTTGCTTTTTGCGATAGTTTCCTTTAAAATGAAAACATCACAATAATTGACCTAGGTCCCTTTGTAGTCCTATATTCGGAGATCCTAGCGTTAGAAAAAGGAGTAAAGCTCTATGTTAATCGGAATTCCAAGAGAAATTAAAAATAATGAAAATCGCGTTGCTCTGACGCCAGCTGGTGTGCACAGTCTTGTAGGAAAAGGCCATCAGGTGCTGATCGAAACAAATGCTGGACTTGGATCTGGCTTTGCAGATGCAGACTATGAAAAGCAAGGTGCAAAAATCGTTGCCACTGCTGCTGAAGCCTGGGCAGCTGAGTTGGTTGTTAAGGTTAAAGAACCGCTGGAAGCTGAGTACCAGTTCTTGCGCGACGACCTTCTACTCTTCACTTACCTGCACATGGCCGCTGCTCCCGAATTAGCCCAAGCTATGGTAACTGCTAAAACTACCGGGGTAGCCTACGAGACTGTACGTGACGGACAAGGGCAACTACCACTCTTAATACCTATGAGCGAGGTGGCTGGTCGTATGGCGGTTCAAATCGGAGCTCATTTCCTAACCAAACAGACAGGCGGATCTGGCGTTCTCCTTGGCGGTGTACCAGGTGTGCCAAAAGGTAAAGTCACCATCATCGGAGGCGGTGTTGTAGGAACTCATGCAGCCCGCATCGCTCTGGGACTAGGCGCTCAAGTTACGATTCTCGATATTAGTGCCAAACGTCTATCTGTGCTAGAAGAAGTCTTTGGCAACCAAATTCAAACCCTCATGTCCAATCCATTTAACATCGAGGCAAGCGTCCGCGAAGCAGATGTCGTGATTGGAGCTGTGCTTATTCCTGGTGCTAAAGCTCCAAAACTGGTGACTGACGATATGGTGAAGCAAATGCGCCCTGGTTCTGTCATTGTTGACGTGGCTGTTGACCAAGGTGGTGTTATCGAGACTGCTGACCGCGTGACAACCCACGATGAGCCAGTCTATGAGAAACACGGTGTTCTCCACTATGCAGTAGCCAATATCCCAGGTGCCGTAGCCCGTACTTCTACTATCGCTCTGACCAATGTCACCCTTCCTTATATTGAAGCACTGGCTAGCAAAGGCTTCAAACAAGCTATTGCAGACGACGCTGGATTGCGTGAAGGTGTCACAACCTATCACGGCCACATCACTAGCCGACCAGTTGCAGAAGGCTTGAATCTCGATTATATTTCTATTGACGAACTTGTCTAATCATTTTTCTCTTATATACAAAACCCGAAGGAACTTCTAGTCCTTCGGTTTTCATTTGTTTTAAATTTGAAATTAGTATCACGCTGCCATCCATTGAGGCAAGATCAACATTGCGCCACATCTTTAAATTATCAAGTATATTACTCTTTAATAGACATTTTAAAAAAGCATACAATACTTGTGATTGCTAGCCCTGACTAGGCTCTTCTTTCTGGTAAAAATTCATCCCAACCTCAGTATCCTCGACCAGAATATCATCAGTCTGCCCCAACAGCAGCAAAGCGATGTAAAAGTCACCAACACAGCCCGCTGCATGAATGCTCGCTAAGGGCATGTAGAGAGTTGAACTGAGCAAGCCCAGCATGGCCAATAAAGTCAGAAGTAGGCTAATCAAAACAAAAGGTGCCAAACCAATGACCAAGAAGTCCTTACGATTGTAAAAAGTTCCTGGACTAGTCGCATAAGCCATCCCATTTTTAAAACCAAACTTTACCTTGGCCTTCCCTTTACCAAAAAACTTGAAGAAGAAACCGTGGATGTACTCATGGATGATGACAAGGATAAAGGTAAAAACTAACAAATAGGCCAGATCTAGACCCGAAAAATCATAATGATCAGCTCGGAATATTAACTGGGTCAATTTCGCAAAAAGCATGGAGAAGGGAAAAATCAGCAAGAGGCCCGCTACATTTAGCCCGATTACATATTTCTTTTCTTCCATAAAGTTGATTTTTTTGATTAATTTCATAAAAGCTCCTCCATCATTTTCGGCCTTTACTCAAGACATAGGTGCTTGCACTGATAAAAATAAGAAGCCAAATCACCAAATTAGAGAAATCTTCAATTTTAAAAGAATAGTCTCCTGTTTCAAAGAAGTTGATAAATGGATTCATAAAAGTAAACCGCAGAATATGCTGTATTGTTTTATCAAAGCTAGCAAATAGGGGTACAAAACTAATCAGCAACAGCGGAAATAAACTATAAACCTGAGCTTGTGATTGTGTCTTAGAAATACCACCAATAAAAAGATTGATTAAAAGGATAATAACAATAATTAAGAGATTGATCAAAAGATAGATAGGCCATTTGCCAGAGAGATCTACATGCAAATAATATGGGAAAAAAAGCAAGGCAAAGACTGTAAATAAGAAGGGATAAACCAACATGGATAAGAGGTATTCAGTAGAACGAACCCCGCTCAACATCAAGGTTTTTAGATTGCGCTTTTCCTTGTCCTCTGCCATCATAATAGACACCATGTAGCCGCCACTCATAGCAAAGGTCATAGGCAGGATCATCTTCAATAGTCCTTGACCTGCATTGCCATTCTTATTTAAAATCATATTGTACAAAAAGAGGAGGCCAAAGGGCAGCAGGACGGACATAAGCAAAGAAGAGTTTGTCAATAAAATCTGAGTACGCAGCCATGTGAGAGCTTTAATTTTTTTATACATCTAATTTTTCTCCTGTTAATTGAATAAAGATTTCTTCTAATGTAGGTTCGCAAGAATGTACTGTAATAGCAAATTTTAGGTCTTTTGTAGCTAATTCTGAGAACGAAATTTGCTCGGTTTCTCCATTTTCATAGCTAATTTTAACTTTCTTGGCTGTGTTATATTTTTGAATAATAGCTTTCGGCTCGCCATATTCTACTAATACTCCCTTATTTAGCAGGGCCAGTCGATCACAAAGGGCGCTCGCTTCATGCATATCATGCGTCGTCAGAAAAATAGTTGTTCCCTTTTTCTTCAGCTCAAGCAAAAGCTCATGAATCACCTTGGAAGTACGAGGATCAAGTCCACTCGTTGGCTCATCCAAGAATAAGACCTCAGGATTATTTAAAAGAGCCCGAGCTAGAAACATTCGCTGCTTCATACCTGTCGAAAGTTTTTCTGCTACAATATTTTTGCTTTCTAACAGACCAACCTGCTCTAAAACTTCATCTATCCGTTCATTTTTTAAATCGTATAATTTCGCATATATCTGCAGGTTTTTATAGAGAGTCATCTTCTCATAAAAGCCACTTGTATCAGATACTAGGCCAATTTTCACCAAATCCTGAGCATTAATAGCATCTGAAGCTTTACCAAGGATTTTACTTTGACCATTGTCGGCATCAAGCTGGCCTGTCAGGATATTAATTAAGGTTGTTTTTCCCGATCCAGATGGTCCTAAAAATCCGAAAATTTCTCCTTGATCGATATGAAAATTAATCCGTTCTAAAGCTTTTTTCTCTCCAAAACTTTTAGAAATATTCTCTACTTGAATCACTTGTGACATAAGGCCTCTTCTCACTTTCTTACTTATAATAACGTTTAACGATTCCAATTGGAATAGAAGATTTAGCAGTATCAGTCCAATATAGATACTAGGAAAGATAAAGCTCACTAGTTTCAAACGAACTCCTTTTAGGCCGACAAACAGCTTATTTGAAATATCTTTTAACTGCTTGATAGGAGTCCACATTGATATAGACAAAAATAATGGTTAAGACAATCATGCCAGATACGACCTGCATTGGTGTCCCAACTCCAAGAATAAAGAGCAAGACATAAAGGCCTGGAATGAGGCGCTGATTGAGGTTGAAGAGGGTCAAAAAGCTCTGCTCATAATGAGCCTGCAACTCTCCTTCATCATAGGACAGCGCATAGTCCTTCATCTCCTCAATGGTCGGCATAGCAGATAATTTATATTGACGAACCTTCTGAGTGGTTTTCAATACAAGAATTTGACCTAACATCAAAGCAAGAAACAGTGCAATATCATAAAATGGAATGTGAATCGTCGTTTCTGACCCTAGCAGCTGACCTAGGTAGCTCACTCCTACAAAGAGGGTGAATAGAGTCAGAGCAGACGAGATATTATATAAAATCGTCGCATATTCTAGGGTTTTAAAAGTTTGACGATATAGCTCATAACTTTTGTCATCATCTTCTTCTCTCTGGTAAGCCCCGTGAACTTTATGCGTCTGATAGAGCAAGAAAAAGGTTACGGGATAGAGAATGAACAAACTCGCTCGACCAATGTTCTTCAGCAGTTCAACATTTAAGACGGTCGGCCAAGAGAAATGCTCAAAATGATCCATTATAAAAACAACTGCTCCTCCTAATATAGCAGCAAGAATTAAGATGCCGATATTTCTCAATATTCTTTTCTTTGTTGACATTGTTTTCTCCTATTCTTAAATAAGCGCAGTCAACCAAGTCATGACTTGGCTAATAAAATCAGAGGCAATTTCCAGTATTTCACGGCCAAATAAAGGTAAAATAATCAGGACTGTCATCAGAAAAATAAAGTGATTTCTGACTTTTTTGCTCATTTTATTCCACAAATAATCCCTTTGCAACCATCCTGCCAGATAGGCATAGCCCAAGGCTACAAAAATCCCTAACTCAGTTGATGCTAGCACTACAACTGCGAAGATCAGACGAATATAAGCTACCTTTATCCCAAAATAATCCGCCAAACCTGCACAGACACCAGCAATTTTTGCTTGTTCTTCGTTAACTTTAAAGTTTTCCATAAATTCTTGCATTGTTTTTCTCCTTGTTTTACTTTCCGTCACTTGCGAAAAAGCACTAATATACTTACACAGCTAATTAGGATCAGATCAAGTAATCGCTATGATATGAAAGCTTGCTTGCTAGTCTTCATGAGAAGATGACTATCATAAACTATCTCCAGCAACTGATTTTTCCTGACTACCTACTCTTCCTCCACCAGGCGAAAGACATTTTCGACACTTTCGTTGAAAATCTGAGCAATTTTGAGAGCAATGACCACGGAGGGCGTATATTCATCCCGCTCCAGCAAGCTAATCGTCTGCCGTGACACGCCGGCTTTCTTGGCTAAGTCAGTTTGATTCAGCCCGTCTCTAGCCCTCAGCTCTTTGAGTCGATTTTTCAGCTTCATGACAGCACCTCTCAGTCTTCTTTCAGTTCAACAGACTTGATATCGTCAATGCGCATGAGCTTCATTCTTGTTTGACCTTTTTTATTGGTCTTACTCAACTTAACCCAATCGTCGTCAGCATCAACTACCTCCCAGCAATCTGTCCCGAAAACTTCACCAATGATGATCGGTTTTTTCCCAATCATTTCTTTAAAAAAACGTGACATTTCTCCACTCCTTTCTTTATTTCTCTCTAAACGTTTCAACTTCCTTTTTACATTTTTCAATTCACTGGATGACATCAGCCACAAACCAGAAAATATCGGAAGTAGACACCAAAACAGTATCTCCATTAGTTCCTCCTTTTATCTTTTCTTCTTAACTTAAATACATTGTAACAGATTCTTTTCTTTTTGACAAGTATATTTGTCAAAAAAATAAATATTTTTGTCAGAAAGACTTAGATCCTTTACAAAATAAGAAGTAAAAAAGACCAGGACTGAATCCTGATCTTAAAAAGCATACTACAATTTACCCGCTACTGCATCCAAGAGTTCTTGGATTTTGGCTTGGCTGCTTCCTCCTGCCATGGCCATGTCTGGTTTACCACCACCACGTCCATCGACGATTGGAGCCAAT
Organism: uncultured Streptococcus sp.; assembly: GCA_963547765.1. Lineage (GTDB taxonomy): Bacteria > Bacillota > Bacilli > Lactobacillales > Streptococcaceae > Streptococcus. Next base: position 25,768 of record CAUUSJ010000001.1, on the reverse strand, counting down.
TCTTTGACAAGGTTTCCTGCATGCACATCTTTTGTCTTGCTAGCTACAAGAACATTGACTTTGTCACCGATAGCGGCAACTAGGACAAGCACGTCAGAGTAGTCTTTTTGTTTCCAGTTATCCGCAAAGGTACGAAGGGCACCTGCATCTGATACAGAAACCTGGCTAGCGATGTAACGGTGGCCGTTGACTTCCTTCACATCCTTGAAGACATCACCTGCAGCTGCGGCTGCGGCTTTTTCCTTCAATTCTGCATTTTCTTTTTGCAATTGACGGAGTTGCTCTTGAAGTCCTTCAACTTTATGAGGTACTTCCTTGAGTTGAGGTGCTTTCAAAGTCGCTGCCACTGCTTTAAGGGCATCTTCTTGCTCACGATAGGCTTCAAAGGCTTCCTTGCCAGTCACGGCCAAGATACGGCGAGTTCCTGATCCGATTCCTTCTTCTTTGACAATTTTGAAGAGGCCAATCTCAGAAGTGTTGCCAACGTGGGTACCACCACAAAGCTCGACTGAGTAATCGCCGATAGTCACAACACGGACTTCTTTACCGTATTTTTCACCAAAGAGGGCCATAGCTCCCATTTCTTTTGCTGTGTCAATATCTGTCTCAACAGTTTCTACTGCAATTGCTTCCCAGATTTTCTCATTGACTTGTTGTTCAATGGTACGCAATTCTTCAGGAGTTACTGCTTGGAAATGTGTGAAGTCAAAGCGAAGGAATTCGACTTCGTTCAGCGATCCTGCTTGTGTCGCATGGTGACCAAGGATATTGTGAAGTGCCGCATGAAGCAAGTGAGTCGCTGTGTGGTTTTTCATGACACGGTGACGACGATTGGTATCAATTGCCAAGATATATTCTTGATTCAAAGCAAGTGGTGCATGAACTTCGACAGTATGAAGAGCTTGTCCGTTTGGTGCTTTTTGAACATCTGTTACAGTAGCCACGACGTTTCCTGCAGCATCCAAGATTTGACCGTGGTCAGCTACTTGTCCACCCATTTCAGCGTAGAATGGAGTCACTGCAAAGATGAGAGAGGCAGTTCCTTCAGATACAGCTTCTACTTCTGCATTGTCAGCCACGATAGCCACCAACTTAGAAGGCAATTGACTCGCATTGTAGTTGAAGACACTTTCCACTGTGATGTTTTGCAGGGTTTCATTTTGCATACCCATTGAGCCACCTTTAACAGCTGACGCACGCGCACGTTCTTGCTGCTCTTTCATGGCTGCTTCAAAACCTCCACGGTCCACAGTCATACCTGCTTCTTCAGCGATTTCTTCTGTCAATTCAACTGGGAATCCGTATGTATCGTAGAGTTTAAAGACATCTTGACCAGCGATAACCGTTTGACCTTTTTCTTTCAAGTCTGCTACGATGCCTTGGGCAAAGTGTTGACCTGAATGAAGGGTACGGGCAAATGACTCTTCTTCGCTCTTGACGATTTTCTCGATAAAGTCACGTTTTTCAAGCACTTCTGGGTAGTAGCTTTCCATGATTTTCCCAACAGTTGGAACAAGTTTGTAAAGGAAAGGCTCGTTGATACCCAATTTTTGACCATGCATGGAAGCACGACGGAGAAGACGACGAAGAACATAGCCACGGCCTTCATTTCCTGGAAGAGCGCCATCACCAATGGCAAAGGAAAGCGAACGAATATGGTCCGCAATAACCTTGAAGCTCATGTTGTCGCCATCTTGGTCGTAGACCTTACCAGACAATTTCTCAACTTCACGAATGATTGGCATGAAGAGGTCTGTTTCAAAGTTTGTCTTAGCCCCTTGGATAACTGCCACCAAACGCTCCAAACCAGCGCCCGTATCAATGTTCTTGTGTGGCAATTCCTTGTACTCGCTACGAGGAACGGCAGGGTCTGCGTTAAATTGTGACAAAACAATGTTCCAGATTTCGATATAACGGTCGTTTTCGATATCTTCTGCAAGCAGGCGAATGCCGATATTTTCTGGGTCAAAGGCTTCTCCACGGTCAAAGAAGATCTCAGTATCAGGTCCAGAAGGTCCCGCACCGATTTCCCAGAAGTTGTCCTCGATTGGGATCAAGTGATTTGGATCCACTCCCACTTCAATCCAGCGGTTGTAAGAATCTTTATCGTCTGGATAGTAGGTCATATAGAGTTTTTCAGCTGGGAAGTCAAACCACTCAGGGCTTGTCAAGAGTTCATAAGCCCAAGTAATAGCTTCATCACGGAAGTAATCCCCGATAGAGAAGTTCCCCAACATTTCAAACATAGTATGGTGGCGCGCAGTCTTCCCTACGTTTTCAATGTCGTTTGTACGAATCGCTTTTTGCGCATTGGTAATGCGTGGATTTTCTGGGATAATGGTCCCGTCAAAATATTTCTTAAGAGTTGCTACCCCAGAGTTAATCCACAAAAGAGTTGGGTCATTTACAGGAACCAAGCTGACTGATGGTTCTACAGAGTGGCCTTTACTTGCCCAGAAATCTAGCCACATTTGGCGAACTTGAGCACTAGATAGTTGTTTCATAATATCTCCTTATTTACTTGTTTAATTTGATTGACTTTCCAGCATCTCCACATAGTCAATGGCAACGCAGAGGGAAATGACCAAATCTGAGTAAGCCTCATCATAGACATTCACCTGATAAGTGGAGGTCAGATGGAAAAGTTCCTTGGTAATCTCTGCCACGACTTGATCGCGATTATCTAGTAATTTAAAATTTAAATCCCAGATATTGCCCTCGATACGAAGCCCTAGATCATCAAACTCATACTTATCTCGAAAGAAGGTCAACTTCTTACGAATGACAAAATTGGAACCGTTTCGTAACTGGATATTAAAGCGAGGAAGTAAGGTGAAAAATTCTTTACTGATCTCACTGACTTGCTCACCATAGGCGTCATAAATGGTAAAGGTCTTAGGAATTTGGAAGAAAGATCCCTCCACCTGATAGTTCACTACTCCTCTGTCATCCTTGATATCGAAGCGTTCGCCTCCAAGACGAAACTTTTGTTTCACGAGAAATGTCTTCATAAACACCTCCAAAAATCAAAAGACAAGCTCACATCACGAAGGGCGAAAAACCGCGGTACCACCTTCATTCAATGAACTTGTCATTCTCATTAGCTATTTAGTTTGAAACATGAGTAGCATGAATTTTCCTCTCACATGGCTCGCAGCACCGCCAATTCTCTGAGCTGAGATTTAGAAAATCAATTCTCAATAATTTTATTATACTGACTTCTTGGCTTTTCGTCAAGCTTATTCTGCTGCAGGAGCTGGGTTTTCTTCAGTATGAGCAGCTTCTGACTTGCTTTCTTCTGAGCTTGAAGCCCCAGATTTTGCTTCTTCCGAGCTAGAAGATTGTGATTTCTTTTCTTCTGAACTAGAAGACTGAGACTTGCTTTCTTCTTTAGACGATGAGCTAGAAGTATCCCCTTCTACATATTGGGCAAAGACATTTTGGAAAGCCGGATCCTTCACTTTCAGATTCGCTTCCTTCAATTCTTTAGAAATAACGGAACGAATAAAGCTTGCATCGTTTTGTTTTTGAGTCAGGATTCCCTCTTTTAGTTGCTTTTTGTAATCTGTCCATTTTGCAGATTTTTGAGTTTTCTTCACCAATTTAACAATGTAGTAGCTTGCTGAATAGTTCTGCTTACCTCGTACAGTGATTACATCAGAAACGCCATTTTCTTCTAAGGCAAAAGTAGCTTTTTTAACGGCATCCGCAACTGTTGTTGAGGTTGAATCAAATTTCACCTCGCCGCCCTTATCTTTGGTGTCCTTATCGGTTGAGTTTTCCTTGGCCAACTGACCAAAGTCTGCTCCCTCAGCCTTGGCTTTTTCAAGCACTTCCTTAGCCTTTTCTTCACTGTCCACCTTGATAATTTGAGCCGTCACTTCTGGTGTATACGTTTCAAAGAAAGCCTTGTAGTTGTCATCTGTCAACTCTTTTTCAGCTGCTTTCTTAACAGCGTATTCAACTAATTTATTTGCGCGGATCTGGTCTCTATAGGCATCTTCTGTCATTCCGCTTTGAGCAAGAACATTTTGGAAGGCAGAACCATAAGCAGATTTCATTTTTTCAAAGGCTTCTTCAACCTCTTTATCCGTTACTTTTTTGCCATACTTTTCTTCAAAAACTTGCTTAATGGCCATTTGAAGCAAAACTTGTTGAGAGGCACCATTATTTTTTACTTGATCGTAAAATTCACTTACTGTGATTGTCTCACCTTTCATTGTCACAATATCTTTATCTTTTGCCGTTTGTGAACATGCTGCTAAAGCCACCACAGAAAAGAGAGTTACTGCTCCTGTAAGGATTTTTTTCTTCATTATTTTATCTACTCCTTCAATAAATTCACTTTGTCTATTGTACCACAAATCCAACTTGATATCTTAATTTTTCCTAAAAATTTTTGGAAATCAAGAAAAAAGTGAAGGGATTATTTTTTTCTAATCATAAGCAGTCCATCTCCTAAAGGAAGCAAGCTTGCAGTCAAATCTGGACTGTCCAAAGTTGCGTCAAACAGGCTATGCAGTCCTCGGTAAATAGCCCGTTGACCACGCTTAATGTCTTCAAAAGACTTGGCAACATCGCCGCCTTGGAAGACATCATCAATGAGCACCAAACCACCAGGATTGAGGCGCTTGAGGACTTGGGGAAGAAAGACCACATACTTGGACTTGGCAGAATCCATAAAGACAAGGTCGTAGGAATCCTCCAGTGTCTCAAGCAAATCCACTGCATCGCCTTCCAGCAGGGTAATCTGCTGACGGCTGTCATACTTAGCAAAATTAGCCTTAGCAAGCTCAATCATCTCTGGATTGCGGTCAATAGTCGTAATCTGAGCCTGAGGCGCATGTTCCGCCATCAAAAGGGCCGAAAAACCGATAGCCGTCCCGATTTCTAAAATCTTCTCTGGCTGCAGGCTTTCAAGTAGCAGGCGGAAGTAAGCTACTGTCTCATGGGGAATCACGGGCACATTTTCAGCTCTGGCAAAATCCTCCAGCTCCTTGAGTCCACCAGAAACTGGCTGGAGTCGCTGTCTCATAAAGTCTACAATCTCTTCCTTGACCACTGGCCGACGCATATTGGGATTAGAGTTTTGATTATAAGTCTCGACCATCTTATGCCAGTCCCAACTTTTCTACCAAGGCTTCAAATTCATCCAAGCGGCGTTCGAAGACTGCAAAGGCTGCATTTAGATAGTCTTCTTTTTCCATATCCACACCTGCTTTTTTGATGACATTGAGCGGATAGTCAGAATTCCCAGCTTTGAGATAGTCCAAATACTTATCCTTGTCTTCCTGACTGCCATGGACAATCTTTTCAGCCAAGGCAGAAGCCGCTGAAAATCCTGTCGAATATTGGAAAACATAGTAATCGTAGTAGAAATGAGGAATCCGAGCCCATTCGTACTGAATCTGCGGATTGTCTTCCTTTTTCAAGCCATAGTATTTCTCGTTTAAATCAGCATAGAGTGCATTGAGAAACTCGCTGGTCAAAACTTGTCCTTCTTGGTCAGCCTTATGAATTGCATGCTCAAACTCAGCAAACTGGGTTTGACGGAAGACCGTGCCTCGGAAACCATCCAAGAAGTGATTGAGGATAGCAAAGCGGGTAGCATCGTCTTCTACTTCTTCCAAGAGCTTCTCTGTCAAGATATTTTCATTGGTCGTCGAAGCAATCTCAGCTAGGAAGATAGAATAGTCTCCATAGACATAAGGCTGGGTCTCACGGGTGTAGCTGGAGTGCATACTGTGGCCTGTCTCGTGCACCAAGGTAAAGAGATTATCCAGCGTGTCCTGCCAGTTGAGCAACATAAAGGCATTGGTATCATAAGAACCGCCTGAATATGCTCCTGAGCGCTTGCCTTGATTTTCATAAACATCAATCCAGCGCTCTGAAAAAGCTGTCTTGACTCGGCTCAGATAATCCTCACCCAGAATAGCCAGAACTTCCTCAGACTTAGCCAAGGCTTCCTCATAAGTGAACTTGTAGTCTGTCTCTGACAAAGGTGTGTACATATCATACATCTTCAAGTCAGAAATGCCTAAAATCTTCGCTCGCAAAGCAATATAACGCTGCAAAAGAGGCAAATGCTTATTGACAGCTGAAACTAAGCTGTCATAAACACTTTCTGGAATAAAGTCAGATGACAAGGCCGCTTCACGTGCAGATGAAAACTTGCGGACTTTCGCATTGTAGTTGTGAACCTTGACATTGGTCTGCAGAGTTTTGGCATAGGTATGCTGATACTGCTCGTAGACGCTGTAAAGTGCCTCGTAAGCTTCCTTACGGACTTCTCGGTTCTTAGACTCGACCAAGGTGATATAGTTACCGTGGCTGAGCTGAACTTCATTTCCATCTTCGTCATGCACCATAGGAAAGACGATGTCTGCATTATCCAAGATAGCAAAGGTTTCGCCCGCTGCACCGAAGATTTCACCAGCACCGGCCAATAGCTCCTCTTCGCGCTGGGTTAGGATGTGGGCTTTCTTTTTCAAAAGCTTGTCAAAATAATGCTGGTACAGCTGCAGGGCTGGCTGCTCAGCTAGGAAAGCTTGGTACTGTTCTTCTGTAATCGCCATAAATTCGGGCTCATAGAAGGCAAAGCTTTGACCGAATTCACTATAAAGAGTCATACCCTTAGCTTGATATTCTTGATACTTGGCCACACGAGTATCCTGGTCATTCTTCATGTGAGCATAAGAATAAAGCTTTTCAATACGGCGCATCAAGTCCAACTGGATTTCTGTCGTTGTCAAAAGACTGTCAGCCGAATCCAGCAAATGCCCAGCCAGACTAGCTGCCTTCTTCACTTCTTCAGAAACCTGCGTCAACTCCGCTTCAAAGGCTTCATCTGTTGGGAAAATGGTAGTCAAATCCCAAGTATATTTTTCTTCAATTTCATTTCTTTGTTTTGCCATAGAAATTTCCTCCATCTTTTCTATTTTATCATAAAACTGGGGGAAATCCTCGCATAAAATACTGGTGGATAGATAATTTGAAGCTGCTTATTTTTTTCAGCCTGATAATAGCGATGAAAGTGCTGGTAATAGGACGTCAAGTCTCTTGTTATTTGGCAAAAGGAGCTGGCTTGGACAGGCCGAACCTGCGGATAAAAATCCTCAGCTGACTTGGTTAGAAGATTGTCTCCTTTCTGATAGAGCTGGGCTTGGAGCTTCATCCAACGAGGCTGCTGGTAATAAAGCTGCTGACGAACATAGCGACAGATTTCAGGATCCTGCCTAGCCAGATAACTCTCTAGCTCCTGCTTCTGAAAGGGGCTGCGCAAGACGGATAACAGGCATCCTTGGCCAAAAGGAAAGGATTTGACCTTGTACTGAGCTCGTCCATGCAAGTCCTCGTGAATGAGATATTTAAGCCGAAGCTCCTGCTTTTTCTCATCCAATTCCCAAAGATGAAAGCCCATATTTTGACTGAAATAAAGAAAGTCCTTTTGCAGTTTCGTCAGTGACTGTTTTAACCATAATTTCTTGCCTAAGAGCCAGAGAACTTGATAGCCATGCTGGCGATAGGACAGCGTCCTTTCCCCAAGTCTTTCCTGACTGAGTGGACTACACTGGACCTCCAGCGCTATGCGACCATCTATCAAAAGGTCAGCAATCTGCCTTATCTCAGGCAAAAAGGCCTCCACCTGAACCTCTTGGCTTTGCTTCACCCAGCTATAAAGGCCAGCTTTCAAGTTCAAATGCTCCGCACTTTCATTTTCTGCATAAAACGAACAATTTTCAAGAGAAATATGAGCAAAATGCGGTCGCATGACCCTTCCTTTTTTGAAGCGGACCGCTCCCGAACAGGCCGGACAAAAGGTTTGTTCGCCTAGAGAAGGCTGATTTTCCATCGCATTCAGCAAAATCCCCTCTTTATTTTTCGCAAGCAACATGAGTATTTCCCTTTCAATATAATGTCTTTTATATTTTTATTCGTAATTAAAAAGCAAAAGAGAGGGCTTGTGAAATGGAACGAAGGTATTATTTATTCTCTCACTTATGTAATCTCCCCAAACAAAAACGAGCTGAAAAGTTTCCAGACTCGTTTTTCCTTATCCAAATAAATTCTGATTCTTTTTTTCAGGAACTTTCAAGAAGAGGGCAAGCAAGAGCACTAGACCTATAATCGCTGCCAGCATAAGATTCATCCTATCATAGCCAAAATGATCTAAGATAGACCCCGACATATTCTGGATGAAAATTGTTCCTAGATTTCTCCCTGTCTGTAGTAACGCAAAAGCGGTCACCAAATATTTTTCATCTACCAAATTTGCCACAATGCGCAGACTAAGCATAGTCAGTACCATGCCAGAAGCATGCTTGGAAAGCAGAGTGACTACGATTTTCGAACCCAAGCCAAAGTTTAAAGCATAAACTGCGTACTGAAGAAGCATCATACCTAAGCAGATATAGAGCAACTTTTTGACAGCTATCTTATCCATGAAAAGATAAGAATAAAAGATCAAGGGCGCCTCGCACAGCACAGAAACAGCGACAACAGTCGTTGCCCAATCAACACTCAAGCCACTGGATTCTAGCATGGAAGGAATATAGGTATGCCCTGTATTGCCAACACCAGAGTAAAGGGCAACAAGTAAAAGATAAAAAAGATAGGTTCTGTTTTTAAGAATGGCTGAAATGAGCGAATGGCCTCGTTTTTCACTCTTTTTAGTTAATCTATCCCGCTTGGGATTCATGCCAAGAACTCCTAAAATACTCAGCAACATAGTCCCGATAAAGACCAGATAGATGGCCTGGGGAGAAATATTCTTATAAATCAAACCTGCCAGCTGTGAACCGACGGCATAACCAATTGTTCCCCAAATTCGGATTTTCCCATATTTATAAGGACTTTGGGTTGCCAGTACATCCATCACGGTACCCACCCCATTGATGAGCATCAAGACAAAACTATACCAGATAGCTAAAAGCCATAGATTATCAGCCTCCATGAAAAAAATGTCTCCCAGGATAATCAGAAAAAAACTGATAAGCGAAACTCTCTTGATGCCAAGAGTATCCGTTAACAGCCCCATGATTGGCTGAGCCAGCATGGAAGAAAAGAAAGAAGCTGATACGACGATAGATACTTGACCAGCCGTGTAGCCCTTATCCAGCATATAAACGGATATCAAGGTCGAAAACAATGAATTGGACAGAAAATAAAAATTATACATCAAAAAATAAGCCAAATAGCTATTAGAAAACTTTTCCCCCATCATCAAAACCTCTCTAAAAATAGAATAAAACTCAGTTTCTAGGAACTGAGCTTTATTTCAGCTTGCCAAATAAACACAAGCCTTTATTTAAATCTTTGCTTTCTAGCAGTTGCTTTAGCTTTTCGTGATTTACGATTCTCAATATAGAAAATCAGGACAATAATGACAATTGGCAAGGCAATTAACCAGCGGTTGCTTAGCAAGTCACTATACCAAGTTTTATTATTTTCTTTCTTAGTGACTTCTTCTTTGGCAGACTGGGTAACAGAATCATCTACTTCCTCCACTTTCATCTCATCAGAGATCTTTGGAGAGAGCGTGTACAGATCATTTCCAGCCTTCAAGACACCATTTTCAACTACAGGCTTTGCCTTCGCATCTTTTTTGATTGTCGCATAAAAATCTTCTGGTAGATTGTAAGTTTTTCCATCAATCTCCTGCTTCCCTTTAGAGAACAGTTTCTTGTACTCATAGTCAGCATAAGATTTTTCGATCAAGGCATTTCCAAATGGATGGCGATAATATTCACCGTCTTGGTCAGACCAGTCGCCAACGCCCATGATAACGCCAATCACGCGCTGATTCCCGCGCTTGACAGTTGCAATGTAGTTGAAGGCACCGTTCGGACTTGATCCTGTCTTCAGACCATCTACTCCCTCTAGAGCATAGCGAGCACCTGGCAGAGAGTAATTATAAGTCTCAAATGTTTCTTCATAAGGCGTCCCAGCCTTGACAGTCACCTTAGCCTGATTGGTATAATTTAAAATATCTGGATAGTTCTTTACAAAATTATAAGCTAAAATCCCTAAATCACGCGCAGTTGTTTGGTTGCTAGCGTAGTTATTATATCTCTGAGGAGTATAGTAACCTTTGAAGGAAACTGCCGCAGCACCACTGGCATTAAACCATTTGGTGTTGGTCATGCCTAGTTCCTGCGCTTTGGCGTTCATCTTGTCCAAGAAAGCATCGGGATCGTTATCTGACAGGTAATTTGCCAGCATCACTGTTGTTGCGTTAGAAGAAGGGACAACTGTCATGGTAATCAGCTCAGAAACAGTATAACTGACCCCAGCCACGATTTTATTATTGGAAATTTCATAAATTTCCGCAACCGCCTGATCTTGCGGTGTCGCCTTAATCACCGTATCTAAACTGAGTTTTCCCTCTTTAATGGCTTCAAAAACCAAGTACAAGGTCATGATCTTACTCATGCTAGCTGGATCGCGAACCTCATCAATGTTATCCTGCCACAGTATATCGCCCGTATTTCCGTCAATCATCAAAGATGACTTAGGGCGATTGATTGCTTGTACATTTTCATTGGGATACATTTTTCGTGCCATATCTACCAATTCATCCGCCGCAGCAGAAAGCGGTGATAGAAAGGCAGACAAAATCAATCCAAACACCAAAAACTTCTTCTTCACATTTATCCTCCAAAAAAATCATTCCTAACTAGTATATCATATTTTTAATCAGGTTTTTGATAAATATAAAAAATCCCACCTAAAAATTAGATAGGAAATAGATTGTTAAGCTTCTAATAAACTTAGAGCTTCTTTGTCTGCAATAATCACGACATCTTCATGGCCTTGAAGGGCGCTAGCTGGCACAGCTTCTGTTACCTCTCCTCGGACTGTTCCTGCAATGGCTTGAGCTTTAGAAGCGCCATAGGCAAAGAGGATGATTGATTTTGCATCTAAGATATTCCGAATTCCCATTGAGATGGCTTGAGTCGGTACGTCCTCTATCTTTTCAAAGAAGCGAGCGTTTGCTTGGATAGTTGACTGCTCCAAATCGACAATATGAACAGTGCTATCAAAGCTAGTTCCAGGCTCATTAAAGCCAATATGCCCATTGGTACCAATTCCCAAAATCTGCAAGTCTACTGGATGGTCAGCCAAGACTTGATTGTAGCGTTTCACTTCTGCTTCCACATCTTCTGCTGCACCGTTTGGCAAAAAGCTTTCTTTGAAAGGCTTTTTATTAAATAGCTGCTCATTCATAAAGTAACGGTAAGACTGGGGATCATCTTCTGAAAGTCCCACATACTCATCCAAGTTTACACTGGTCAACTCTGATAAATCTAGGTCACTGGCAATGATTTGCTTGTAAAACTCAATCGGACTACTTCCTGTTGCCAACCCCAATGTTTTGGCCCCCTGAGCTAGCTTTTCTTTCAAGATTTCTAAAGCTACCTTTGCGCCTTCTACCTGATTCTCAACACGAATAACTTTCATTCTGTTCTCCTATTTTTCTTGATTGATTCCTTATTTTATTATATGGTATAGACCAATTTTTGTCAAGTAGATTCTACTTAATTTTTTCAAATTTTACTGAGAGACTTAGCGTCAAATCATGGTATAATAAAAGCATGCTATTACCAATGATTATAATCTTTTTACTGGGAATTGCTCTTTTTACCGCTGGGCTTTTCTTAAAAAAACATCTCGGTTGGCAACTAATTTTTTTATGCCTGGGAATTTTCTTTATCAGTATTCCCTTTTTACTTGCCGCCTACTATATTTGGATCATGAGAACTATTTAAGGAGATAGAATGAATACTGCTGATTTTGATTTTCACTTGCCGGAAGAACTGATTGCTCAGACCCCTCTGGAGAAGCGAGACTCTTCTCGCCTACTCATTGTAGATCGGGAAACTGGCCAGTTCAGTGACCAACATTTTGACAATATTATTGACCAACTTGAGCCAGGTGATGCCTTGGTTATGAATAACACCCGTGTCCTACCAGCCCGCCTTTATGGAACCAAACCTGAAACTGGCGGTCATGTAGAACTCCTACTCTTGAAAAATACCCAAGGAGACTTCTGGGAAGTCCTAGCCAAGCCAGCCAAACGACTCAGAGTCGGAACGCGTGTGTCATTCGGTGATGGTCGTTTGACTGCTACTGTTACAGAAGAGCTAGAACACGGCGGACGGATCGTTCGCTTTGATTATCAGGGCATTTTCTTGGAAGTCCTAGAAAGTTTGGGTGAAATGCCCCTACCGCCCTATATCCACGAGAAGCTAGAAGACCGTGAACGCTACCAGACAGTCTATGCTAAAGAAAACGGCTCCGCCGCTGCTCCAACCGCTGGCCTCCATTTCACAGAGGAATTGCTGGATAAAATTGCGGCAAAAGGCGTTAAACTCGTCTACCTGACGCTGCATGTCGGGCTCGGAACCTTCCGTCCCGTATCAGTTGACAATCTGGAAGAGCATGAGATGCATTCCGAATTTTATAGTTTGTCTGAAGAAGCAGCCGAGGCCCTGCGCCAAGTCAAGGCAAGCGGCCACCGCATCGTTGCTGTCGGCACCACTTCTATCCGGACACTGGAAACAATCGGCAGCAAATTTGAGGGTCAAATCCAAGCAGACTCCGGCTGGACCAATATCTTTATCAAACCGGGCTATCAGTGGAAGATTGTCGATGCTTTTTCAACCAACTTTCACTTGCCAAAATCAACCCTTGTCATGCTGGTATCAGCTTTTGCTGGACGCCAACTGACACTTGAAGCCTATGAGCATGCTATCGCTGAGCGCTACCGCTTCTTCAGCTTTGGCGACGCTATGTTTATCAAATAATACAGGTGAATCTATGAATAAAATCGAAAGTAGGCATCGCCTCATTCGCTCCCTCATCATGGAAAAAAGAGTCCATACCCAGCAGGAACTCCAAGAACTACTGGAAGCAAATGGCGTCATTGTCACCCAGTCTACTCTCTCTCGTGACATGAAAACTCTCAATCTAGTCAAGGTGACCGAAAACGACAGATCTTACTATGTCATTAACAGTATCGCCCCTTCTCGTTGGGAGAAAAGGCTGCGCTTCTATATGGAAGATGCCCTCGTCATGCTCCGCCCCGTCCAGCATCAAGTCGTCATGAAAACTTTACCCGGACTAGCCCAATCTTTTGGTGCCATTTTAGATGCTCTAGAGTTGCCCCAGATTGTTGCTACTGTCTGTGGAGACGATGTCTGCCTAATCATCTGCGAAGATAATCAAGCTGCTATCGAATGCTTTGATAAACTCAAAGAATTTGCACCCCCATTTTTCTTTAGTAAATAACAAAAGAGTTGGAATATCCAACTCTTTTTCGTGTTGATTCACAGTTTTTACTTGGAAAAATTCGCAACACTGATATCTATCCTAGCAATTTTACTCTCCTGCCAAGCGGAAAATAGTCTCAGCATAGATATCCATCGCACGATATAGATCTTCCAAAGACGCTCGTTCATTGGCCTGATGTTCCGTCTGCTCTACTCCTGGGAAAAGAGCACCAAAGGCCACACAGTTTGGCATAGTCCGAGCAAAGGTTGCCCCACCAGAGGACATGGCTGGACTAGTATCGCCAGTCTTTTCTTGGTAGATAGCCATCAAGGTGCTGACCAGTTCGCTATCTTTAGGTACATAGAGCGGAGCCAGATAGTCAAATTCTTCATAGTCAAGCTGGTAGCGCCCAGTAATCTCCGCTAGTTGTGCTACTAGCTGATCTTTATCCGCTAAGACAGGAATCCGAATATCAATACGGATTTCAGACTTTTCTGAGTTCAGCGTCAGACCTGCAATATTAAAGGAGAGTCTACCAGAGGGTTCATCTGAAATGTCGCCAAATAAACGGCTACCAGTCGCATCTTCTCCCACCGCTTCTGCAATAAAGGCCAGAGCAGGATGAGCTTGTAAAGGCTGCAAAACTGTCGCTAGCCGAACAATAGCATTGATACCTTCAGCTGCATCCTTGGCATGCTTAGGTAGACCGAGAACAGTGACTTGTTGGTCATTTTGCTCGTATTCAAAAGCAGCTGCCTGCAAACCTGCCACGACCGGCTCCAAAAGTTCTCCTTGATAGCTGGCCTTGCCAGGCACAACATTAAAGGCCTCTCCTGCTTCTAAGTCCAGCTGATCAGAACCAGGACCATGCAGCTTGACCTGTAAGAGGCCTTTCTCAGCATAGGTCAGAGGGAAAGAAGAATCTGGTGCAAAGCCAAGCGTCGCTGTTTCTTCGAGTTCATTGTACCGCCCCATACAGCGCCAAAGTGTCTCTTCGTCCGTACCAAAGATAAAACGAACCCGCTTTTTAAATTTTACTCCGCTATCTAACAGAGCCTTGACTGCATAAAGAGCAGCCATAGATGGTCCCTTATCATCTTGGACACCACGTCCGAAGATCCAGCCGTCTTTGATAGTTGCCTCGAATGGCGGTGTCCGCCAATCCGCTTCATCACCTGATGGAACAACATCCAAATGACAGAGAACGGCCAGGAGCTCTGCTCCCTGACCGATTTCTGCATATCCGTAATAACCTTTAGGGTCAAGATAGGTAGTGAAACCTAAACTTCGACAAATCCCTAAAGTTTTTTCTAGGACATCTTGAATTGCTTGTCCAAAAGGTGTTCCATTTTCTCCCTCGTTAAGTACCGAAGGGTAGGAAATCAAAGTCTTTAATGATGTAAGAAACTCATCTTTAACTTGATTTGTTATATATGTTTTCATGGAATCACCTCACTCACTCTTTATAGGAATGGAATGAACGTTCCAAGGAGAAGGAGAGCAATGGTCACTACAATGATAGCAACTACAAGTTTGCCCATGAATTTCCACCAAGTACCAATGTTGATACGTCCAAGTGCAAGAGCTCCCATCACAATACCAGATGTTGGTGCAATCAAGTTCAAGACACCTGAAGCAGATTGGTAAGCAGTGATGATCAAGCTAGGACGTACATTGACAAATTCTCCGAGCGGAGCCATGATACCCATAGTCGCGCTGGCAAGACCAGATGAAGATGGGATCAAGAATGACATAGGCAGATAGAAGATATAAGTCAAAACGATAAAGACTTGTGAAGACAGACCGCTCAGGCCTTCTTTACCCCAGTTGAGGATAGTATCAGTAATCATACCATCGTTCATGATAACTTGGATACCACGAGCAATTGCTACGATCAAGGCTACACTGAGCAAGTCAGCAGCACCATTCATAAAAGCAGAGATAATCTTGTCTTCTTTAAGACCATAAACAACACCAATAAGGATACCCATAAAGGCGAAGAGCATTGCGCCTTCTGGGAAGTACCAAGTACCCAAAGCAGCTGTAGATGAACCAACAATCTTACCGATAACTGGAAGACCAGTCAACCAAGTATTGAAGTTATCGAAAACAGTAATATGAAGGCCTGTCCATGGAATGAAGCTCAATACCATCAAGACGAAGGTCAGTACAAAGAGAACAAAGACATGTTTTTGTTTCTTAGTAAGAGTTGAGTTGACATTTTCTTCATCTTCTCCAACATTGAAGAATTTCATGTCTTCATCACGTGTTGCATAAGTGAGAGACTTAGTTGGATCTTTTTGGATCTTATCAGCATACTTGTAAACGAACCAAGTACTAAGACCAGTCAAGACAAACCAGAAGATCAAACGAAGGATAATCCCTTCACCAAGACCTACACCTGCAGTTGATGAAGCAATACCTGTTGCAAATGGGTTCAAGGTAGATGCCAAACATCCTATTTGTGAACCGAGCAAGATAATGGCAACCCCAGTCAAGCTATCAAATCCAACAGCCATCATAACTGGCACAAGAAGAGGATAGAAGGCCATAGTTTCTTCACCCATACCATAAGTTGTACCACCGAGGGCGAACAAAGGCATGAGAACCAAAATCAACATTTTTTCGCGGCCCTTGTACTTCTTCACAATAGAAGCAATACCAGTGTCTAGCATACCAGTTTCATTGACAACACCAAGAAAACCACCAACCATGAGGATGAAGAAGGCTACATCAATCGCTGCACTTGTTTCTTTAATCAGCGAACCTTCCTCTGGATGAGTACCTAGCATAGCCCGAATCGGTGCCATGAGAACATCCCAAATCCCTTGCGGATTTTGAGGTTGAGCTTTGTAAACACCATCCACAAAGGCACCTGCAGGGATGATCCAAGTCAACACTGCCATAATAGCAATGATTATCAACAAGACGGTATAAGATGAAGGCATCTTAAACCCTTTTTTAGCTTTTTCACTCATTTGTTTTTCCTCCTAATGTCTAACAAAGTGCAAAAAACCAACCACTTTCTTAAATAAATATTTAAGAAAAACGCTTTCTATTTATATTTATTTTACCACATTAAGGTCTAAAAAACTAGTATTTTTTGAAAATATCGCACTTATTTTCAAGAAATATTCCTAACTTGATATAAAGACGTTAGAAATACCATATATTTTACTAGTAAAATAGCTTATTCTTTTTCAATAATTGTTCCGCTTTCAGATTCGATCAAAGCGCCAAGATTTTCAAGGGAAGTAATAACTGCTTTTCCTTCTGGACGACCGTTGACAAAAGCGATAGCTGCTTCTACTTTTGGAAGCATGCTGCCAGGGGCAAATTGGTCTTGTTTGATATATTCTTCCAGCTGAGCGACATTCACATGTTCCAACTTTTCTTGGTCTGGTTTGTTGTAGTTGACAAAGACATAGTCTACACCAGTCAAGACGATGAAGAGGTCAGCTTCGACTAATTCTGCCAAGCGTTGAGAAGCAAAGTCCTTATCAATAACAGCTTCAACACCAGCCAAATGACCGTTGTCTTCCTTGATGACTGGAATTCCGCCACCACCAGCAGCAACGACCACTTGACCAGCATTCAAGAGGGTACGAATTGTTTCGATTTCCTTGATATCAACAGGTTTTGGTGAAGCAACAACCTTGCGCCAACCGCGGCCAGCATCCTCTTTGAAAGTCGCTCCGCTCTTTTCAGCTTCTGCTTTTGCTTCTTCTTCTGAATAGAAAGGACCGATTGGTTTGCTCAAGTTGACAAAAGCTGGGTCATTCTTATCGACAACAACTTGTGTCACAACTGAAGCAACATCTTTTTCGATGCCTTCATCCAAGAGAGCATTCTGCAAGGCATTTTGCAACCAGAAACCGATGCTACCTTCTGTCATAGCAACAAGTGAATCGAGTGGGAAAGCAGGGTTCTTTTCAGAATCAGCCGCCAAGTGTTGGAGCAAAAGATTTCCAACTTGAGGACCATTACCGTGAGTGATGATCAAATCATCCCCATTTTTGATCAATTTTACAAGGTGCTTAGCTGTTTCCACCAAAGCTTCCTGTTGAGCTTTTGCTGATGGATCAGAAGAAAGAATCGCATTTCCTCCCAAAGCCACTACTATTTTACGATTTGCCATAAATACTCCTTTACCACATTCAATTGAATGCCTTTAGATTTCGGTTTAATGATTTTTCAAATACTTCACAAGAAATAACAGATTTCCATCATATAAAAGAGGACTGGACTAAAGCTATTAGTCGCAGCCCTCATAGCTGTTGGTATTACGGTTTATAAATTATACTTTTGGAATGTAAAGGTTGCCGAGTGTAGCAGCCATAACAGCTTTGATTGTGTGCATACGGTTTTCTGCTTGATCAAAGTGGCGAGCATATTTGCTGCGGAAGACTTCGTCTGTTACTTCCATTTCTTCTACGCCAAATTTTTCAGCAACATCTTTACCATAGACAGTGTGAGTGTCGTGGAATGCTGGTAAGCAGTGCAAGAAGATCAAGTTTTCGTTACCTGCTTTTTTCACTAAGTCCATATTGACTTGGTAAGGTTTCAAAAGTGCAACGCGTTCTGCGAATTTGTCTTCTTCACCCATAGATACCCAAACGTCTGTGTAAAGTACGTCTGCACCTTTAACAGCTTCGTCTGCATCTTCAGTGATGAGGATGTGTGCGCCGCTTTCTTTCGCAAAGCCTTCTGCCAATTCAACAATTTCTTTTTCGGGGAAGAGTTCTTTTGGTGAGAAGATGTGAACGTTAACGCCAAGGATAGCTCCTGTTACCAGCAAGCTGTTGGCAACGTTGTTACGTCCATCACCACAGTAAACCAATGTCAAGCCTTCCAAACGACCAAAGTTTTCTTGGACTGTCAAATAGTCAGCAAGCATTTGAGTTGGGTGCCATTCGTCAGTCAAACCATTCCATACTGGAACACCTGAGAATTCTGCCAATTCTTCTACCATGCGTTGGCTGAAGCCGCGGAATTCAATCCCGTCAAACATACGTCCCAATACTTTAGCAGTATCTTCTGTAGATTCTTTCTTACCAAGCTGAATATCATTAGCACCAAGGTATTCTGGATGTGCACCAAGGTCAATAGCTGCTGTAGTAAAGGCTGCACGCGTACGAGTAGATGTTTTTTCAAACAAGAGGGCGATATTCTTACCAGCAAGATAATGGTGCTGAATATTGCGTTTCTTCAAGTCTTTCAAGTGAGCTGAAAGTCCGATTAGGTATTCTAATTCTGCACGAGTAAAGTCTTTTTCTGCAAGGAAGCTACGTCCTTGGAATACTGAATGTGTCATTCTGTTATTTCCTCTTTCTAGTTATTAAATTTTCTATTGATAAATTGTCGAACACGAATTAAACTTCTTCACGTTCAAATGGCATAGACATACAACGAGGTCCACCACGGCCCCGAACCAATTCACTTCCGCGAATCTTGATCAAGCGAAGCCCGTATTCTTCCAAAATCTTGTTGGTTACAGTATTGCGGTCATAAACCACTACCACACCAGGAGCGATAGTCAAGGTGTTAGAACCGTCATTCCATTGTTCACGTCCAGCTGCTACGATATTGCCGCCACCGCAACGAATCAAATGAACTTTTTCTACGCCAAGGTTTTGAGCCAGAAGTTCAGCCAAGTCACCTTTTTCTTCAACGATCTTCAGTTTTTCGTTTTCATAAGTAACGGAGTAAACGCGAAGGTCGCCTTCGATTTCTGGGTGAATGGTGAACTTGTCATAGTCAACCATAGTGAAGACAGTATCCAAGTGCATGAATTTACGGTTGTTAGCAAATTCAAAGGCCAATACTTTCTTGAAGCCAACATTCTTCTTGAAGATGTTCACCAAAAGTTTTTCGATAGATGCTGCGTCTGTACGTTGAGAAATACCAACTGCCAATACATCTTTAGAAAGAACTAACTCATCTCCACCTTCGATACGAGTATCTTCTTCACGGTTGTAAACCAATTCCACTTTTCCAGCGTATTCTGGGTGATATTTGAAGATGTATTTACCGTAAAGTGTTTCACGGTTACGAGTATCCGCAAACATGTGGTTGAGCGATACGGCATTACCAATTGTAGCAAATGGGTCGCGTGTGAAGTAAAGGTTTGGCATTGGATCAATCGCAAATGGATAATCTGATTCTACCAAGTCAGTCAGACCTTTCGCTTCATCAGGGATTTCTGGCAATTCAGCTTTTTGAACCCCTGCCATTGTTTTTTCAACCAATTCTTGGTTGTCCTTGATACCATGCAGCAATTCACGAATAGCTTTCTTCGTTTCGCGTCCACGAATATTTGCTTCTTCCAAATATTCCTCGATGAACTGTTCACGAATTTCTGGAGAAATCAAGGATTCAGCAGCCAATTTTTCGAGATAAAGAACTTCAATTCCTTCATCACGAAGAGCTTGAGCGAATGCATCGTGTTCTTTTTGAGCATCTTCCAAGAAAGGAATGTCATCAAAAAGAAGACGTTCTAGGTAGTCCGGTAGCAAGTTTTCCAGCTCTTTGCCCGGACGGTGCAACATAACTTTTTTCAGTTTTCCAATTTCTGAGAAAACATGAATTGGATGTGTAGACATCTATTGTCCTCCTTTTCGTTGAGGTTAGGTTTCCCAATCCCTTTTATGCTATTATTCTATCATGGATTGGAAAGGCTTACACCTAAAATCTTACATTACAAATGCCAAATCCTTTGCGTTTTTTATAAAACATTATGATATTTATTTATTTTAAAGCGTTTTCTTTGCATATTTTGATTGTTCTATTATTTTTAGGAATATATATTTTTTTGTAAAAAATATATGTTCAATTAATATTAGAATATGATCAGAAAAAACTTTTAAATGTGTAAAAATGTTTGAAAAAAGCCAATCAAATGATTGATTAGCTTCCTTCGAAATATCTCATAAAGTAATCTTTATTCTTAAATGTCAGTTTTTTATGCTCGTAGTCAATCACTCCTTCTTCTCTTAGTTTTTTTAGAACCTGATTGACTGTTTCACGTGTAGTGGCTCCTAACTTGGCCAACTCTTTCATACTCATTGGAAATGGAAGTGTATCCTGCTCTTTGCACAGATCCATGCATAAAATAGATAAAGACTGGGTCACACGATCCGTAGCACTGGCTGAGACGACATTCCGTAAGCGTAATTCCTGAAATTCTAAAATCTGTGATAAACGCTTGGTGATAAACAACAGCTGATCAACATTCTTTTTTGAATAGTCTTCAAATAAGTCCATAGGAATGCTGAAATACTCGACATTAGTGACCGCGCTAGCCGTATAATGATAACGCTCATCGAAAAACATACCTCCATATGGAAACACACTATTCATTTTAATATAATCCATATAAGAAAAAGTATCAGTTGAATCGTACTGCTCGATACGAACATAGCCTCGATGCAGGAGGAAAAGACGATCCCTGCGATCCCCTGAAAAGAAGATAATCTGTCCCTTGGGAATCTTGCGGAATTGAATCTCAATAGCAATCTTATCAAAAATTTCCACAGGAAAATGTGCAAATGCTGGATGCCGTCTAATAATCTGATAATGTTCCTTATTGATCATAATAACCCTTCTTACTTGCTATTAGTATTATAGCATAAATCCGCTTACAAATAGAAAATGCTGGCTGTAAAAGTAAGAAATCCTAACAAAACAAAGAGGTATGCCCATTTTCTATTTATGGGCTTTCTGTCAGCCTGTACTTTTTTCGGCAGATAATTTCCCATAATTATAAAAACCACACCAACGATCACAGTTGCTATTTTACGGATATCAAAGTCCTCGTCTAAGCTCTCATAAATAGTCGCCATATAGAGTAAGACAAAGCTAAAGGGAAAGATCCAGCGAATAAGGTGTTTAAAAGTGGGATTTAAGATATCTTTAGCAACAGTAGACCAATAAATCATAACTTCTAGCAGCATCATGACAATTGGAAAAGCAGAGATTAACAGAAACTTAGGTAAAAAGCTGTCTCCTTCCCCAGATAAGTCAAAGTGAATCGCTATGCTATCTGGTAATTCTTGATAGACCCAGATAGCATAGAAAACTGGCAAGAGCATGACGCCAAGTGCCCATCCTAATTCTTGTAAACTATTTTTTTTCATTTTCGTTTCCTCCTCCAAGAGATTGAAACCAGACAAGAATTTCTTCAAAAACAGTGACATCTAAGCTGTAATAAATAAAGTTCTTCTGCTTTTCTTCTATGAGTAGACCGGCTTTCTTTAGCTGAGAGAGGTGGTAGGATACCGTCGCAGGCGTCAGCTCAAAAGCTTGGGCAATTTCCCCTGCAGACTTCGGACCATGCTTGAGCATTTCCAGAATCCCCCTCCGAACTGGGTCAGCTAGAGCTTTAAGCGTTTGACTGATCCCCATGATTAGACCTTTCTTTCAGGTAAACTTTCAAGATTTTCTTGGTCAGAAAGACTAGTGCCACTACTTCTACCAAGAGTAGAGCTTCAACTGCAAGTGGCGGAAGAAAGCCTACCTGAGCCAGGGCAGGCGCTAAGTCAATCAGGGCGTGAAGTCCCAGCGCAGCTAAAAAATACACTGGAGCCTTCTCCTTGACCGCCTTCCAAACCCAGAAGGTCAGCAAGATTTGGATAAGAATAGCCAAGATCCGCTCAAGAGCCAAAAGGTAGATGCTGCCAGCACTCATGGAACGGACATTTTCAATAACTGTTTGAGGAATTTGAGCCAGCATCTGAGCATTCCCCTGAGTCACTACTTGAGCTATAACCCAAAGGTTTAAGAGACTGACAATACCAACAAACAAAGCCTCGATACCACCATGCCCCAAGCCATAGGCCACACCATCCCTAAAGGTCAGTGGACGCTTCTTTTGCAACCAGTAAAAGATGACCCAGCGACCTGTTTCTTCGAAAATAGCTGCCGCAGCAACAGCATAAAGAACGTATAGCCAAGGATTTTCCGTCCGCAAAGCAATAGTCCCATCAGCCTGAGGCTGTAAAACGATACGATGCAAGATATTTTCCAGAACCTGACTAGACAGATAAAAGCCAACTCCCCCTAAAAGAAAGACTAATAAAGAAATGTGCTTGGTCTTTTTAAAATAAACCAAAGGAACAAGGACTGCTCCTAAAATCAGCAGCATAGCAATCAAGATATGAATAGAAATCATCGTTTTTCTCCTGAACTGTTTAGATTTTTTTCTAAATAGATTATACATCTTTCCTTTCTTTCTGTCAAATCTATTTTGATTTTTTTCTAAATAGATTTCAATCTAAAAGTCATCAAGCTTTACTGCAATTAAAAACCAAAAATACGCCCAGATTTTCATCTAAGGCGTATTTATTAGATTAGTTCATATTAACCCGGTGCCACTCATTAATGATATAGGCAATTTGACCGACCTGATCAATACCAACTCCGCTGATCTCCTCACTAGCTTCTGTGCTGCCACCTAGATAGGCTGTATAAAGTGCCACAATATAGGGCTTCTCCTCCATGACAATAGCATCAACATTGAGAGCCTCTCTAACATACCCAGGCTTTTGATAGATGGTCAAATCATAAAGATAACGTTTGTAATATTCACCAGGGAAGGAAACACCGATAAAATAAAGAATATCCTTGTATTTTTCTTGATTATTCCACAGATACTCCAGAACTTGAATATAGTAGTCTGTTGTTGTTTTATTTTCTCTGCTGATCGTCTTGACTTTAGCTTTTGATCGACCATACCTTCCAAACATGCTGTAGGCCTTATCCATACCGCCTAGTCGCTCTGCTAGCGCATAAGCGGGCGTATTTTCAGAGTAGACCAAGGAATACTCCTGCATATCAGGAATAGACATGGCACCATTGAAGACCGCTACATAGTTATCGTGTTCTCCCTTGTATTCATAGCTGGTGTTGGTAATATCAAACCGCTCTTCCAGCGATAATTTTCCTGCTGCTACCTCATCAACAACCAACATATTAAGGGGGAGTTTATAAGTAGAGCCTGCTGTCATAGACTGGGTATCATTCATGGCATAAGTTTGTCCACTCGTCAGATCTTTATAAGAAAAAGCAATCTGCGAAGAGTCAATTCCCATGTCATCCATGTAAGCCTGAACAACTTGTGGCAAGGTCATATTCGCATAATCATAAGATAAACCTAAAGCTTCCATGGTTGGAAGGTCTTGCTCTATCACCTCTTGTTTCTCTTCCATCGTCTTACTAGTACGCGCAGTCGCCTCAGACTTCGTTTCCTCTCCTTCTGTAGCCTGTGAAGAAGCGATTGATTGATCTGCTTCTGCTATCTTTTTATCAGCTCGCTGTGGTTCCACCAAAAGACCCAAAAAACAAATAAATAAGAAAACACCACCGAACCAGCAAGCCAGTTTCTTTATGTCATTTTTAATCAAAGTTTTTCTCCTAATATTTTAGTATTATAAAAGATTCTCATTAAAATAACAAGTAGAAAGGTCAATTTAAGGGCATTTAAAAACGAATCATTGCGATCCGTTTTATAATCTATTATTTAGCTGCTGCGTAGAGCTCATCCACTTTATTCCAGTTGATCACTGAGAAGAAAGCCTTGATGTAGTCAGGACGCACGTTGCGATATTTCACGTAGTAAGCATGTTCCCAAACGTCTAAGCCCAAGATCGGTGTCTTACCTTCTGAGATTGGTGTATCTTGGTTTGCTGTTGAAGTTACTTCAAGTTTCCCTTCTTTGTTGACAACCAACCATGCCCAACCTGAGCCGAAACGAGTTGTTGCTGCTGCAGTGAAGGCTGCTTGGAATTCTTCAAATGAACCAAATGTCTCATCGATCGCTGCTGCAAGTTCTGCTGAAGGAGCTGTCTTTTCAGGAGTCATCAATTCCCAGAAAAGAGCATGGTTCAAGTGTCCACCACCGTTGTTGATCACTGCTTGGCGAATATCAGCCGGAATAGACTCAACATCTGCCAACAGTTTTTCTAAGTCTTCACCAATTTCAGGATGTTTTTCAAGCGCCGCATTTACGTTATTCACGTAAGTTTGATGGTGCTTGTCATGGTGAAGGTGCATTGTTTCCTCATCGATGTAAGGTTCCAAAGCGTCGTATGCATAAGGTAGATCTGGTAAAATAATTGCCATTTACTTGTCCTCATTTTCTTTATTATTATACAAATCATAACGTAAAAACGCACATTTTTCAACTATTTTGCTTATAAATTTTGCTAAGCTTTTAGAAGTTTCCTGTTGCGATTTTCAGCAAGGCGAGGTCGAAAAGGTAGTCCTTGTCATAAAGGCCAGACTTGATCTGGTAGTCCGTTTCAATCAAGCAGGTCAGGGTTCTTTTCAGAAAGTTGAGGCTAAGCCCACGCGCATCCTTGAGTGCAAACTTGACTTGGAAGGGATTCATCTTGCGTCCAAGATAGTCTGATAAGTCCGACACGATTTGGCTCTCAGATAGGCCATTATCCGCCAAAATCTTAACCTGAGTAAACATTCGAAACTGGCCTAACATGATGGCAATCAGCTTGATTTCATCTTCACCCTGCAGAGTCAAATCTCGCACCAAACTCCGTGCAGCATCAATTTGTTTCTGTAAAATCAGTTGGGTCAAATCAAAAATATTGTCCTGCAAGGTTTTAGGAATGGCCTCAGCGATGTCTTCTAAACTGATTTGCCCCGACTCCTTATAAGACTTCAGAAAAGCCAAGTTTTTACTGATTTCGCTAAAATGAAAGCCTGATTTGATCAGCAAGTGGTCAAAAGCCTTCGGAGCAAAGTCCAGACCTTCAAGCTGGGCTTGTTTGGTAAAATACTGACGCAAGTCTGCTTCCTTAATCTCAGCTGCTTCAAAGATCTGTCCGTCGCGCTTGAGCATTTTGACTAGTCTGCGTTTGCTGTCCAGCTTACCTTCCGCCAAAATGACCAATTTGGTCGTGCTACTAGGAGCTTCCAAATACTGCTCAAAGGACTTGAGCTCTTCATCCGATAAATAGCGCTTTTTTGCTGTCGATAGATCCGCAAAATGATCTAAAATAATAATCTTTTCATCTGCAAAAAAAGGCAGACTGACTAAATCTAGCTCCACATCTGCATAAGACGTTTCTTTCATATCAAATAATGTGACATTCAAATCCGCTGGATCGTAGTGGATCTGCTTCAAAAACTCGTCTTTTAACAGCTCAAATTGCCCCAAGTCATCTCCCGTCAAAATCGTTAAAGATGGAAGATTTTCGGGAGTGATGTTCCTAATTTTTTCAATTGCTAACACAGTGGCACTCCCTTCTATTTTCTTGATTCTTAGTCATGTATAAATTGTAACAAAAAACAGCAGGAAAGTCTGCTGTTTTTTATCATTCTGACTAGAATATCCGAGACTAAAAGAATTGTCCCAACTGCATGATGATTGTGAGCAAAAGGGTGATAAGAAAGAGAACTCCGCCCAGCACGGCAATCATGCTAAAATCTTGCTTCTCCCTTTTTAGGGGTTTCTTTCGATTATCTAGCTGTTCTCGTATAT